>JAJFFE010000053.1 GCA_021776775.1 Planctomycetota bacterium | reverse complement strand
GAGAAAGACCGGTCGTGGGTTCACGATGATCGAGCTGCTCGTGGTGATCGCGATCATCGGAGCGCTCGTCGGACTACTCGGCCCGGCCGTCATGCAGGCCCGTAAGAAGTCCGTCCGTGTCCAGTGCCTCAACAACCTGAAGCAACTCGGCGCACTGTGCATCTCGTTCGCAGACGACAACAACGACCGATTCCCGCTGGCCAAGGGCAAGAACCCGCCCGCCTACGAATCGTTCCAAGTTATCGTCACCAAAAGCGACGACTTCGACCCGCGCGTCCTGGTCTCGCCGGCGCACGTCAACGACATTGCCGCGGAGCCGGATGAGAATGGCAAGATCACGCTCGAGAACGACAACGTGAGCTACGCCTATCGAGGTAGCCGAACGGGAACGACGGCGAAATCGTCTACCGTCCTCGCGGCAAACGACACCTACGTCGGCGCACCGAACGAGGGCGAGCAACCAGAAGGTCACGACGGCGGAATCAACCTGGTCTACGTGACCGGCGAAGCGACGTTCATCGCGAAAGACAAGTTGCCCGAAGGTCGAAGCTTCCCGGAAGGGCTCGTCGACAATAACGGCAACACCGAGTAAGCGACCTCGCGACACGATACCGCGACGCCGGAGGTTCACCCTCGGTCACAGTAAACAGAGCCCGGTTCGGCGACTCGCCGAACCGGGCTCTTTTTTTGTGGCGTGGCGCGATGCAGTTGGCTAAGCGCGATGCAGTTGGCTAAGCACGATCGGCATCTAGTGTCCTGTTTCATTAGTTCATTGACATAGTCGTCGAGGAATTCGACTGCCCTGGCTAGGCGCAGCGACGCAAGTCGGATTGGTAACTCCTTCGAGGAGCTGCAACAACGCCAGGGCGGACGAGGCCCGACGAATGGGTTAAGGAACTTGTGAAACAGGACACTCGCTCGGCTCGAGTAAGAACACTCTCGATCTTGGAGTGCAACTGCTGCGAGCAATTGCTAGTTGCCGAGATTCCCGATTCCGAAATCGTCACCAATATCGTTCGGGTCGAATCTGGTGTCGTCGAACTGACCGGGCTCGATATCGCCGGGACCAACGGGCGGACCGGGCACGCTGTAGCCCTCTTCGAGCCACTTCTGGAGGTCGCCATTTCGACAACGCTCGCTACAGAACGGGAAGAAGGGACCCTCACGCTTCACGGTCGCCGAGGGATCTTGGCATCCAGGACACGTGATCTTCATCAGTCGTTCTTCTTGGCCGCAGTCTTCTTGGAGGTAGACTTCGGCTTCGATTCGCTCTTGTCCGACGCGGAACTATCCTTCGAGTCGGCTGGCTTGGGCTTGGTGTCCGCCTTCGCATCGCGCTGGTACGAATCGCTCCGATAGTCGGTTTGGTAGAAGCCGCTTCCCTTAAAGATAATGCCCGCCCCCGCACCGATCTGACGTTCGGCCTTGCGGGCACCGCAGCCTGGGCAGAGCCGAATCGCCTTCGACCCCATGGGTTGAAACTCTTCCCACTCGTGATCACACGCGTTGCAACGATAGTCGTACGTCGGCATCAGTCCTCCTCGACGTTCTGAACCGGCGTCTTTGCGACGCTGACTCGAGCTGCACGGATGAGATCATCGCCCATCCGATACCCGCGTACGAACTCCGCGATGATATCTCCCTCGGAATGTTCCTCGGTCTCGACGTTCATCAACGCTTCGTGCCACAGCGGATCGAACGTCTGGCCGACGGTCGCGATCGCGTCGATCCCAAACTCGCGAAGAACAGACCCGAACTTATCGACGATCAATTCGATCCCCTTGCGAAGCTGCTCGTGTGCCTCCTCGCCGGCTCCTTCCCCCGCTTGACGCGCCATCAACAAGTCATCGACGAGCGGAATCACGCTCTGGAAGACCCGGGAGGTGACGCGTCGTTCACGTTGCAGTTGCTGGTCCGCAGTTCGACGACGAAAGTTGGCGAGTTCCGCTCGAGAACGATTCAGCTGATCGAGCAAGAACTGCTTCTCCTCGAGAAGAGACTCGATGCTGTCCTCATCATGTGGCGTGCTGCCATCGTTCGGGGCTGCGCCGTTCGCGCTATCACCAACGCTATCGCCGGCTGAGCCATCGACGAGTTCGTCGTCTGGGACGTGATCTGATTCGTTGTTCAATTCGTCGTTCATGATCAAAGCCTATTGCGAGTCTCTACTCGAAGTACCGCTTCAGTCGCTCAAAGAAAGAGTGACGTTTGGTACCAACCTGAGTGTCTTCGATCTCCGCGAGTTGAGTGATCAAAGCAGCCTGCTCGTCGGAGAGTTTCTTTGGGACCTCGACGACCACGCGAACCAGTTGGTCCCCCTGTGGATAGCCGTTCAGGTTCGGAAGTCCTTGTTTCTTGAGGCGCAACATTTCGCCACTCTGCGTCCCTTGGGGAACCGAAACATCGACCTTTCCGCGAAGAGACGGAACTTCGATCGTGCTTCCGAGCGCCGCTTGCGCGTACGAGATGGGAACTTCGCAGATGACATCATCCTCAACTCGCTCGAAGAACTCATGCTCCTTCATGCGAATGTCGAGATAGAGATCACCCGCCGCCCCGCCTCCGCGTTGCGGGACGTTCCCCTCGCCACTCACCCGCATTCGTGTGCCGTTCTCGACCCCCGCCGGTATGCGGACCTCGATCTCTTTCGACGCCGGACGGCGTCCTTCACCCGAACACGAGTCACAAGGGTCGTCGATCACTTCGCCGACGCCTCTACACGAAGGACAGGTGGTCCGGATCGCGAAGAATCCTCGCGACTGTTGCACCTGACCGACCCCGCCACACGTCTGACAACGCTGCGGGCTCGAGCCTGGCTTGCAGCCTTCCCCCGAACACTTGGAGCACGTCTCAAACCGCTTGATCTCAAGAGTTCGCTGAGCCTCGTCTACGACGTCCTCGAGGGAGAGGACTATTTCGGCTCGCAGGTTCTCCCCACGAGCCCGAGTGCCTCCGCCGCTGCTGGCGAACATACTCTCGAAGATCGACCCGCCGCCACCGCCGCCGCCACCGCCGAAGAGGTCGCCGAAGACGCTGAAGATGTCCTCAACGTTGTCGAACCCGCGTGCGCCGCCCATGTCGCGCAGGCCAGCGTGGCCGTAGCGATCGTAGCGCGCACGCTTATCCGCGTCGCTCAGGACATCGTAAGCCTCGGCCGCCTCTTTGAACTTGCGCTCGGCGTCGGTGTCCCCAGGATTTTTGTCCGGGTGGAACTCCAACGCCTTCTTGCGGTAGGCCTTTTTGATTTCGCCCTCGGTTGCCTCTCGAGTGAGGCCGAGCAGCTCGTAGTAGTCGGTTGCCATTTCGGAGCGTCTCAGACCACGGCCCCACCGGTTACCTGGGCGATATCACCGTCCGGGACCTCGGTGATCAACGTGTCAGACACCAAATTCAACGAAGCGATGCTCACTGCGTTTTGCAGCGCAACCCGAACGACCTTCACCGGATCGACGATTCCGGCCTTCATCAGATCGACGTGCTTCTCGTTGACGACGTCGTACCCGTTGGACCCAGTGAGATCCGAGACCTCGGCGACCAACGCGGAACCGTCGAGTCCGGCGTTCTCACCGAGCTGACGCAGCGGGGCGCGAAGAGCACTAGCAACGACCTTGACGCCGAACTTCTCGTCGCCGCTCGCCTTGGTCTTCTCTACCGCGTCGATCACACGAATGTAGGCGGTCGCACACCCGGGAACGATCCCCTCTTCGACCGCGGCACGGGTCGCACTGACCGCGTCGTCCGCGCGATCCTTACGCTCTTTGATCTCCATTTCGGAATGCCCTCCAACGCTGACCACAGCGATCTTGCCGGTCAACTTGGCGGCACGCTCCTCGAGCTTCTCGCGGTCGTAGGTCGAACTCGTCTGGTCGATCTGGGCCGTGATCTGACGCAGCCGCTGTTCGATGCCCGCCTTCTTGCCGGAACCGACGAAGAAGCGGGTTGCCTCTTTGTCGATCTCGATCTTCTTGCAGCGGCCAAGGTGCTCGATTTCGACCTTCTCCCAGTCGAGTCCGACGTCCTTGGAGATGAAGTGACCGCCGGCGAAGACCGCGAGATCTTCGAGCATCGCCTTGCGACGATCTCCGAAGCCTGGCGCCTTGATCGCCGCTACCGGCAGCACGCCGCGCAGTCGGTTGAGGATCAGTCCGGCCAGCGCATCGCCTTCGATGTCTTCGGCAACGATGAACAGCGGCTTTCGCTTCGCGACGAGCTTTTCGAGCAGCGGCACGAGATCGCGAATACTCGACAGCTTCTGGTCCGTGATCAACAGGTACGGATCGTCGAGCACAGCGATCTGCTCGGTCGGGTTGGTGATGAAGTATGGGGAGAGGAAGCCCTTGTCGAACTCCAGGCCGTCGACAAGCTCTAGGCGAGTTTCGACACCGTCGTTCTCTTCAACTTTCACCACACCTCGCTCACCGACCTTGGTGATGGCATCGGCGAACATGGCGGCCAGCTCGGAGTCACCGTTGGAAGCGAGCAGTCCGACGTGTTCGATCGACTTGCGACCGGATACCGGCACTGCGAGCTTCTGCAGTTCTTCCACAGCGCGATCGACAGCTTTTTGCATTCCGTTGCGCAACGCAACGGGGCTGGCTCCGGCCATGGTGTACTTGTTTCCGTCGCGAATCATCGCTTCGGCGAGAACAACTGACGTCGTCGTACCGTCACCGACCTCTTTGTTGGTCCGACTGGCGACTTCGTTGATCAACTTCGCGCCGAGGTTTTCGAATGGCTCGGCAAGCTCGATTTCTTTCGAGACCGTGACGCCATCCTTGGTGAAACGAGAGACGCCGAACTTCTTCTCGAGCATCACATTTCGGCCGCCTGGGCCGAGCGTCACCTTCACGGCCTTAGCAAGTTTCTCGATGCCCGCGATCACGTGTCGGCGGCCATCCTGGTCGAACATCAGCTGTTTCTTACTCATGATTGTTTCTCTTCCGGGTGTAGGTTGCGCTGTCCGAGGTGAATGAACTCATAGGTGGACGTGATCACGCGATCACATCATGCCCATACCGGGCATTCCCATTCCGCCCATCCCTCCAGGCATACCTCCCATACCTCCCATACCTCCCATACCGCCCATACCCGGCATGCCGCCCATGCCACCCATTCCCATGCCGTCGTCCATCCCGTGATCGTGATCGTGGTGATCGTCGCCTTCCGGCTGAGGGATGTCAGTGATAACAGCGTCGGTGGTGAACAGGAGTGAGGCGACACTCGCCGCGTTCTTGAGCGCAACCTTCACCGTGCGAAGCGCGTCGATCACGCCAACATCGATGAGGTTGCCGAACTTGCCGGATTCGAAGTCGTATCCGTAGTTCCAGTCGTCTTGGCTGCGAATCGTTCGGAGCAACCGCGACGCCTCTTCGCCGGCGTTCGCGGCAATCTGACGGAACGGCGCTTCGAGAGCGGACGCCAAGATTTCGATGCCGACCACTTCGTCTTGGTCTTTGCTCTTCACGTCTTCGAGGGTGTCAACGCAGTTGATCAGCGCAACACCACCGCCGGGGACAATGCCCTCCTCGATCGCGGATCGCGTCGCCGCCAATGCGTTCTCGAACCGCTTCTTCTTCTCTTTGACTTCGGTCTCGGTCGCTCCACCGACTTGGATCTCGGCGATCCCACCGATGAGTCGAGCCAAACGCTCTTGAAGCTTCTCGCTGTCGTAGTCGCTCGTCGAGTTCTCGAGTTCCATACGAATCAGGCGAACGCGCTCTTCGACGTCAGACTTCTTACCGGCTCCGCGAACGACGGTCGTCGTGTCAGCGGTGACCTCGATCTTCTTGGCGCGGCCGAGGTGCTCGAAGCCGATCGAGTCCGGCTCGAGGCCGAGATCTTTGTAGATCACCGTCGCGCCGGTGACCGCAGCGACATCCGCGAGCATGGCCTTCCGGCGATCACCGTACCCCGGAGCCTTGACCGCAGCCGTCTGCATGACACCACGCATCTGGTTGACGACGAGCGTCGACAACGCCTCGCCGTCGATATCTTCCGCGATAATGAACAGCGGCTTCTTCTTCTTGAGCACCTTCTCCATGACCGGAAGGATCTGCGCGAGGTTGGAGACCTTGTCCTCGAGAATGAGAATGTACGCGTCTTCGAGCACGGCGCGCGCTTCGTCCTCTTTGTTCACGAAGTACTGCGACAGGTATCCGCGGTCGAATTGCATGCCCTCGACCAATTCGACTACCGTGTCGATGCTCTTGCCCTCTTCGATCGTGATCACACCGTCTTCACCGACCTTGTTGATCGCGGCCGCGACGACTTTGCCAATTTCGGGATTGTTGTTCGCGGCGATGCTGGCCACGTGAGCAATCTGATTTGGTCCGGAAATCGGGGTGGCTGCCGCTTCTAGCATCTCGAGCACGCGAGCGGTCGCGCGGCCGACGCCGCGCTGCAGGGCGACAGGATTCGCCCCGGCAACGATGTTTCGCATACCACGCTGGAATATGGCCTCGGCGAGCACGGTTGCGGTGGTACTACCGTCACCGGCTTCGTCCGCGGTCTTGGTCGCTGCCTGCTGAATCATCGTCGCGGCGAGGTTCTCGACCGGGTCGCTGAGCGAAACTTCATCAGCGACGGTGGCGCCGTCCTTCGTAACGTTCGGGGCGCCCCAGCCTCGGTCGAGGACGGCGTAGCGACCGCGCGGACCCAAGGTAGTCTTGACTGCTCGGGCAAACTTGGCCGTGCCGTGCATCAACGCCTCGCGTGCGTCGGATTTCAGTGTGATTTGCTTCGCCATGTTTTCTCGGCGTCCCTCCGTGTGAGCCGTCGACTTCGGTTCGCGGTGCGCGAAACTCGCTCGTTGACGACCGGACGATTCGTTCTTGGTGTTCGATTCGCTCGTGGTGATTCGAGTTTGGTCAGCTGCCTAGGTCACTCGCAGGCGAGTGCGACGGGCGCGGTAGCGCTCCGCCGAAGAATCACCGCGGAAGCAAACGTGGGGCCCAACCGGCCGACCGGCCACACCTCAAGCTATTACGAGAAGGGGACTTGAAAGAACCTTCTCCTTGGGATGCGAAACGCGCCTGTCAGGTTGACAGGCGCGCCTCGAAGTCCGCTGCCAGATAGACAGCTGATCCACAATTCTCAGAACGCGAGCTTGCGCACCGAGAACGCGAGCTTCGTCCGGATGTTCTTGATCTCGACCTTGCTCTCGCCGGCAAGGTAGAAACAGAACCCGCCCTGGGCCGGGAGATGAATGTCTTCGCTAGTGAAGGTCTTCTCTTGGCCATTGTTGAGGTTGCGCATGCGAATCTCGTCGCCCTGCACCTCGAAACGCATTTTGACCCAGCCGCTGCCGAAGGAGTCGTCGATCGTGATCGGGTCGGACTTCTCTCCGATGTTGGCCATTCCCCCACGGACGACCTTCGCACGCTGGCGCGCGACGAGATCCAGACTGCCCTTGTCCAACTTCACTTCGAACTCGAGCACGTAGTCTTGCCAATGGTCGCAGTACGTCCCGATGTAGATTGAGGTCGTTTCGGTGTTCTCGGCGCTGAGGACCCCTGCGTCCCCCTCTTGGCGGACCTTCCACTTGCGATTATCAAAGTTGAAGAAGCCGTCCGAGTTCACGACCCAGTTGTACAAGTTGTCGGTGTTGAGGTGCGACCACCAATCGATCTTGGCGATACGTCCGGCCCACTGCGCTTTTCGCTCGGCCAGCTCCGCCGCCCGCTTCTCGGCCGCCGCCTTGTCCGCCGCCTCTTTCGCCGCCTTGTCGGCCGCGACGATCGCGCCGAAACCGTCGCTCTCGATCTGCTTCAATTTCGCGCGGCTGTCTTCCCAAACGTAGCTGGCGTCTTGCTCGTAGCGCTCATCGAACGACTTTACGACCCACTCAGCGATAATCGGATAGCCGGCCTCGAACTGCTCACCGGCCTTCCCGACGAGTTCCTGCAACTCGGCGTTCGCCAACTTGTGGAGCCGTGCCGTGCGCCGCAACTCTCGGTAGTCCCGCTCGATGGCATCGTCGGCGAACGTCGCGAACGCCTTCGGCGGGTCCATCACCGCGGCGAACGCTTCGTCGTACTTCTGCTGGCTATAGCTTGTCGACACGAACGCTTGTAGCTCGCGCCATTCGTTCATGGCCGCTTCGCGATGTTTATCGCTGACCTGTCGCGCCAAGTCGTCCGCTTCACTCGCGATCTTGCCGAAGCGACCGTAGGTCCCCGCCACACTGGCGAAATTGATGTAAGCGTCGACAAACTCGGTGGGTTCGTTGGCCCACGCCTTCTTCGCCTCGTCGAGTGCTTTCTGCGCCGCCTTTTCGGCGGCGGCGTTCGCGGCCTCTTCTTGCACACGCCGCTTCTCAGCGGCAATTGCCGCGTGATCGATAGGCTCGGGCTTCTTGGTGTTCATGACACTGAGACCCAGCGCCACTCCGCCGATACCCAAGACGCCGAGAATGATGAAGAGAGGCATGCTCGACTTCTTCTTCACTTCGAACGAACGCGGGCCGCCTTCGTCGGCGATTTCTTCCGGGGGAGGAGTGGCAGCGCGAGCCGCGGCGGGTCGCCGAGCCGGTCCCGCCTTACCGGGCGCTGAAGCCGCGCCGGCGCGAGCACCGACCTTCTTCCGCGCGACCTTCTTCTTAGCCGCCGGGCCGGCGGCTGCAGGAGCGGGGCGGGCTGCCGGTTGAGCTGGCCTCGCCGGCTTCTTGCCGGGCGCCGGCTTGGCACCAGCCGCTGGCGCGGGCTTCGCGGGGCGGGCCGGTGCGGCTGGCTTCGCCGGCCGTGCCGGGGCACCCGGCTTGGTTTTCGCCCCCGCGGCTTGGCCGATGACCGGCTTCTTCTTGGGCGCGCTGGGCGCTCCCTCCGCGGCCGGCTTGCCGCGCTGCGGAGCGCGCCGGGGTGCGGACGGTTTTCCCGGTGCGGACGGTTTTCCGGGTGCGGACGGTTTTCCCGGCGCAGCCGGACGCTTCCCGGGCGCGGTCGGACGCTTCGCCGCCGCCGGCGAGGCTGCGGGAGAGGACGCTGCCTTCTTCTTCCTCATGGCTTCGAGCACCCGAAGCGGGCAGTCTTGCTCCGGCGTATCGGCCTTGCAGTCCACGCTCTCAGGAGCTTGCAGTTCCTCCGGAGTGAGCTTCTTCCCGCAGACTTCGCAGTATCTCAAAGTGACAGCCATCTGAGCTCTCCAAAAACGAGCATCCGCCGAGTGTACGCCGCGCGAGGAGGGGCGGGCGCGGGTCGCGAGCGATGCGCAACAAAACCTTCAGAACGAGCAAACGGGGGCTCGGATGGCCCCGCGCGACGCTTGACGTGTTCAGTTATCTTTGGACGGCGGATACAGGACGTCAACCACTTCCTGAATCTGCTCGGCCGTCATGTGACCGAGCTCCAGGAGGATCTGGCCGAGGAGCTTGACCGGCTTGCCGGCTGCCTGCCGCTCGGCCTGAACGGTCAGCGCCTCGACCAGTTGGTCCGAGCCAATGATGGCGAGATCGATCGCGACTTCACCGAACTTCTTCCGGTAGCGGTCGCGAGGGGCGCCTTCAGTCGATGGGGTTGCTTCGTTCACAGTCGTTCTCGTTTCGCACGAAACTCATAGCGAGACCGTAACCAGATTCGCCGGCCCGGCCGTGAGCGCGGTTACCAGCACGGAACCAACCGGCTGCAAGAGGTGGAGCGCGGAATTCTTCCGAACTCCGTCACCGACCCGCCACCGGCGCGGACGAGGCGGCAAGATACCCGTAGCCTCCGTCCAGAACCAGACCTGCGCGGGCCGCCGCCGGTTCTCAGCGGCGGATTGGACGGGTCTCTTCGGACAACACGATGAGCCGGGTCGTTCCGATGTTCGACCAATCGTCGAGCACCGCGCGCAAATTGCTGAGCTTCTCGCGATTGGACAGCGGTGAGACGCGTTCTGAACCCGGAGCTCGGCCCCAGCGCAGTTCCGCCCCGTTCGACAACAGTATCGACCAAATCAAGCTGCCGTCGGCGACCGGTTTTGCTGTCAGCTCCGGAATCTTGTCCGCGTAGGTGTCGAAAATCCCGTCTCGCCAGAGCACTTCGACCAGACTCTGCAACTCTACAAACTCCGGATGCGTGAGGCGTTCTCCCGCGCGGGCAGCCGGCGCCGGCCGCCGGGGGGCGTAATACGCGATCCCCCACTCGATCGAAAGTTCCTCGCCGGGTTGAACATCGATCACGGTGCTCGATGAGTCGAGCAGCAGAAACTGTCCGTCGCCCCGCACCGCGATCACCGGTCGTTCGAAAATCGCTTCGAAATGCACGGACGCGCCGACCTTCTCGAGTTTCTCGACGCGACGAATCCATGGGTTCTTCTCGATAGCCGACGCCAGGTCTTCGTTCCAGGTCGCCGCTCGCAGCGGAACTTCGTGGGGAAGGTTACGCAGCGCCGCCAGTTCACCGGAAAATCCGGGCGGCAACCAGGCAGGCAGGAAATCAACGTCAAACTCCCACGGCCCCTTGTGAAGCGCAGCGCTCGTCTCGACTCGCTGCTGGATCATGATCGCGACGACCAGAACTCCGACTGCGATCAACACTCCGACCGCGACACGGACGGAGCGCACTCGCGTTCGCGGAGCACGATCGAGATCGAGATCGTCGACTTCCATGAGACGCAGGTACTTTCAGTCGGGTCACGCAGGTGAATGCGCGACGAGGTTCAGACCCTCGAGGCCCCGTGGTCCCGAGCAAGAAAAGAATGGGTGACTCAGAGGCCTCGTGACCTAGAACTTCAGTGGCTCGGCGTCACGATTTCGCGAACGAGATCGACGGCATTACGCTCACGGATCGTGCGCACCACACGGTCGATCAGATCGGACACGTCGGCACTCGTCGCCGCCTCTTCGTTCACGATGAAGTTGGCGTGAACGTCCGAGACCGCGGCGCCGCCTTCTCGAACGCCCTTCAGTCCGGCGGCCTCGATCAGCTGACCCGCGCTAGCACCGGTGGGGTTCCTGAACACGCACCCGGCACTTCTCGCGGAGAGCGGTTGCGTGGCACGCTTACGATCCATCACCAGTTGCGTGCGCGCCCGGACATCCGCCACCCGATCTCCCGCCAACGACAACCGAGCCCGGGTCACGACTCGATCACCCAAGCCGGACGACCGGTAGCTCCAGTCGATGTCACTCGCAGCCAGCCACTCGAGTTGACCGTCCGCCTGCAAGACTTCCACGGCGTCGACACGTTCCCCGAGACCGATCCCACAGCCGCCAGCGTTTCCGTAGACCGCCCCCCCGACCGACCCAGGTATTCCGACGAACGTCTCTAGTCCGCTGAGGCCGTGCCGAATCGCAGTGCGAATGGCGAACGACAGCGGAACCCCGGTCTCGAACGTCAGCTGACCCCGAACCGAATCGACCGACTTGCGCTTGAGGCGGCGCGTCGCGATGACCACCCCGGGGTAGGACTCGTCCCGAAACAGTATGTTGGTTCCGCCACCGAGCATGAAAAACGGCAAATCGCGTTCGCGGCACGCGCGTACACAACGCACCAGCTCGTCGATGGACTCAGGTTCCGCGAACCAACGTGCGCGCCCGCCGACACCGAACGAGGTGCGTTCGCCAACTCGGACGTTTTCTCGGCACATGGTGATCAAGACGGCACAACTTTCGGCAAACCCAGTCTCAGCCCACCGCGCGCAGTCAGGCGACTAGCTAGCGGATCCGAAAGATCGACGATGTCGCCCGCGCCGAGCATGAGACAGACGTCTCCGTCGTCGAGTTCCCGCTCGAGGTAGTCGAGCAGTTCGTCCCCGCCCCCCAGCCGCTTGGCTGGTGTGCCACGAGTGCGAATCCGATCGTGCAGTCCATCCAAGAGCCCCGGGGAGAAGTCCTTCGGCTCTTCACGAACAGAATAGACCGGCATGATCACAGGGCAGTCCGCCGAGCTCAACGCCCGGGCAAAGCCGTCGAGGTACGCTTCGAGTCGACCCCATTGGTGTGGCTGAAAGACGGCCCAGACCCGGCGGCCCGGAAAACACTCGCGTGCCGCTTCGATGGTCGACTCGACCTCGGTCGGGTGGTGCGCGTAATCATCGACCAGCTCGACACCCGCGAAATCGCCGCGGCGCTGGAAGCGACGGTCGACTCCCGGAAACTCACTCACCCCGCGTTCGGTGTCGCGAGACTCGACGCCGAGTTCGGCCGAGAGCGCCACTGCGGCCAACGCGTTCAGCACGTTGTGGCGACCCGGTAAGGCGATTTCGACTTCCGCGTAGGGAATCCCTCGGAAGCACGCTCGGAAACGCGGTCGCAGGCCCAGCTTCAGGTCGACGGCGCGCCAGTCGGCCCGCTCCGTGAACCCGTAAGTCACCATTTCCACCCCGAACGATCCGCGAGCGAGGCCGGCGACCAACGGACTATCGATGCCGCACAGCAAAGGGCCACCTTGAAATCCTTCGACGTACTGCTCGAACGCTTCGAGCAGCTCGAACTCGTCATGATAGATGTCAGGGTGATCGTGCTCGATGCAGGTAATCACACCGCAGCGGGGTCGCAACGAATGGAACGATCGGTTGAACTCGCACGCCTCGACGATGAAATCCTCGCCGGAGCCTGCGTAGAAATTGCCGCCTAGTTGCGGGTGGTACCCGCCGAGCAGGACTTCCGGCTCACGGCGCGCGGCCAACAGAATAGACGTCAGGAACCCAGCGGTAGTCGTCTTGCCGTGAGTCCCCGCGATCCCGATCCCGCGCTTGTCTTCCAGCAAGTCACCCAGCAACTCGGCGTAGAGGCAGTGCGTGGCACCGAGCTCCAACGCTCGAACGAGCTCGGGGTTCGACGACGGTACCGCCGCTGAGGAAACCACCAAGTCGACGTCATCCGGCACTTGCACTGCATCGTGGCCACCGAACGCGGTGATGCCTACGTGCCGAAGGCTATCGAGAATCGGCGATTCGAATCGATCGGAGCCGGTCACGGTGTGACCTCGCGCCGCGAGCAAGCAGGCGAGACCTCGAGTCGCAGATCCGCCAATTCCAACGATGTGGACCCGCGCGCCGGTCGGGGGGAGAAGCCTGGTTTTCACGATCGCTTCTCCTTTCCGGGAACTCTCGGGATTGTCAACATCGTGCCCTTCTCGACCCGATTCGGGTGCTTTACGCGTTCACGGTTCGCATCGAAAATACGACGCCAGTCTCCGTCGATGTAGTAACGCGACGCGATCTCGCTGAGCGATTCGCCTCGACGGACACGATGTTTGAGCGGGCGTAGCAATCGGGGATTGGCGGGCGGATCGTTCCCCGCCCGAGTTATAGCGGTTTGCGCTCGATTTTTCACGACGGTTCCCATGTCAGCCGGGACTCGAAGGATCGTGCCTTCACGCAAACGATTCGGCGGAACATTCGGATTGAGCGCTTGAATCTCTCGCCAACGCTCGCCACGTCCTAGGAAACGAGCCGCGATGGTCCAGTATCGATCGCCGTCCGAGACTCGGTACTTCTGAATGCTTCGGCGAACCGAGGACGACCCCTTCTTGGGTTTGATCTCGGGCAACAAATCGGGAACGGGGAGCAGCGGCGGACCACCGGCGCTCGCTTGTTCGTCATCGCCGAGTGCAGCGAAGCCAAAGTTTTCCCCCAAGGCCTCGGAATTCGACTCGAACGATGAGGGTGTGCCCACCTGAGACGGAGACCATCGGCCAGAAATGCGTACGCCGGTCGGTCTCCAGGATGCGGACGCCCTCGACTCCGAAAGATCAGGGAGAGACTGGACCAAAGCCCAGATTCCAAGGGCCAGAACCGCCAAGCACAGGACCCAACTCCCTTGTAGTGTTCGAAGGGCTCTCATCTACGCTACCTTTCCGGCGCCGGTGGGAAGTGCCTCGATGTGGGTGGCGATCACGCGGGCGATGTCTCGCGCGGCGGACGGACGACCGCGGCGAATCGACGCGTCGGCCATTCGTTCCAAGCGATCACGATCCGCCAGTACGTCGGAGAGCATCCGTGATAACGCGGCCGGATCACGAGATATGACATGAGCAGCCCCGCTAACAGCAGGGGCCTCTGCGTTGAGAAACTGCTGACGGTCTTTGTGATGCGGGTACGGAAGGTAGAGCGCGCCGCGACCGACGGCTGAGACTTCCGACACCGTCGATCCTCCCGACCTCGCGACCACCAAGACCGAACGGGCAATCGCGTCGGCGACATCGGCTTCGTACTCGACGACCTCTGCCTCGACCCCCAGCTCCTGGTATCTCCGCCCCAACTCTGCGGCGTGTCCCGGACCCGCGACGTGCCGTACGGTCAGGCGCACGTGCGATCGGTCGAGGTGAGCAACCGCCTCGACGACCAGCGCGTTCAAATCACTCGACCCTTGCGACCCTCCGAGCACCAGCACGGGGCCGTGCTCGGGCAGTGCCGAGGGCTCGAATTCGGGACGAACGGGGCATCCGTAGTTGAGCGATCGACGACGAAGAGTCCGCGGGCCCCGAGTATCGGAGAACGAGAGAAAGATTCGCGTCGCGGCGCGAAGCAACCAGCGGTTCGCCCGACCGAGGATCCGGTTCGGCTCGAGAAGGAACAGCGGGCGACGGGACAGCGCCGCGCGAATACCGGGGCACAAGGCCGCGGCGCCGCCGGTGCCGACGACCGCGGCTGGATCGAGTTCAGCGAACAGCCGCCCCACCGACGACCACGCACCGGGAATGGCGCCGGGCGATCGAAGGTCACGAACCGTGTGCAACGGGAACCCTTCGGCACCCAGAATATCTCGTTCGATCTCTCGACCGACTCCGGCGAAGACGGATCGCACGCCGAGTTTCTCGAGCGCGCGGGCGATGCTGATCGCCGGATAAAGGTGACCTCCGCTGTGGGCGCCGACGAACAGGACGGTTCGCTCGTTTGTCATTGCGGCACCTCTTCCGGCTGCACTCGTGAAATCGCAAAGAGAATTCCGACTTGAGCCATCGCGATGGACAAGCTGGTGGAACCGTACGAGATGAACGGAAGACCGATCCCTTTGGTCGGCGCCGACGCCGTAGCCACAGCGATGTTGATCGCCGCCTGCAGGACGAGGTTCAAAACAATGGCCAAGCCAAACAGGCGAAGCGCGGGGTGAGGACAGCTACGCGCCACCCGCCAACCACTCTGCAGGAGCACTGAAAACAGCGCGATCAGGACGCAGACTCCGAAAAAACCGGTTTCCTCTGCGATCACGGCGAAGATGAAATCGTTGTACTCTTCCGGCAGGAAGAGCGTCTTCGCGGACCCGTTGCCCACCCCTTTGCCGAACCATCCGCCACTGCCGATGCCGAGAAGCGACTGCCACACTTGGTAAACGGATTCAGGTTCGAGGAACCCGTTGAACCGCTGAATCAGCTCATCTTTGTTTCTGAACTGGAGAAGAACGAATCCCATCGGTACGAGCGACAGCAAGCCAAACACGATGTACGGCCAGGGGAGCCGAGTCACGATGAGCAGCGCCATCGACACGCCCATCACGAACGCTGCGGTGCCCCAATCCGGCTCGATTGCGATCAACCCCCCGAACAACGCGATGACGAACAGCTGCCCCATGCGAAGCAGGAAACGTGGCCCGCGAGCCGACCGCCAGCGCGCGCGCCACGGCCCGAGCTCCGGCTTGGCGATTTCTTTTGCGCTGACGTGTAAGAACGGAAAGCGGTACAGCGTCCAAGCGATGAACAGTGGGAGCGCGATCTTCGCCAACTCGGAAGGTTGAAACCGGATTCCCAGGCTCAACCACCGTCGCGCTCCGTTGACCTTGACGCCAAACCCGGGAAGGAATACGGCGATCAAGAGAACCAACGCCAGCACCAGAAAGAACGGTGAGCAACTGAGCCACCGACGCGGGTTCACGTTCGCAAAGACGGTCAGCGCCAACAGGCCGAGGACGACCCCTTGCCCCTGACGAACCATGAAGTGGAGTGGGTCGTTCTCGAGGACGCTCCCTCTGAACGAACTCGCGGAGAAGAGTAGAACGAGACCGACGCCGACGAGTACCAACACTGCCGCCACAAACAAGCGAGCAGCTTGCGTCGGAGCACCCGTTACCCAACGAAGATCGGTCGTCGCAGTGTTCACTCGACGGCTGCCCCACGACTTTCGATCAAGCCGGCCACGCGGGCGGCAAAGTCTTCGAGTCGTTCCCGACGCGACGCCTTGAACAAGACACAGTCGCCGGGCTCAAGTTGCGAAGCGACGAGTTCGGCGGATCGATCATCGTCATCGATGCGGTGCGCATCGGCACCGCGTTCACCGAGCCCCGACGCGTACAAATCTCGGCCGCGACCGATCAAAAACACATCGTCTAGCTTCTCGGACGCCAGTCTCCCTCCGAGTTGGCGATGCCACTCGCCTTCCTGTTGACCCAGTTCCTCCATCGTTCCGATTACGCAGACTCTGCGCCCGGTCACCGGTTCGTTCTCGAGCCGTTCGATCGCCGACGTGAGCGAGGCCGGATTCGCGTTGTAACAATCCAGCACGAACGAGATGCCGCCGTGCTTTTCGACTTCGCCCCGAAGCGGTGGACTGCTCACGTGGTCCACGCGGCTGAGCAGCTGATCGAGATCGACGCCGAAGCCGAGTCCGATCGCGATCGCCGCTTCGAGATTCCGCGGCGAGTGTGGAAACGGAGCCGCCCAACGAAACGGAATAGAACGCTCTGAATCACGGAACAGCAGCGTGTGGTTCTCCGCCGGCCATGCGTGGGAGCGGACTTCGAGGTCCCCGCCCGGCCCCATGGTTCGAATGGTCACCGGCAGGCGACGCAGGAGCGCTTTGTATTTCTCGGCGAGCTGAACCGGCAACCACGCCTCCCCGCCGGGCTCGACAGCCTCGATGATCGACAGTTTTTCGAGCTCGATCTGCTCGAGGTCGTGAAGACCCTCGAGATGGGCAGGAGCGATGGCCGTCACTACGGCGACGCGTGGCTTGACCCAACTGGCGTAGCGCAGCACTTCTCCGGGAGCGTTGGTTCCGACTTCAGTGATCAGGTACTGACACTCTTCGGGCGCGGTCAGCACGGTCACCGGAACGCCGAGGTGGTTGTTGAACGAAGCGGGAGGTCGATGGACGACACCACTCTTCTCCAACAACGCCGCCGCGAATCGGCACGTGGTGGTCTTGCCAACACTGCCGGTGACGGCAACCGCTGGAACCTCTCGATGCTCTTCCGTGCGAACGGCTTCGGCCAAGACGCCGAGCGCCGCCTCGGGGTCTTCGACCGCCAAGATGGGAACCGAACAAAACAGCTTCTCGATGGCGGCCCCGGTGTGCTCCGGGTCGACAACAACCGCCGCACAACCGGCGTTCAACGCAGTGCGCGCATACTCCACTCCGTGAGCGTGCTCGCCCCGCAACGCAAAGAATAGATCTCCCTTGCGCACGCGACGACTGTCGATGGCGACACCGTGGACTAGGCAGTCGCCGCCGCCGGCGACGAGCTCTCCTCCGATGAAGCGCTGAATCTCGGCAATGGTTCTCTTCTTCATGCACGACTCCGTTTCTCGAGGGCGCCGCGAATGACCGCGGCGTCGTCGAAGTCGACTCGATTGGTACCAACTTCTTGATACGTCTCGTGTCCTTTGCCGGCGACGACCAATACGTCGCCCGACTGCAGCATTTCTAGTGCAAGCCGAATCGCAGCAGCGCGATCGGATTCGATCGACAGATCCGTGTCTTGGGGGATCTCTCGAACGATGTCATCGATGATCGATTCCGGTTCCTCGGTGCGAGGATTGTCTGAGGTCACGATCACGGCCTCGGCCAAGCTCGCAGCGATCTTGCCCATCTCCGGGCGCTTGCCTCGATCACGATCTCCTCCACAACCAAACACGACAATGAGCCGTTGGGAGGCGAACTCGCGAGCGGCAAGAAGGACCGCGCGCAGGGCGTCGGGCGTGTGCGCGTAGTCGACGAAGACGCTGCCGCGATCGCTGACGATCGGCTCCAGCCGACCTCGGACGGGATCGACGTCAGCGACGCCGCGTTGAATCACATCCGCGCTCAAACCAGCGCCCCAAGCCACTGCCACGGCAGCGACGATGTTGGCGAGGTTGTGTCGGCCGACCATGCGGCTATCTATGTCGATCGTCTCGTCGAACACTCGAATGCGCGCTGACACACCACCCGAATGGAACCGACACGACTCGACCCACGCCTCTGCGCCCGCGGCGCGCGCCGACGCGGACACTCCGTAGCGAATGCGCCGACACCCGCGATCTTCGAACGCGCTCAGCAATCGGGGGTGGTCTAGCGGGACGGTACTACTCACCGGTACGACTCCCGGCGCCCCGGCCTCGAGCTGGTCGAAGAGGCGAAGCTTGGCGTCGAGGTAGGGCTCGACTCCGCCGTGATAGTCGAAATGGTCACGCGACAAGTTCGTGAATATGGCCCCGGCGAAATCGATCGCGGCGACGCGGCCCTGATCGAGCGCGTGCGACGAAACTTCGAGCACCAGTCGCTCGCCTCCGGCGGCCGACAACTCCGTCATCCCGCGCACAATGGCGTCAGGTTCGGGCGTTGTCATGGCACTGCTAGCGTCTTCGCCGCCGACGTTCGTGGTGACGGTGCTCATCCAGCCGCACGACGCGGAGCCGCGATCGGCCTGGAGAATCGACGCCAAGATTCGAACCGTGGTCGACTTCCCGTTGGTTCCGGTCACGCCGAACGTTTCGAGCGCACGGGCGGGATCGCCGGCGAACCCGTGACAGAGCGCGGCGAGCGCCCGCCGCGCGTGGTTCACCTGATAGTACGGTCCGGGAAGGCCGTCCGGAGCCGAACGCTCGCCGATGAAGCCAGCGAATCCGCGCTGACCCAAGGCTGAGAGGCTGTCGTGCGAATCGTGTCGGGCGCCGCGGATTGCGACGAATAGCGACGCAGAATCTTGGGGATGACGTCGGTCATCCCACTCAACCGAGGAAAAAGAGGTATGAGGGACCGCGCCGACGAACTTCGGGTTGCACCCGACCGACGCAAGACGACGGAATAGCTCGGTATGGTTCAGATCGCTCATCGTCGCCTCGCGATCCAACACCGTTGCGTTGCCTAGTAGGATCATCGCACGCGCTCCCGTTCTCGGCCGTCACCACGGTCCGGTCGACGCTCGGGCGGCGCGTCGGAACTCCTGCTTTTGCTGCTCTCGGTCGCTTCATCGCTGCGGGATTGCGACCCGCGAACGCTGCGCTCGACCGCAGCCTGGAAGAATCCTTGGTCGGTGTCGAGCAGATCCGTCAGAGTGCGGAGCACAGCCGGCCGGGCGACCGCCCCGCCGTAGTACTTCTCCCCCTGCGGCTCGTCTACGATCATCATCATCAGGAAGCGCGGATTGTCCACCGGAGCGAAGCCGATGAATGAACCTCGGTACTTGCTACCGTCGTAGCCAGCCTTCCCGGTGACGGGATCGCGGGTGATTTTCTTGGCGGTCCCGGTCTTGCCGGCCAGATTGATCGTGTCGACCTCTTCTTTGAGGCCCACTTCGACGACCTTGCGAAGCACCTTCTTAACCTCGCGCACCACGTCGGGACGCAAGATTCGCTCTCCGGCGCGGTGACGCCGGTCGGAGTCTCCGACCGCGGCGACCACGTGCGGTTGCACTCGATACCCGCCGTTGGCGATAGCACAGTACGCCTTCACCATCTGCAGCGGCGTGACCAACAGTTCGTAGCCGAAAGCGACGGACAAAGTCGTACCGGGCCTCCATTTACGATTCTTCGCGAGCGGTGTCACCCCGCCCTCCTCCGGCAACTCAAAACCGGTGCGCTGCCCTAGCTCGAATCGACGAAGACAGCTCGCCAGCCCTTCACGGCCCAGCCATTGACCGAGCTTGGCCATTCCGATGTTACTGGAGTAAATGACCGACTCGTCGACGGTCAGCGGACCCTTGTAGGAAACGTCGGTGATGACGCGACGTTGCCGACCGAGTTTGAACACATGGGAGCGGCCCTCTTCAGGCTTGACGATCATGTCGCGATCGACGCCACGGGTGATCGCCTCGCAGAGAATCAACCCTTTGATCGTCGAGCCGGGTTCGTAAGCTAGTTGCGTGATTTGCGGCGCGCTACGGCGACGAAGCTGCTCGTCGGTGAGTTGGCCCGTCCATTCGTCTTCAGTACCAAACCCGGGCGCCGAGACAATGGCGAGGATCGACCCGGTGTGAGGGTCGACGATGACGGCGCTGACCGCGCGCGCCTTGAACTTCTCGTAGACCGATTGCACCCGAGTCTCCAACAAACGTTGGATCCTCGAGTCAATCGTGATGACAACGTCATCGCCCGGCCGCGCCTCGACACCCGCCGAAGCGGCGGTGTGATACGGCTTACGTCGACCATCGATGTCGACACGGCGGAGGCCGTCACGCCCGTGCAGGGAACGGTTCAGCCAAGTCTCGATACCCCAGTACTCTTGAAACGATCCGCGCGGGCCGACGATTTGAGAGGCGAGATCACCGCGGGGATACTCACGCCGCGAACGCTCTTCCAGAGTAAAGACACGTCGCGAACCGCTGGCAGCTTTCCAAGCGACGAAATCGTCGTAGTCCTCGATCGATTCGATGGTGCCGAGGAAGTAGAAGTACTTTCCGTCGCGCAATCGGCGAATGGCTTGTCGTTCGAGCAACGCTTCGTTCGCGCGCGGTACGAGTTTGGTCTCGGCAAACGCACGACGTAGCAGCTGACGGAGCCGCGGCTCTCGCTTGGCGATCGGATCGCGCAGTCTCCCCCCAGCTGTGGTGGGATCGATGGCGACTTTCCAGTACGGCACGTCCTGAGCGAGCACAACACCGTCTCGAGTGACGATCCGCCCCCGGCTACCTTCGAGACGATCCGAAGCGGTCGTGGAGGCGGTCTGCTGCCGCGAATACCGGGCCCCCTCGAGGACCTGGAGCTGAAAACACCGCATGAGCAACAGCACGAGAATCAACTGCAGGGGAATGGTGACGGAAGCGCCGTAGGAGAGTCGAAATCCTCGCTTGCTCATCTCCGCCGCCGTTCGCTGGCCGCAGCGAGCAGAACGTCTGTGGATCCGTTGGGAGTGGTCGACGCGTTGGCACGCGGCAAGAGTTTCAGTTCGCTGTCTTGTCCGAAGCAGGCGTCGACGACAACACTTTGCAGCGCAAGCCGTCGTGCCTCGAGGCGCAATTCCGCGTGCCCCAACTCCCGATCGACAATCTGAATCTGATAACGAAGCTCTCGTTGGCGCAGGTTCTCCAAGACGAGGTCGAACCCGCAACCCATCATCACCAATACCGCGACCAATACCCGAATCAGCATTCTACTACTGCTCTCCTTCGCGCTTACGCCTCAAGACTCTCAACCGAGCGCTGCGCGCCCGCGGATTCCGTGACACTTCAGCCGGCGACGGCCGGACCGCGTTTCGCGTCAGGAGCTGATAGTCACCCTCCTGAGCGCGCGTCCGGAACGCTTGTTTGACCTGTCGGTCTTCGAGCGAGTGGAAGGAGATCACGGCGAATCTTCCACCGGGCGCGAGAAGTGTTCCGAAGCGACCGAGCAGGTGATCGAGCGCTTCTAGCTCTCGATTCACCGCGATCCGAATCGCCTGAAACGTGCGGGTTGCTGGGTCCTTATCGCTGCCGCGTGATTTGGGCACTGCGCGACGAACGATTTCCGCCAGCTCTCCGGTCGTATCGATGCTTCCTGCGTTACGAGCGCGATCGATAGCGCTCGCCACGCGACGGGCGAATCGTTCCTCGCCGTACTCCGCGATGACCCGCGTGAGTTCGTCGGTAGGAACGTTTGCCAAATACTCCTTCGCGCTCACCGGCTCGCTGCGATCCATCCGCATGTCGAGAGGCCCGTCGCCGCGAAAACTAAACCCACGCTCGGCGTCATCGAGTTGCATGGACGACACGCCGATGTCAGCGAGGATGCCGTCGAAACGCCTGCCCTCGACCGACCGGGCGATCTCGGTCAGATCGCCGAAGAATCCGCGGACGAACTCCACCGGTTGGCCAACCAACGTCGATCGCGCGATATCGAGCGCAACCTGGTCGCGATCGACCGCGACCAGGAGACCTTCGGGACCGAGCGCCTCGGCAATCACCTTGGCGTGACCGCCAGCTCCCACCGTCAGATCCAACACACACTCCCCCGGTCGAGGATCGATCCAGCGGACGACCTCGTCGACCAGTACCGGAGCGTGTGGAGGTTCCGGACGTTGCGTCAGGCGCGCTTCCTCTCGGGGTCGAGAACCAACATCTCGTTCCCCACGATTTCGAGCGTCTTCATCATTTCGCCCACTTGAGGTCCCAGTTCGACGCCAGCAAACGCGGCATCGCGTGCTTGGACGCCCCGCAGCCTCTGCATGATGGTTCGCATGTCGCGTCGGACCTGGGCGGGCTGACCTTGGCGGGTGACGAGATGAAGGTGCGTCCGAAGACGGCGGACAGCCGTCTCTGTTCCGGTCGCATCCACTTCACACGATACGGTGGTCACCATGTCTCTCCCCTTCGTTGGGAGCAGAGTCGATCGGCGA
The DNA here is from genome assembly GCA_021776775.1 of Planctomycetota bacterium. Lineage (GTDB taxonomy): Bacteria > Planctomycetota > UBA8108 > UBA1146 > JAJFFE01 > JAJFFE01. The sequence continues at coordinate 72,378 of JAJFFE010000053.1, read as the reverse complement.
CGACGCAACTAAGCGTCAGCTGCCGGAGGATCGACTTCGGCTCCAGATAGGAACTCCTGCATTTGCGCCCCGTAGCCCGCTTCGGCCGTGTTCTGAGCTTTCTGCCAATTCGACTTGGCCCAAACCTCAATACGATCGAAGCAACCCGCGAGGACCACCTCTTTGGACAGCGCCGCGTGTTCCCGAAGTCGCTTGGGAACTTGCACGCGCCCCTGCTTGTCGAGGCTGAGTATCTCGGCGTTCCCGTGGTACTTCCGTTGGAAGCTCCGCAACTCGGGGGACCCCTTCGGAAGTAGCGCGAAACGACGACAGAGCGCTTGCCACTCGAGAGGCGTGTAGAGGAACAAACAGCCCTCCGGTGCCTCCACGGCGATAAACCCGTCGCCATCCACTTCGGGAACGATTTGATCCCGAAACTTCGAAGGGACGATCACCCTCCCCTTGTCGTCGAGGTTGTGTTCGGAGTTACCCATGAAGAAGCGCGGCGTCTCCATGAACTCTCCTTCCACCCCAACGGGACCAACGACGCTTGCTCAGCGGCGCGGAACCGGGTTAGATGTGCATTCGGATCGAGAGCGCACGGCCGGCAGTTGCTGGCTCGTCTGCCTTCGACCCGTGTGACGCACTTCGCGGCGCGCCTCCCCCTTGGAAGCAACCGGCGAAAAATCCCCCTTTGGTCTCGGCGGCCACACGCGCGGCCGAAGCCATACCGTCGAAACCGGAACCCGAGGTCCTCGGACCTCACGCGAGAGCTACGGAGAGCTGGCCACCCAAGAGCCCGAAATCGAATCGAGTTCGACTCGATCTGGGAGTGAGCACCACCGCTCCCCAACAACCCCCACTTCCCACCACCATACCCTGGGGGTTCGGGTCGTCAATCTTCGGGATTGTCGTCCGGCGCACGCGAAGGTTCCTCGGAAGACCAGGACCACCACCCACGTGGTGGTCGACGACTCAAAACCACCATATCTTGTGTTTACGGCCGGAGAAATTCCTCGAGGAAAATCTGGTGGGCGGGGCAAACGCACGAGGATCGCGAGACTTTGATCTCACGCTTACGCCGCGTCGCCTTCCCATGCAGCCCCCACAATATCCTCGTAAACCGTTTAGGTAAAAACAGCTACGACGAGTCACCCGCCGCGGTAGCGGTCGACGGCCAGGTGGGGAATGGTGGGGATCGATCAGAAACGTGGTGGGATGTGGGGAGCACTACCCGAACAGTTGTTCGAACGCTCGGGTCGCTTCGTCCATCGTCGCGCCCGGCGCCGGAACCGCGATGTCCAAGATGGACTCGGTCGCCTTGCACTCGAGGCGGAGCGTCGAGCCATGGTGGTCCACCCAGCGAAGGGCTCGCTTGCGGACGAGGAACAGGGCGATCAGATACCGTAGACGTTCCAAGTCCGCCAACTCGGCCGGGCTGAGGTCGATCCCGTTCATCTCGGCGCCCTGCTCGTCGTCACGCGCACGGGCGACGATCGAACCAAGCTGGTCGAAGTAGACGCGAAGCGATGTGAGGTTGACGATCTTCTTCGGAGCCTCGGCGGCCGGAGGAAGCACGGTGGTCCAGGACGCGAATGCGTGGGCCGGAGGCGAAGCCTCGAAACAGGCCAAGCAGTAGTCGCGGCGCTCGAAGACGGCCGACGCGTCGGCGATCTGCGTCTCGGCTAGATTCTCTGGAACGCACAACGCCGTGTGAAAGGAGCGATCGTCGGGTAACGGCTCGCTACAACCGACACAGGTCTTCCTCGAGGAGCCCACGGACCAACGTGTCGGACTCGCCACCGATGTTTCCGCTTCGAAGAGCTTCGCGAAAATAGTTCCTCGATAGTCTTTGCTCTCGGTCGAGTCGTCTTCGTGAACGAGCCCGTCGGAGGTCGCAAGCGACGCAATTCGATCGTTCAGCGACGGACCCTCGTCGCAATCAGGGGCCGAATCGGGATCTTCCGTCGACGACGCCACGGCAGTGGACTCCGGCTCGTCGTCAGCAACGTCCGGCTCTGCGTCCGTTGGCTCTGCGTCCGTTGGCTCCGGCTGTGCGGCAGCGGCCTTGTTCAGAGCCGCCGCAACTCGCTCAGCGACGGACTCGTCGGCAACCGAGCTCGCATCGTCCGCCGGCTGAGCTTCCGCGCCTGAAGGATCCAGGTGCGCTGCGTCGCCGGCGAGGCGATTCTCGAGATCGCTCTCGGACGCACTATCTTCAGCGGGGCGCTCATTCTTCGGCGATAAAGAAGCGACCAAGGTTTCCCTCCTCAGAGAGTTGGAAGTTGATCCGACGCAGGCAGCGTGGGCAAGAGCCGGAAGCGCGTGTCTTCCCCTTCGGGAAATACACTCGCTGGTACGTTCGACAGCAATCGAACATAACGCTCACCCAAATGCGCTCGCGTGATTGAGAAGACCCCTCGGAAGGCGAATTCGGCGTTGCCATGGTCCCAGGATCCTCCGATAAGGGCGCACCGTCAAGGTCGAGCCGCCGGACATTCGATCTTCGGCAACAGACGAGCTCATCCGACGACGGGTTGGCTTGTTCCGGGGCACGCTCGAATCTATAACCTAATCGCCTGCTTCCTCCCGCGACTGCATGACGTTCTGCGCACCCCACGGCCGAAGAACGACGACGCCTCGCGACCTCGATCTCGAACGGAGTTTCGGTGACCCGTCCCTTCTGCCACCTCCACGTTCACAGTCATTATAGCCTTCTCGACGGAGTGGCGAAGGTGCCCGCGCTCGTTCGCGCCGCCAAAGACACGGGCATGAAGGCGCTGGCACTCACCGACCACGGCAACATGTTTGGCGCGGTGGAGTTCTACCGCGAGTGTCGCAAGCAGGATATCAAGCCGATCATCGGGATCGAGGCGTATATCTCGTCGATCAGCCGCCTCGACAAACGACGAGACGACCAGGGAAGCAACTACTACCACGTGATCTTGCTGGCGAAGAACCAGGTGGGTTACCACAACCTGCTCAAACTCTCGAGCCAGGCGTACATCGACGGGTTTTACTACAAGCCGCGAATCGACCATGAAATCCTCGCCGCCCACTCCGAAGGGCTGATCGGGACCTCGGCCTGTCTCGCCGGGGAGGTCAACCGGCCTCTCATCCACGGGGATCTCGACGCCGCTCGCGAAGCAGCCACCCGGTATCGCGACATCTTCGAGAAGGACAGTTTCTTCCTGGAAATCCAAGATCACGGAATGCCGGAGCAGCGTCGCGTGCTCGACCAAGTCCCGGGGTTGGCGAAGGAACTCGGAATCCCGCTGCTCGGCACCAACGACGTTCACTACTTGAAGCAGTCGGATTCCCACGCGCAGGAAGTCCATATCTGCATCAGCACCGGCAGCACGATCGATGACGACGAGCGGCTGCGATTCGACAACGACTGCTTTCACTTCCGCACCGCAGACGAGATGTACAACACGCTCGGCGATTTCCCGGAGTCTCTCGCCAACAGCGAAGAGATCGCGTCGATGTGCAACTTCGAACTCGACGAAGAGTCGTCGCACCTGCCTATCTACCGCCTGGGCACGGTCGAAGATCAAGAGGCCGACGAGCGATCGCCCGAGAAGATCGAAGAAGACAACAAGCAGCTGTTTCGCAAACTCGTGGAAGATGGATTCGAACGAAACTACCCCGAACCCACTCCCACTCACCGCGAACGACTCGAGTACGAAATCGGCGTCATCGACAAGATGGGTTTCATTTCGTACTTCCTGATCACCTGGGACTTCATCAACTACTCGCGAGAGATCGGTGTTCCAGTCGGTCCGGGTCGCGGTTCCGCGGTCGGCAGCATGGTGTCGTACTGCCTCGGCATCACGACCGTTGACCCCATCAAGTACGATCTTATCTTCGAACGATTCCTCAACTCCGACCGCGTATCGATGCCGGATATCGATATTGACTTCTGTGTCGATGGCCGCGAGAAGGTCATCGACTACGTGCGTACGAAGTACGGAGAAGATCGCGTCTGCCAGATCATTACGTTCGGAACGATGGCCGCCAAAGCGGTGATCAAGGACGTGGGACGAGCACTGGCCATTCCTCTCAAAGAGGTCGAAGCGATTGCCAAGAAGATCCCGGACACTCTAGGGATCAAGCTGCAAGAGGCCATCGACACAGAGCCGGAACTCGAAGCGCTCACCGGAGATCCTCGATACCAAGAACTGTTCGACGCCGCTCTTCGCCTCGAGGGACTGAACCGCCACTGCTCGACACACGCCGCCGGCGTCGTCGTGTGCGATCAGCCACTGACCGACGTGGTTCCGCTGTATCGCAACGGCGATGACATCACGACGCAATTCCCCATGGAGGTCCTCGAGTCACTCGGCATTCTCAAGCTCGACTTCCTCGGACTCAAGACGCTGACGATCCTCGACCGCGCCGTTGCGATCATCAAAGAAGAGACGGGAGAGGACCTCGATCTCGAAACGCTGTCTCTCGATGACGTCAAGACGTACGAGCTTCTGACCGCGGGCGACACCACCGGAATATTCCAGCTGGAATCCAGCGGAATGCGCGAACTGCTTCGCCGCATGCGTCCCGACCGCTTCGACGACCTCATCGCAGTTTTGGCGCTCTACCGTCCGGGTCCACTCGGTAGCGGCATGGATAAGGTCTTCTGCGAACGAAAGCACGGTCGCGAAGAGATCACCTATCCGCACGAGGCTCTCGAACCGATCTTGGGCGACTCATTCGGAGTCATCTTGTACCAAGAACAAGTCATGCGCATTGCGCACGACATGGCGTCGTTCAGCATGAACGAGGCAGACTCACTCCGCAAAGCGATGGGAAAGAAGAAGCCCGAGATCATTTCGGAGTTCAAAGAGAAATTCCTGAGCGGCGCGGAAGCGAACGGAATCGATCGAAAACCGGCGGCGCAGATTTTCGAACAGATCGAACACTTCGCAAAGTACGGATTCAACAAGTCTCACTCGACAGCGTACGCGGTCATTTCCTACCGCACGGCGTACCTCAAAGCGAACTACCCCGCGGCGTTCTTGGCCGGGGTCCTGAGTTGCGAGATCGCCAACGTCGAAAAGATGGTCGAGTACCTCGCAGAATCGAAGCGCTTGGGCATTCCGGTGCATTCGCCATCGATCAACGAGTCGGGGTACAACTTCACCGTTCGTCAGAACGAGATTCACTACGGCTTGGTCGCAGTCAAGGGCGTCGGCGGCAAGGCCGCAGAGGAGCTACTTCGCGAGCGCAAAAAGACGCCGTACGGTTCCATTTTCGACGTCGCTGGTCGCGTCGATCTCAAAGCGGTCAACAAGTCGACGATGGAACAGCTCATCCGCTGCGGCGCCTTCGACGGCTTGGGTCCGACAAGAACCCGAATGCTGGCAGTCGTGAAAGACGCCATGGAGCAAGGCAACCGCATTCAAGCGGAGAAGCGCGCCGGCCAACTGAACCTATTCGGGGATTCGTCCGGCGCCGCCACGATCGATGACTCCTACCCTGAGGTTCCGGACGCTTCCGAGCTCGAACGACTTGCCGACGAAAAATCGTCCCTCGGCTTCTACATGAGCGGACACCCGCTCGACAAGTTCGAGTCCGACTTGGCGCACTGGCGAACCCATACGATCGATCGAATCAACTCTGCGGGCGACCAGAACTCGGTCATTCTCGGCGTCATGATTTCGAAGGTACGCACGCGTCAAACAAAACGCGGCGACATCATGGCGTTCCTCGACGTCGAAGACTCGACCGGATCCACGGAAGTCGTCGTGTTCCCGAAGACGTTTGCCGAGGAGCGCGAGCAGATGGTCGAAGACGCCATCCTCCTCATTCATGGGACGACCGAAGAGCGTGAAGAGAGCGTGCAAGTCCGAGCCGACAAAGTTCTACCGCTCGACCAAGCGTTCGAGCGGCTCGGCAAGCGACTCGGGGTGACTTTCTCTGCCGAAGACACGGATGAGAACGAGCTGTTCAAGTTCAAGGAGATCCTTCGACGCAACCGGGGCGAAGTCCCGGTGTCTCTGATCTTCTCCAACGCCAGCGGCGCGCGCTGGGTGGTGCGAACGAACTCCGAGCTGTCCGTCCGCCCGTCGAATACCATGCTCGAAGATCTCAAGGATCTCGTCGGCCCCGATCGTATTCGCGTCGAGCGGAACTGACGTTGGCAACCCGTCTGCCCCTCGACCTCGACGTGTTCGAAGAGAACTACCGGCGATTGCGCGACGAACTCTCCTCGGCTGGCAGTTCGGCCAAAATCGTCGCCGTGACGAAATACCTCGAGCCCTCGGATTGCGCTCGTCTGCGCGCTGCCGGCTACGGTCCGCTGGGTGAGAATAGGTCCGACGACCTCATACGAAAGTCCGGTGACGAGCCAGTTAGGGAAAACTGGCATTTCATCGGGCACTTGCAGCGAAACAAGATTCCGAAGGTGCTCCCTCGTATCAGCCTTCTCCACTCGCTGGACAACGAGCCTCTTGCCGCCGCGATGAACCGGTGGCTCGAATCACAAGACAGCGCCCCGCTCGACTGCTTGGTCCAGGTCAACGTGGCTGGGGAGGTGTCAAAAGGCGGCTTGACGGTCGATGCCGCTGAGCAGTGCGTCCCCGACTGGTCGACGCGATACCCCCTCCTGCGGCTGTGCGGGTTGATGACCATGGCACCGCACGTCGCCCCGGCGGAGTGCCGCCAGGTTTTCGGAGCACTCCGGGAATTGCGAGACAACCTCAGCGCGGCGCTGCCGGCCGAGATGAGGGCTCGATTCACGGAGCTGTCGATGGGGATGTCGAACGACTATAGAATTGCCGCCGAAGAAGGAGCGACGCTGATCCGACTCGGACGGATCTTGTACGAGCGGTCCGGCTAGCCGAACCTCTCACCGCCGCCGAGGTCACGATCGAGACGAAGAACGCCGGAAACTGAGAACGCCCGAAACTGATAACGCCGAAAACTGAGATCGCCCGAAACTCAAAACCTGGAGCGCCTCGCGTCTCCACCGGAGAGATCGACTTTGCCCAAGCTTTATATCGAGAACGGCGCCGACCGAGGCAAGTCGTACCTCATTCAAAAAGATAAGCCGTTCTACGCCGGGCGAGACAAAGCAGCCCAAGTTGTGCTGTCCGACGAAATGGCGTCGCGGCGACACTTCCAGATTGAACACCGCGACGCGAAGTTCTCCGTTCGCGACCTGGATAGTTCCAACGGCACGTTTCTCAACGGAAGCTTGGTCCGTGGCGTCGAGCCACTGGCACCGAACGATCGGATTCAGGTCGGCAGCACGCTGATCACGTTCCAGACAGACGAACCTCATCCATTGATCGGTCGTGAGATCTCCGGCTATCGGATTCTCGATCGCATCGGCCGTGGCGGAATGGGAACGGTCTACCGCGCGCTGCAGACCTCGCTCGACCGAGTCGTCGCGCTCAAAGTGCTTGCCCCCCACTTGGTGAAGAACACGAACTTCGTGAACCTCTTCATTCGCGAGGCGCGATCCGCAGGTGCACTCAGCCACCCGAACATCGTTCAGGTCTATGACGTCGGCGTTCAGGAAGATATCTATTTCTTCTCGATGGAGTACATACCGGAAGGCAGCGTCGAGGATCTCTTGAACCGGCACGGGCCGATTCCGCTCGCGCGCGCACTCCGACTCGTACACGACGCCGCACAGGGCCTTCAGTACGCAGAACAAGTCGGGATCATCCACCGAGACATCAAGCCCGGTAACTTGATGATCGGAACCGGTGGCGTGGTGAAGATCGGCGACCTCGGAATATCACGTACCACCGAAGGGGCGGGACAAGCGTCGCAGAAAGACGGAGTCAGCGGCTCGCCGCACTACATTGCACCCGAGCAGGCGAGAGGCTTCGATATCGACGGCCGTGTCGACATCTACTCGCTGGGGTGCTCCTTCTATCAGGTCTTGAGCGGTACGACGCCTTTTCGCGGATCTACACCGCGCGAAGTCATCCTGAAGCATCTCAAAGAAGATCCGCAGCCGGTTGGCGACCGAGTCGAAGGACTCCCGTCTGATGTCGCGCGCCTCGTTCACCACATGATGGCGAAGAACGCAGCCGAGCGTGTGCGTGGCGCAGGCGAGTTGATCCAGCTCCTCGAACCGGTGCTGCGCAAGTACCCGGACGAGTCGAGCGGGGACGTCGCACCGGCCAAATCGTTCGGCCTCGGCAAGCTACTCGCTCTCGTGGCGACCGTCTTGATCCTGGTGGGCGTCGGGGGTGGTGCGATGGTGCTCAAGGTCAAGAACGACCAACGCAAGAAGCGAGAAGTAACCCGCAAGGAAACGGCCAGCAAGACCATCGAAAGGCTCTGGAGTCTCGTCTCGGCTGAGAACGTCTCCGGTTTCGAAGCAGAATTCGCCGCTCTCGATCGCGAACAGTTCGACGACGAAGAGTGGTCTCAGGTCGAGCAGGCCAAGGCACAGAGCGAAACAACCGCCAAGGAGCAGAAACGCACGGCCCGTCTCGTCGAGGCGAAGCGCGAACTCGCTCGACTCATCGAGCAGGGCGAGAGCCAACTCTCTGCCGCAACCGAGTCACCGTGGCCGGATCGCGTCACTCTGATGGAAAGCCTCGCAACCGGGTACCGGGCCTTCAGCCAGACCTACGCCGACCTCGACAACGAGAGCGTCCTGACCGAGTCCGACTCGCGATCGACCGCGATGGATAAGGCGGCGACGCAGCTGCGCAGCCACGAAGAGGCGTCTCTAAGCGCATTCGATCGACTGAGTCCCCGCGCGGAAGGGTCGGCCAGAGCGGGCAACTTCAAATCAGCCCGAGCAGAACTCGACAAGTTCGACGTGAAGCGATTCGCCGGTACGTCTGGACACCGACAACAGCTGGACGCCCTGCAGGCGTTGCGCGGCAACGAGGCGGTCGAGTGGGAACGACGAACGGGGATCGTCGCGGAGCAGATCGCAACGAAGAAATACAACTCCGCAATCCTGAGTTTGGAGAGCTTCCTGGGAGTCATCGCGTTTGCGCAAACTCGAAGCAAAGTCGAGGCGCGAATCGCCGAGATCGAGTCCCTGAAAGAGGACGAGGACGGCCCCGGTGGAGATGAGCAAGATCAAAGGAAGGCGATTCTCGGCATCACGAAAGCGTGGCGCACCTGGGCCGCGAAACTCGAACTGTCGGCGATCGAATCCGGCGAACTCCGCGATCTGCGGTTTGCCGGCGGTAACACGAAGCTACGCGATCTCGTTCGAGGACAAGCGGACCTGCTCGATAGCTGGCCCCAAGTGCTTCGCAACCTCGACGAGCGGGGCGTCGATCGCATGACTCTCGGACTCGCGAGCGGCGACGTCGAGGTTCGCGAGCTCCGCCTCGACGGCAAGAAGATCCGTTACAGCCCCATCGGCGGCAATCGGAATTTCAGTCTTTGGAGCGAGCTGAGCGACGCCGGTCGCGTCGCCCTGCTCACTCGCTTGGCGACGTCGCCAGAAGAGAAGCTCTTCGCCGGACTTCTCGGGCTGGTCCTGGACCAACCGACCGCTGCGTCGACCGCTGCGTTCAAAGCGGCGCTCGTCGACAAAAGACTCTCGGACCCGAAGAAGCGCGCCGCCGGCGCGCTCGAAGATTTGCTCGATCCGTAGCCGCCTTACGGCTCGGAGTCTGACACGGAATCGCCTATACTCCGCGCCGTCCGACCAAAGAACCATCGCAACCGGCCGAGCAAGAATCCGCCGCCAAGAAATCCGAGGAGCTACCCGTGGAGAGCGATTCCCATCGCCCCGAAGCCGCCCAGGCGTACCAGTCCCGCGTCGAGCGCTGTTCAGACGCTATTCGAGACGCACTCGAGCGCCGATCCGACCTCGGACCTCCGCGCTTCGGCGTCATTCTCGGCAGCGGACTCGGCGCGCTGGTCGACGAGATCCAAGATGTCGAAGCGATCCCGTACGCGAAAATCCCGGAGTTTCCGGTCTCGACGGCTCCGGGACATTCCGGAAATCTCAACATCGGGCGACTCGGTGACAACACGGTGCTGGCGTTCGAGGGCCGGTTTCACATCTACGAGGGCTACTCCCTCAAGGACATTACCCTGCCGGTCCGAGTCATGGCTCGCCTCGGGTGCGAGTGCATGGTCATCACCAATGCATGCGGCGGATTGAACCCCGATCTGGCAAAAGGTGATCTGATGTTGATCGATGACCACATCGACCTCCTCAGTTCCAACCCCTTGACTGGGTTCAACATCGACGAATGGGGACCGCGATTTCCGGACATGTGCGCACCGTACGATGCGGAACTCATGAACCGGATGCGCGCGATCGCCGAAGAAGAAGGTATCCGGGCCCGGCCCGGCGTGTACACCGCGGTCACGGGACCGAACCTGGAGACGCGTGCCGAGTACCGTATGCTGCGGAACCTCGGGGCCGACGTCGTCGGAATGTCGACCATCCCGGAGGTGATCGTGGCGGTGCACGAAGGCATTCGGACGGCGGGGATTTCGGTGGTTACCGATATCTGTAACCCGGACGCGCTCGAACCAGTTTCTGTCGACGAAATTCTCGCGACAGCGGCTGAGGCTGAGCCGAAAATGACACGACTCGTAGCGCGTTTGATCGCGGAGGCGCCAAAGTCTTCATGACCGAGCTCTCGGCGATCTCGATACCGAGTTAACTTAGAAGGCGAGTGAAAGGGCGAGAATGGAAACCATTTCCCCCACGTTCCAGTGCGACGACGACGAAAAAGACTCGAAGGGCAACCAGCCTGAACGAGACATGCTCGAGAAGCACAGGACTCTCTACATTTCTGAGGGAGTCTCGCCGAAGTTGTCGGCGCGTATCATCCCGGCCCTCCATTGGCTCGACGCACAGAGTGACGATCCAATCCGCCTGTTCATCAACACGCCCGGTGGATCGGCCGATGACGGATTCGCCATCCACGATGCGATCCGCTTCATTCGGAGCCCCGTGCTCTGTATTTCGACGGGACTGAACGCGAGCGCGGGAACCATCATCCTGCTCGCATCGCCGAAGGAATACCGGTTCGCGTTGCCAAACTCTCGAATCATGATTCATCAGCCAGCGGGTGGCGCCCAGGGTAAAGCGTCGGAGATCTTGGTTTCGGCCGAGCAGATCCTGAAGCTGCGCAAGCGGGCAAACATCCTGATCGCAGAACAGTGTGGTCTCCCCTTCGAAAAGGTCGAAAAGGACACCAACAGCGATCACTGGATGGATCCGGAAGAAGCCAAAGAGTACGGGCTGATCGGGAAAATTCTGACGAGCCTGAACGACCTGTAGAGCACGGCGCGGTCACGGACGCGTTCCACGCTCACTCCTCCGAGTGGCGTGGAGCGAGTCCTGCGACTCGCTACTGCGCGGGCTCTATCGTAGAGGGGATTACGATGAACGTCGGTGGCAGTAGCGCACCGTTCTCGATCGGCATCCTGCTGTCGGGAACCGGGCGCACACTCGACAATATTGTGTCATTCCTCGCCGAGAATCCCGAGCTCGGCCATGTCGACACGGTCGTTTCCAGCCGGCCTGGCGTTCTCGGACTCGACAAGGCTGCGAAGTACGATATCCCCCACCGCGTGATCCCCTGCCAACAACCAGAAGACAGCGCAGCGATCTTCGATCATCTCGATCAGATCGGCATCGACTTCGTGCTGCTCGCCGGCTGGCTCCGACTGTTGCGCATCCCGGAGCGTTGGAGTCAACGCGTGCTCAATATTCACCCCTCGCTGATTCCCAAGTTCTCCGGGAAAGGCTTCTACGGTTCGCGCGTGCACAAAGCTGTGATCGAGGCAGGCGAGTCCGAGAGCGGTTGCACCGTCCACTACGTCGACGACGTCTACGACCACGGGCGCATCCTTCTCCAGGAACGCGTCCCCGTGCAGGCTGGCGACACCGCCGAGACCCTGGCCGACCGCGTCTTCCAAGCGGAGTGCGTTGCGTACCCCAAAGCGATCCGACTGCTCGCAGCCTCCCGGCCCACGAACTAGCCCGGCTCCCGGTCGACGAATTTCCTCGGAACGTGGCTCCCACACACCTCAAGCGTCCCCCTGAACCGTCCGAAGAAGACAGTGAGAACGGCTGAGTTCTCGTCTTACGCCCGGGAAAGGATGGGACGTTGACCGAATCCACGGCCCCAATCGATGCGTTATCGGAATCGACGCGACACCTCGCCGCCACCGGTTACCGCGTGGTGTTGGACGGCGACCGTGTCGAAGTTCACGACGCGGACGGCGGCACGACGTCGTACGGGATCGGAACGCCTGAAGCGTTCCGCGTCATCAGCGACTACTGGCTGAGAAGCGGCTGGGATACGAAGTACGTCTACAGCTTCTCGTATATGGGTCGGCCGATCATCCAACTTCCAGAAGACATGATCCGCCTGCAAGAGATCATCTACCAGATCAAGCCGGACGTGATCTTCGAAACGGGAGTAGCCCACGGCGGAAGCATGGTCTTCTACGCCGGCTTGTGCCGCGCCATGAATCACGGCAGGGTGATCGGTGTCGACATCGAGATCCGCCCCCACAACCGCAGCGCGATCGAATCACACGAACTCTACGATCTGATAACGTTGATCGAAGGAAGTTCGATCGACGATGACATCGTGGCCAAAGTGCGCAGCGAGATCAGCTCGGACGAAACGGCAATCGTCCTACTCGACTCCAACCACACTCGGGATCACGTGCGCGCCGAACTCGAGGCGTACGCAGACCTTGTTCCGATCGGGTCGTACATCGTCGCGTGCGACGGAATCATGGAAGGTCTCGAGGGAGCGCCGCGGACGCGGGAAGACTGGTACTGGAACAACCCGTCGACCGCCGCCAAGGAGTTCGTTGCCGCCGATGATCGCTTCGAACTCGTCGAACCGGAGTTCGAGTTCAACGAAGGCACGATCACGGATCGCGTCACGTACTGGCCGAACGCGTATCTGAAGCGAGTGCGATGACGCGATCAGATGCGAATGGTCTCTGCCCGAAGCAGGCGATCGATCGAACGGTCGTCGCGCCCAAGGCTCGACCTCTCGTGATCGCCGACCGAGGCGAGCGCCAGCTCGACCGCATCGGAACACTCTTCGGGGAGTCCGTCCGTCGCGTCACACGCAACCAGCGCGTGCAGCAAGTAGAGGAAGTCCTCGCGCAGTACGCGCTCGAAGTCATTTCCGGCTACCGCGGTGAAGTGCGTATTGGCAAGCCCGATGGCGAGACTACGGCGCGACCCGGGTGGCGTGGCGTCGAAAGCGCAAGCGATCATCGAACGCAAGAGCTCGACGTCGGACGCATGCGGTCGCTCGGGCTCGGCAAGACGAACGCCATTGTCTTCCCGCAACTGGCAAAGCAACTGATGCGGTTGGAATTCTTCGTCCGCCGCCCCGCGTCCGAACGCGCCAAAATCGACGTCCCGACGCACGGCGTGAAATCCATGTCGGGACAAGTCGGTGACGAATCGATCGACCGAGTACCACCCGATGTGCGGTGCGGTCAAGTCGTCTTGAACGCGACGGCGAGCGGCAGGTGTGTAAAGCAAGTTCTCAGCTCGGAACTCTGCCTCCGACCCGTACTGCGCATGCTGCCGACACGCGTCGACGACGAGTTGCCGCAGACTGAACGCGTCGTAGGCATAGAAGTAGGCAATAGCGTCGTCCGTCGCGATTCGACGCAACTGCTCGAGAAACGTGGTCGTGTCCGGGACATGGTGAAACACACCGTAGACCCACAGCAAGTCGGCGGAAACATCGAGCGGAGTCTCGACGATGTTGCCGTGCACGACATCGATGGTATCGATCCCGGATTCAGCGACGAAGTGACCGAAGCGTTCGACGTTTCCACGGGACGCATCGATAGCGATGACCCGACCCGCTCCGGCTCGGTGAAACGCCATGCTCCAGTTGCCGCGACCGAACGCGTAGTCGAGCACGGTGGCACCGGCGAGTCGATCGCCGAAGAGGTGGTGCAAGTAGTCCGCGCAACGATCGATCCAACCATCGTGAAGACGCTCGAACCGAAACATGCTGTTGGCGTAATCGTCGAGCTCTCCCGAGCTCGGTCCCTTCGCCGAAACGCTCATTCGGTTTTTGTCCCTTCTGGATGCGGTATCACAGCACAACAAGACGTCGGACAAACGGACGGGCAACGTTGGGGTTATCTCGCAAAGGTCGCAGGCGGTCAAGCAGAGACCGTCCGCACTGTCATGAGTTCTCTGCCACGATGGAGGTGCTCTGCATGAACGCACGCACGAAAGTCCTCGGCCTGCACAAGGACCCGTGGCACAACACCGGAGCGGCGGTAGTCTACGAAACCGAGGACGGGATAGAATTCGCAAACCTGTCGGAGGAGCGAGCGAATCGCGAAAAGGACTCTCGGGCATTCCCGGAGAAGTCGACTCGAGCACTCATGACACAGTGCGGCGTCGAAGACGTGAACGAGTTCGATCTCGTCGTCATGGACTACATCTGCGACGACAGCGACTGGCGCAACGATCAACACCGTACGCCGTGTAGCGTGGACAACTTCTTGGCGAACGTCGATCCGGCCAAGATACGGATCATCAACCACCACCTCGCACACGCGTACAACGTCTTCTACTCTTCAGACTTCGACTCTGCCGCCATCTTGATTGTCGACGGACGCGGGTCGCTGAAGGAAACGCAAAGCCTCTACCGCGCTTCCCGTGACGAGGGTATCGAGCTCCTCGCTTCCACGACCGAAATCGGCGTGGGGCTGATGTACGCGGCCGTCACCCAAGCGATCGGGTTCAAGCTGCTCCAAGAGGGCAAGACGATGGGGCTGGCTCCCTACGGTCGCAACTACCCCGAGAAGTTCATCGAGTTCTCAGGCGAGTACGACGGAATCGTCACGAGCTACGCGGACCTGTGCTTCGACGACTCCTACGACTTCAAGATAGACTTGAGCCACGTCACCGACTTCGAGGCTCGCGCGGCAGTCGCCTATGAGGCGCAAGCAGAATGTGAGCGCGCGTACGTCCACCTCGCTCGCTACGCGAAAGAGATGACGGGCGAGAAGAATCTCTGCATCTCCGGGGGCGTTGCGCTCAACTCCGTCGCCAACTACGCCGTCTTGCAGAGCGAAGTTTTCGAGGAAATCTTCGTCAACCCCGCGGCCTCCGACACGGGTATCCCGCTCGGCGCCGCTCTGTGGGGATATCACGAAGCGCTCGCTCGCCCGAAGACGTACTCGTCCATCTCGCCATTTCTCGGGCCGAGCTATTCGAAGAACGAGATCAAGGAAGCGATCGACGAATTCGACGGCTACGACGTGGTCACCGAAAACGCGTTCGAGCGCGCCGCCGAGTGGTTGGTGCAGAACAAGATCATCGGATGCTTTCAGGGTCGTTCCGAGATGGGGCCCCGGGCGCTTGGCAACCGCAGCATCCTGATGAGTCCACTCACCGCCGAGAACAAGGACGTCTTGAACTCGAGAGTCAAGTTCCGCGAGTCGTTCCGACCGTTCGCACCGGCGATCCTCGACGAGTATCGCTCTGACTACTTCGTCATCGATAGGGAGAGCCCCTACATGCTCCTCGTTCCGGATGTCGTCGAAGAGAAGAAGGGTGAGATTCCGGCTGTGACCCATGTCGATGGGACGGGACGACTGCAAACCGTCACCGAAGAGTTCAATCCGTGCTACTACAGAATGATCCGAGCGTTCTACGAAGCGACAGGAACGCCAGTCGTGCTGAATACGTCGTTCAACGTCGCCGGCGAGCCAATCGTCGAGACCCCAGACGATGCGATCCGTTGCTTCATGAAGACTGACATCGACGCCCTCTTGATCGACGAGTACTTCCTGATCAAGCGATCATCCGACGAGGAAAAGGTCTAGCAGTGTCTCTGCAAGAAAACGGCTACGAGATCATCCGAGGCTTCTACGACTACGATCGAAATCTGGCCCCGATCTTTCAGGAGATCGACCGGCTCGGCCTGTCGATGGACCCCGGTTTCGCCCACGATCGCCCGTCAACTCTCGACCCCGATCAGCAGTCTCGTCTGTACGGAGCGTTGCGATACTTGCCATCGCTCGTTCGCCTTGCCGCTAACGAGAGCAACCTGGACCTCGCTTCTCGGCTTGGGCTAGAGGCGCCGGCAGTGATGCACTGCTTCAACGTTCGTCTCGACGCGCCCGCCAAGGAGGCGTTCAACTTTCATTGGCATCAAGATCTCACCTACCTTCTTGGGTCGTTGAACTCGCTCACGTACTGGATACCGCTGACTCGAGTGGACGCGGATCACGGCACGATCGAAATCGTACCCGGTTCTCATCGTTCGGGGCTGTTCCCCATGCGATACACCGGCAACGGAAGTCCAACTCGAACGCAGGTCATGTCTCCCAAAGACGTCGTCCTCGAGAACGAACCCGGACCGGACGACGAGACGATCTTCGTCGAAGCCAACCCTGGGGATCTCGTCGTCTTCTCCCAGCTACTACTGCATCGCAGTTCGCCGAATCATTCCGACCAGACGCGGTGGACCGTCCAGCTTCGATACGCGGACTTGATGGAGCAGGAGTTCGTCGACGAGGGATATCCGTTCGGAGATCGGACCAACATTTTTCACACCGGGTACCCCGCTCTGCTCGAGCAGCGGGCCGCTCCGAACGTTCAGAACTGAGTCCGCAGATGCCCCGGTTCACCGTCTTGGGAGGACGAGGTTTCGTAGGATCGAATCTCGTCGACGAGCTTCGCGGGCGCGGACACGACGTTCGCGTCCCCGATCGGGAGTGGGAACCGGCCGCTGACGACTACGTCGAAGATCTCGGTATCGTGATCTACGCCATCGGCCTGACCGCCGACTTCCGCCGAACGCCGCTCGCCGCGATAGAGGCGCACGTTTCGAAACTCACGCGAGTACTGGAACACGGATCGTTCGATCGTCTGGTGTACCTCTCGTCGGCTAGGATCTACGGGACCGGAAGCACTCTCGAAACCGCAAACATCGCCACCCATCCGTACGACCTCGAACGGCTCTACGACTTGAGCAAACTGTTGGGAGAGTCTGCGGCGATTCACTCGGGACACGACGTCAGAATCGCACGGCTTTCGAACGTGTACGGCGCGGACTGGCGATCCGAGAACTTCATCACCGCCCTGCTACGCGACGCGGTCGAGTTGCAGCACGTCATCCTTCGCAGCGACCCTCAGTCGGCCAAGGACTTCGTTTCGATCGAAGACGTCACGCGCGCGATCATCGACATCGCCCAACGGGGACGGGAACTCATCTACAACGTGGCTTCTGGCGAGAACACGACCTACGAGACGATCGTTGACACGCTCTGCTCCGAGTTGGGTGCGACTTGGGAAGCGGCCGAGGATGCTCCCCGCCACCAGGCGACGACGATCTCGGTGGCCCGGCTGGTCGACGAGTTTGGCTACGCCCCGAGGTCGCTGATCGCCCACCTACGCCCTATCGCAAGTGCATTCGCCTTGGCAGGAACGACTTAGGGGAGCAAATCGAGTGCGGACGCCAGGTAGCTGAGCCGATACTCAGAGAGAACGACGTGTCCCTCTGGAGGTAACCGTGAGTCCGCGCTTCTCGATCATTCTTCCCACTCGTAACAGAGTTCATCTCCTGTCCGAGAGTTTGCGCACCGCGCTCGCGCAGG
This sequence comes from Planctomycetota bacterium, assembly GCA_021776775.1. Classification (GTDB taxonomy): domain Bacteria; phylum Planctomycetota; class UBA8108; order UBA1146; family JAJFFE01; genus JAJFFE01. The sequence continues at coordinate 54,837 of JAJFFE010000053.1, read as the reverse complement.
ACCACGACGATTTCGAAGTTATCGTCAGCAACAACGCCTCGACGGACGAAACCCGCGAGCTACTCGATGCCATCGAGGATCCACACCTCCGCGTAATTCACCTCGACGAATGTATGGCGATGCCGGCCCATTGGGACTTCCTCCTTCGAGAAGCGAAGGGTGAGTTCGTTCGCCTGTTGTGCGACGACGACGGGCTACTTCCCGATTGCCTCAGTCAGGCCGATCGATTCCTACGACGCCATCCCGAGTTCGATGCCGCTATTCAATCGAAGGCGACGTACTTTCATCCCCAATGCCCACCAGGATACGAGCCGAACAGCTTGGAGATATCCGATGATCCGTACGGCGTCGGGCGCGGTGGCCTCGAACCAGATCGAGAAAAGTGTTTCGCAGAGATTGCATCTGGCTACGCCTCGATGGAGGTTCCGACGGTTCTCAACTCGGTCGTTCGCCGGTCTTGCCTGGACCAAATTCGCTCGGCAGCCGGCAAGGTGTTTCCATACCCGACTCCGGACTTCGGGTTCGCAGCGCTGTTCATCCTCACGGGATATCGCTGGGGAATCGATCCGACGGTGACGTGGCTCTGGGGCAAAAGCCAGTCATCGATCGGTGCTATGTCACTGCTCGGCCGCGGTCGTATCGTCGACGCGTTCGTCAAGGAACTCGGTGACGAGGCTCCCATGGATCGAGCGCCGGTTCCCGCATTCTTTCCACCGAACTACATCGCGTTCGCCGTGCGTCGGGCGTGTGAACACTTGGGACACCCGTACGAGATCGATCTGCCTCGTCACTTCGTCGAAATCTTCGAAGTGCTCGAAGAGTGCGAGAAGACGATCGGCTTCTCGGTCGAGCGCCCGGTCGTCATGAAAGCACTACGGGATCAATCCGAGCCGCAACGTACGGAAATCCGAGCGCTACTGAGGCAGCACGGCTTCCGTGGCCTCTCGAAAGTCGATGCGGTCTGGTACATGGGCAAGCGGGCGTTTCAATTTTCACGCCACCTGATGAGACGCGTCCTCTCTTCGTCCCAGTTCCTCAGAGGGTTGCGCAGCAAGGTTCGAGATAGAGCTCTTGCCGAGTCCCACCTCTGCCAGATCCGGGGATGCGATCACGCATTCGCAACGATGTCGCAAGCCGCCGCGGCCTATCGCTCGATCGATGCGGTCCCACCAACCTGCACGTCAAGTCACTCCAGAAACACGGAATCGGTTCCCTCATGATCGGCCCCTCGGACACCGTCTCGAAGAACTGCTTCACGCCGGAGCGAAACACCGACGAGAACCTCGATTACTATGGCGAACTCGCCAAAGTACTAGAGTCGCCGGACGTCGACCCGTTCACTCGAATGATGACGTTCGCAAAGTACGTCCCGCGCCAGGTGCTCACCGACTTCCTCACACGCTACGAGATTTTCAAACTCTGCGTGGATATCCCCGGTTGCGTAGTCGAGTGTGGCGTCTTCAGAGGACAAGGCCTGCTGAGTTTTGCCCAGTTCTCGGCAATCTTGGAGCCAGTCCATGTGCACCGAAAGGTCATCGGGTTCGACACGTTCGAAGGGTTCCCCGAGATCCACGAGAAAGATCGACACGGCGAGAACTCTCACCTCGTGCGCGGTGGATACTGCGCTCCCGAATATGACGAGCTAGTGAAGACGATCGATCTCTACGATCAGAACCGGTTTCTCAACCACGTGCCGAAAGTCGAGCTGGTCAAAGGTCGAGTGGAAGAGTCCATGCCACAGTTCATGGCTCACAACCCCCACTTGGTGGTGGCTCTCCTCTATCTAGATCTCGACCTGTACGAGCCGACCAAGTTTGCCATCGAGACCCTACGACCGCGCATGCCAAAAGGAGCGATCATCGCGTTCGACGAAGTCAATTGTGAGCAGTGGCCGGGCGAAACCGCTGCGCTCGCGGAGACGCTCGGGATCGACAATGTCGCGCTCAAGAGATTCCCGTTCGACAGTCGCATCTGCTACTGCCAGCTCGATTGAATCCGACCCGCCGCGGGATCAGGGCAGCCGGTCACGACTTTTTTCGGCCGCGATACCAGCGCAACCAGATGTCTCGCGTCGGTCGTTGCTCGACGCCCGAGACCTCTTCGAGAAGCCGCATCACCAATCGGTCGAGCGGCCGCTCGGCTTCTGCGCTGATTTGTGACATGAGCAATGCGATCGTCTCTTCCCGGGCGTTGCGACCGAGGTCACCTTGCTGAACGAGCTCCCTCGCCCAGAGAAAGCCCGCCGCCGCTACTCGGCCGGAATCGAGCGCCTCGAGCGCCTTCGCCAACTCCGACCGCGGGTCCACCTCGATCGATCGGTAGTCTTCGGGCAGCGCGACGATGTCGACGGGATTCCACGGAATGGATCGAGCGATGGTCTCGTCGCCGCTTGCCAGCTCGGTCGGCCGGAACGAGCCACGGATCTCGATGAGCTGCAGGATCGGCTCCCGCACCCCGCGCTGAAGGTCGATCTGGAAGAACTGCGAGCGCGACTCACCCTTGTTGAGGGAGAAGCTTCCTGGGCTCCGAATGACGCGCGATCCGCGGCTCGCCCAGTGAGACCCGTCTTCATAAACTTCGAACACCCGGAACTGACACATGCCCATCGGGAGGCCCTCGGTCGCCTCGATCCGTGAGATCTCGTCGGATAGGTTCTCGAGTTCGAATTGACCGGAAACCTTCTCGACGGGGAACGACGTGGGTGCGTCGGGTTTGAGACCGACAGCAATCACGGTCTCACCGAGATGTCTCGCTTCTGCGGCTCGTCGCAGACTACGCACATCTTGCCGAAACGGAGCGTCGGGAGTCAGGGTCAGGATCGAGTCTGCGACCCGGTACGCCAACTGATACCGCCCGCTGTCGAAGTGCTGCTTCGCTTCGCCGTACTTCGCGAGCATGAACTTCATGACGGTACGACGTTCGGCCGCGCCGAGTGGAGCCGGTTCGTCGCGACCCGACTGCGCGGTCACGGCCATCGTCGAAAAACCGATCGCGAGAAGCGCAACCAGGATACTCCGCAACATCGTCTTCCTCCAAAAAAGAAGCTCCTCTGCCGAAGTGGCAAAGGAGCTTCACACCGAAGTTCGGTGACAGTGACGCAATCACGCACGAAGCGCTCTTACGACGCCGACTCCTCCTTGGGCTCATCGTCGCCCTCGGAAGTCTCGGAAGCGTCACTGGCGGTCGCCTCGGTCGCCTCAGTCTCAGTAGTTGCCTCAGTCTCAGTCTCCCCAGACTCAGTCGCCTCGGGTGACTCCGCCGCCATTGCGGCAAGCTCGGCTTCAGCGGCCGCTTGAACGGCCGCCTGCGCCTCGGCCTGAGCGGCCGCTTCCTCTTCGTCGATCACAACTTCACCGGCTGCTTCAGCGGCCGCGGCCGCCGCTGCTGCCTCCTCGGCCGCCTTGACGCGCTCTTCCGCTTCCTCGAACGTGATCGGAATCCCGTCCTCGTCGAGCGTCAGACCTTGCTCAGCAAGCTCCTTGCGGTGCGCCTCTTCGGCTTCGTTGAGCGCCTCGATGTCCTCGGTGGTGACGTCTTTCAGACTCAAACCGATCTTTCGGTTCTCGCCGTCGATCTTGATCACCTTCACATCGACCTTGTCGCCGACTTTGACGATCTCCTCCGGAGAGTTGATCTTCTGGTCGGAGAGTTCAGAGATGTGGAGCAGACCTTCGAGGTCTTGGTCAAGCTGCACGAACACGCCGAAGTTCGTCGTCTTCGTGACCTTCCCGCGGACTACGGTGCCGATCTGGTAGAGGTCCGGGATGTTGCCCAACCACGGATCTTCTTCCATTTGCTTGAGGCCAAGCGCGACGCGCTTTCGCTCTTGATCGACCTGCAGGACCATGGCTCGGACGTGATCACCCTTCTTGAGCATTTCGCTCGGGTGCACGACCTTACGCGTCCACGACATGTCGCTCACGTGGAGCAATCCGTCGATACCCTCTTCGATCTCGATGAACGCACCGTAGTTCGTGAGGTTGCGCACAGTGCCTTCGATGATGGTACCGGTCGGATAGTTGTCCGCGACTAGGGTCCACGGGTTGACCTCGACCTGCTTCATGCCGAGCGAGATCTCCTGCTTGTCCTTCTTGATGTCGAGAACGACCACTTCGAGTTCGTCGCCCACTTTGACCATGGCGCTCGGGTGGTTGACGCGACGAGTCCAAGACATCTCGGAAACGTGAACCAGTCCTTCGATTCCGTCCTCGAGCTCAACGAACGCTCCGTACGAGAGCACGTTGACTACGCTGCCTTTGACGCGGGCACCGACCGGGTAGCGCTCTTCGATGTTCTCCCACGGGCTCAGTTGGGTCTGCTTGAGACCGAGCGAAATCCGCTCGCGCTCTTTGTCGACCTTGAGCACTTTGACGTCGATCTCGTCGTTGATCTTGACGAGCTCGGACGGGTGGTTGATTCGACCCCACGACATGTCGGTGATGTGCAGCAGCCCGTCGATTCCGCCGAGGTCGACGAACGCACCGAAGTCGGTGATGTTCTTGACGACACCCTTGCGGACCTGACCGATCTCGATCTCGGTCATGAGCGTGGACTTCTGCTCCTCGCGCACTTCCTCGAGCAGCTTTCGGCGGCTGACGACGATGTTCATACGCGGCTCGTCGATCTTGATGATCTTGCAGTCGAGCTCTTTGCCGATGAATTCGCCGACGTCGCCGACGCGGCGAATATCGATCTGGGACGCGGGCAGGAAGACCGGGACACCGATCTCGAGCAGCAAGCCACCCTTGATCTTTCGACTAACCTTGCCGCGGACAATGTCACCCTCGTTGTAGGTCGAGATGACTTTTTCCCAGCCGCGGATACGGTCAGCCTTGCGCTTCGACAGAACGATCAAACCTTCGTCGTCCTCGACAGCTTCGAGGAGAACGTCGATCGTGTCACCCATGTTGACCGACTCGGGGTCGTCGAAGTGGCTCAGCGGAACGATTCCTTCGGACTTCAGTCCGACGTCGACCATGACCGCTTCGGAACCCACCGAAACGACGCGACCTTGGATGATGGAATCGACTTCTGCATCTTGGATCGACTCTTTGAAAATAGAGTCGAGAGAGTCGTTCCCGAGGAAAGCCTCATCGACTTCGCCCGCGATTTGCTCTTCTGAGGCGGAAAACTGCTTGAGTAGTTCGTTTGGCATTTAAAAAAATTCCCAGAGTATCACCGACGGGAAGCTCGACAGCCGAACTTCGCTACGACGTGACCTCGGCCTGTGCCTCCGACATGGCCGGAAGCGAAAAAGAGCGGAAAGAGATCTCGACGCTGTCAGCGACAGTCACGATCACCCTGCAGCTACACGCTGCACCACTCAAAAGTCTAACGACACGCCTACGCGGCGGTCGCCGTTCGGTTTTTTTCGATCCCCACGTCGCGAAACGCCAGGGCTCTCAACTCTTCGAAGCACGTCCGGAGACGCGCCAAGAATTCTTCTTCTGACTCATCGGCCCCTATCTCGATCGGCTCCCCGTAGCGCAGCGCGATACGGACCGGCCGCGGAATCGGAGAGCCTTTCTTCAGAGCTCGTTCGTTTCCAACGATGGCGACGGGAACGACTGGCGCTTGCGTCTTACGCGCCAACAATCCCACTCCACCCTTGAGCGGCTGCAACTCTCCGTCGGGCGATCGCGTGCCCTCTGGGAAGATCACTACGCAACGATCGAGCTTCAACAACTCCAGGACCGCGCGCATCGCTGCCGTCCCGACTCCTTCACGTTCGAGCGGGATCGCGCCGTACTTCTTGAGCACGCCACCCCACCACTTCGGCTCGAACAGCGTTCTCCGTGCGAGGTAGTTCGACAACCGACTGAGCGGCGCGCCGACGAGCATGGGATCCAAGTTACTCGCGTGCGTCGACGCAAGTAGCACTCGACCCGTCTTCGGCACATGCTGCTTCCCGCGAATGCTCATTCGGAAATAGATCCGAAAGCAGAGCACTATGGCCCACTGCGTCAGTGGGTAGATCAGGCGCAAGCTTCACTCCACTCCGCCGGCACCAGACCGGCGATCAGCTCGACCACCTGCTCGCGAGACATTCCTGTCGAATCGACGACCACTCCACCTTCGGGCTCGATCAGCGGCCCGACGGCTCGTCCCCTATCGAACCGATCGCGCGCGGCGACATCTTCTTTCACCGCCGCCCGGTCGATCACTTCGCCGCGCTCGCCGACCAATTCGTCGTAGCGACGCTGCGCGCGCGCTTCCAGCGACGCGGTCAAGAACACCTTCACCTGCGCCTGAGGGAAAACCACCGACCCCATGTCACGACCTTCGGTAATGATCGGAACCGTCGTCGTGATCCCTCGCTGCAACGGAAGCAATGCCGCTCGCACATCTCCGTCGTCGGCAATCCAGTGCACTTCGCGCGTTACCTCCGTGGAGTGCAACACCTCACCGGGATCGACCCCGTTGACGAAGACACGCAGCTCGAGGTTGTCGCCGTGCATGACTTCACGAATCTCGAACTCGTTTGTCTCGATGCGCTCGAGGATCGTGGAGCTCCGTTCATCGGCACTCATCGCTGCCAACTGATCGGAAGAGGTGTCCGAAAGAACGAGATGGGTCACGGCGCGGTAGACAGTACCAGACGAAAAGGCGATCGCGCCGAGGCGCTCCGCCAGTAGCCGAACCGTCGTGCTCTTGCCGCACCCGGCCGGTCCATCGATGGTAATGAGGCGTTGGTCTTCCAAGATCTCGCTTCTCCGGCGACCACTGTCGTACCGGAATCAGGTGCAGACGCTCTAAGCCGGGGCAGAGAAGCCCAGTAGGTTACGGATGCGCAGTTTCCGGAGCAAGGCCTGGGTTGCAGGAACATCAAGTTTTTGGCCATCACGAACGGGGACGCAGCCAGCCGCCGAGCCAAATCCATAGGTATCCCGCCGCGAACAGCCCGAGAAGTGGGGCAGAGAGCCAGCTCCCCCCGCGCGCGGTCACGACGATCGCCGCGATCACATACGTAGCCATCGCCATCTCGACCCACGAAACCCAGTTTCGGAGCCAGCTTTGGCCCTGCCGAAGATCCGCCGCGCCCTCCTTCGGAGTCCGCTCAAAGACCCGCGACCGTCCCAACACCCCTCGAATCACGGCCCGACTGTTGTGAACGGTCATCCCGAGCCCGAGCGCCATGAGCCCGGGCACGCGGGTCACGAAATAGCGCAGAGGGGCTGTGCCCGGGCGGCGCGCCCGGCCATAGAACAAGAGCACGGAGACGGTTGCGAAAGCGAAGAACACAGAATCGACGGCGAGCCAGCGGTGCCCGTCCGCCATCCGCGTGAGAACCGCGGGAGGCACGGACAGCACGAGCAGCCACAGAAGTAGGTAGTTGACGTTCCCGGTTAGCTGAAAGCAGAGGTCGATCTTCTCCGACAGTCGCAGGCGGCTACGCAAGATCGGCCCGAGCCAAGTCACCGCCGTGTGCATGGAGCCAGAAACCCAGCGGTGTTGTTGAATCTTGAACGCGGCCAAACGATCGGGCAGGTCACTCGGGCATTCGAGCTCTCCCAGATAGTGAAACTTCCACCGCCGGAGCCACGCTCTCAAGGAGAGCTCGAGATCCTCCGTCACCGTGTCAGCCTTCCACCCGCCCGCGTCCTCGATCGTTGCGACTCTCCACATTCCGGCGGTGCCGTTGAAGTTGAAGAACCGACCCGCGCGAGCGCGGGCGCGGTGCTCGACGTGAAAGTGGCCGTCGAGCAGAGTGGCCTGGATCCGCGTCAGCCAGCTCGCGCGAGGATTCGAGAACCCCCAGCGGGTTTGGACCATTCCAATGCGCTCGTCGGCCAAGAAGACGGCGACCACTCGGCGCACGAAGTCACGAGGCGGCACGAAGTCAGCATCGAAGATGGCCACGAACTGCGCGGACGATTGCTCGAGTCCAGCCTGGAGCGCGCCGGCTTTGTAGCCCTCGCGATCCTCGCGATGGAGGTGCACGATCGGTACTCCGGCGGCGGCGCGCTCCTCGACAACAGCGGCAACATCGGTCGAACTACCGTCCGTCGAATCGTCGAGCACCTGAATGACAACACGATCTCGCGGCCAATCGATCGCACACGCGGCATCGATCAAACGGCGAAACACACCAGGTTCATTGAAGATCGGCAACTGGATCAAGACGTGGGGATAGTCCTCGTCACGAGGCGGTAACGCCACGGATGGCGTTTCGATCGGACGCTTCAGCGAGCCCCAAATCAACCAGTAACGGTGTAAGCCGTACATAGAGATCAAGGAGATCAGCGTGAGATAGAGCAGTTCAAAGGCGGACATGGTTTGGACTCAACGCCTTCAACCGTGCGGAGATTCCGACTGAATCGAAACCGGTCGAGGTTCGAGACCACTCCCATATCCCGACCGATTGGCCGAGACGTCACGGTAACCGCGTGCGGTGGCGACTCGGGCGAACTCTTCCCGCCAGGCGGGCTCGTCGAGACGATTGACCTCGTCCATTCCGACTTCGACCAAGACACGCGCCTTTGCGACTCGGGCTCGGTAGACGTGGAAACCGTGGCCGGCAAGGACGCTCTCGAACGCTTCCACGTCCGCGAGGATCTGCGAGTCGACCTCGGTACCGATGGCCACTCGTGAGGCCAAACAGGGTCGCGCGGGCCGATCCCAATTGGGCAAGTTCCTTCGGCGCGCCAACGCACGGATGTCACTCTTGCCAAAGCCCACGTCTCGAAGTGGGCTGACAACACCGAGAGCGACCGCGGCACGCATTCCCGGACGATCACCGGCCGGGTCTTCTGCGTGGGTACCGTCAATCACGGTGAAGCCGACCAACTGCTCATGACGCGCCATGGACCCATAGAGCTCGTGCTTGCAGTGGAAACAACGATCGCCTCGATTCGCGCGATACTCAGCAACTTCGAGCTCGCGGGTTTGGAGCTCGATCAATCGGGAGCCGACGTGCTGGGCCACTCGCTGCGCTTCACGCAACTCCGACTTCGACAAACTTGCGGATACGCCCGTGACGGCGACCGCGCGATTCCCGATCAACCGGTGAGCCTCACAGAGCAGTAATGTGGAGTCGACTCCGCCTGAGAGGGCGACTGCGATCGGCCCGAGTTCCAGAAGACGTGATTCCAACGCAGCGATCTTCACGTCGAGGCTGCGATCGATGATTTCCGGGTGACGCACGCGGCCTCCGTCGGCTGAGAGATCGTCGCATGATACCCGAATCCGAAGACGAGTCGTCGTCAGCGGTGTCGGGCACAAAAAAGCCCGCCCTCGAATCGAGGGCGGGCTCTCAGAAGGGTGGCTCGCCTAAATGTCGTAGTAGAGCGCGAACTCGTGCGGATGCGGCCGTAGGCGCAACGCGTCCACTTCGTTCTCCCGCTTGTAGCCGACCCAATTGAAAATAGCGTCCCGAGAGAACACGTCCCCGGCGAGCAAGAACTCGTGATCGTTCTCGAGCGAGTCGAGTGCAACCTCGAGAGTTGCGGGCGTCGACGGAACGCTGGCCAACTCTTCCGGCGGCAAGTCGTAGAGGTTCTTGTCGAGCGGTTGACCCGGATCGATCTTGTTCCGAATGCCATCCGCGGCTGCCATCATCAAAGCCGAAAAGGCGAGATACGGATTCGCCGACGGATCGGGACAGCGGAACTCAATGCGACGACTCTTCGGACTCGCCGAGTACATCGGAATCCGCACCGCAGCCGAACGGTTCTGGGACGAGTACGCCAAACGAGTCGGGGCCTCATAACCAGGCACCAGTCGCTTGAACGAATTCGTGGTGGGGTTTGTCAAGGCGACGAGCGCCGGCGCGTGCTGCAAGATTCCGCCGATCGCAAACTTCGCGGTCTCGCTCATTCCCGCGTACTCATCGCCGGCAAACAGGTTCTGGTTGTTCTTCCAGAACGACATGTGCACGTGCATGCCGCTACCGTTGTCGGTGAAAACCGGCTTCGGCATGAACGTCACGGTCTTGCCCGCTTGATACGCCGTGTTCTTGACCACGTACTTGAAAATTTGGACCTTGTCCGCCGTGCGAAGCAGCGTATCGAACTTGATATCGATCTCTGCCTGTCCCGCCGTCGCGACTTCGTGATGCTGGCACTCGACTTCGATACCGCACGCCTGCAAGTTCGACACCATCCGGTTGCGGAGGTCTTGATACTTGTCGGTCGGCGGAACCGGGAAGTAACCCTCTTTGTATCGCGGCTTGTATCCGAGGTTAGGCCCCTCGTCTCGACCGGTGTTCCACTGCCCTTCGATCGAATCGATGAAGTAGTAACCGCTGTGCTCATTCTGATCGTAGCGAATGTCATCGAAGATGAAGAACTCGGGCTCGGGTCCGAAGTACGCGGCATCTCCGAGACCGCTCGTCTTCAAGTACTCTTCGGCTTTCATCGCGATGTTGCGAGGGTCCCGGTTGTACGGTTCCTTCGTGATCGGATCGACGATGTTACAAATCAGAATCAGAGTGGCCTGCTCCGAGAACGGATCAACGAATGCAGTGGTTGGATCGGGAATGACGAGCATGTCGCTCTCTGCGATGCCACGCCATCCGCGCATGCTCGACCCGTCGAAACCCAGACCTTCCTCGAAGGTGTCTTCTTCGAGACCCTCGACGGGAATCGAGAAGTGTTGCCAGAGGCCGGGAAAGTCGATGAAGCGAAAATCGACGACTCGGATCTGGCGCTCTTTACACAGCGACAGTACTTCCTGTGGGGTCATCCCCGGAATCCTCTCTCGAACGATCGAGCTGAATTCGACTTCGACGCAACTGGCTCTGCTCGAGGCAGAGAAGCCCGCCGAATTGTTCAGCAGCTAAATCGCTCCGCTACCCGTCTCTCCCGTACGAATACGAATCGTGTTTTCCAACGGAAGGACGGAGACCCAGAACGGTCCAAAACCCAGATCAGAGGTGGCGGCTTCGGCCGTGCGAAACGCGTCGATGGCGGGTTGTAGGAATTCGTCGTTCACGGCGATTTCGAGGCGCAGCCGGTGCCGGTCGTCGGACCTATGTTCGAGATCACTCGGCCCAACTCGACGGGTCGCGGGCTCGAACTGACTCTCTCCCGGTTTCGGAATTGCGGCGTTCGACGGCTCGGAGCTTAGAATCCCTCGGCCGGGAGAACTGCCCGCGGCATCTCGAAGCGCAGGGTCGGCTACGCCCGGGTCGAAGTCTACGACTTCGACCTCGCTTACGGTCAACCGATAGATATCGGCGCGACCAAGGGCATCTGTGACCGCCGAAAGAGCGGCTCCAGGGACGATCCCAATGACATACTTCAAGACGTGCGCGTAATCTCTCTTGGAGGTCCTAGAACTAAGCAGTCTCGGACACAGCGGCATCGAACATCGAGCGACGTCAATCGCCGGTTGCGGACCGAGAAATGCGTCCCGAATCCACGCCCAAGTGGCGAAAACCTAGACGCCGAGATTACGTGATTCCGACCGTGATGTGCAACGTGCGTTTCGAGGGATTCGAAGCCAACCCTTGGCCTAGTCGTTCGAAACTGCCAAGCGTCGAGAAGGGGATCACTCCGACTTCAGGCTCCGTGAGAGCAGCGCCTGGACCCCGGTTCGGACATCCGCTCGATCGTGGACGATTCGGCGCACTTCCTCAGCGATCGGCATTTCGACCCCGAGCTCCTCGGCGCGATCGACCACTGCCTTGGTCGTCGGTATTCCCTCGGCTACCTGGGTCATCCCGGCGAGGATGTCATCGATCGGTTCGCCGCGACCAATTCGGAAACCCACGGACCGGTTACGAGAGTGCTCGCTGAAACAGGTGACAATCAGGTCGCCGATTCCGGAGAGACCATTGAACGTCTCCCGCTCCCCGCCGACGGCAACGCCGAAACGGGCCACTTCGACCGCGCCGCGCGTGATGAGCGCGGCTAGCGTGTTGTCTCCAAAACCGCAACCGACCGCGATCCCAGCGGCCACCGCGATCACATTCTTGAGCGCTCCGGCCCACTCGACTCCGATCGGATCTCGATTGAGGTAGACCCGGAACCGCTCACCGGAGAGCGCCGCCTGCAACCATTCGCCCCGCCCATGGTGAGTACTCCCCAACACCACGGCCGTCGGAACGCCTCTCGCCACCTCCTCGGCGTGGCTCGGGCCTGAGAGCACGGCCGGGTTCTCGTCGAGACCGAACTCCTGGAGAAGCTGAGTCGGCCGCAACCCGGTTTGCAACTCGATACCCTTCGAGCCGCTGATCCACGGAATCCCGTTGGGCAGCTCCTCGCGACGCGCCACCAACACCTCGCGGATGCGTTGGGTGGGAACCACCGAGATCCCGTAGGAATAGAGTGAAGGGTCGTCGATCGAAAGGACTGCCTCGATCCCAGAGGCAAGCTCGACCCCGGGCAGCGAGCCATGTCGCCCAGATTTGATCTCCTCGACCCGCTCTTCACGCCGGCAGACCATCGTGACCTGATCGCCACGCCCACGAATCACGTGCGCAAGCGAAGCACCGAACGATCCCGACCCCAAGATCAATGCGTGCCGTGCACTCAATTGTTGCTCCCTGCTTCGTTCGGCGTGAAGTAGTCGCGAATGTTGGACCGGTGTCGGAACAGGACCAGCCCACCGAGAACAATCAGGAACATGCCGGTCGACTGCGTCCCTTCGATGGGGGCGAGGTTCGAGCCTACTGCGAAGTCGGTTCCGATAAGACACGCGACGATCGCCGCGGCGCAGGACCCCACCCCGATCGTTCGCGTCAATCCGACGACGACCACCCAAACACCGAGAAGTACCGCACACAAGAGGGGATGGAGACCGCACAAGGCGCCGGCGGCAGTCGCCACGCCCTTCCCGCCGCGAAAGCGCAGGTACACCGGATAGCAGTGACCGAAGATGGCGGCCGCAGCTCCGATAACCAAGGTCGACGAACTGCCACCGATAACCTCGGCCCGCAGCAAAGCGCTGCCGACGAGAACGGCAACTAGCCCCTTCCCGGCGTCGAGAAAAAACGCCAGGACACCCCAGCTCAACCCGAGGCTTCGGCCTAGGTTAGTTGCGCCGATGTTGCGGCTTCCGACTTCGCGAATGTCGATCCCCTTGGCCTTGCCAATCAGCAAGGCGAACGGAATCCCTCCGAGAACGAAACAGCCGATCCAGTAAGCGACGGGTCCCAACATTGCCTCTTGTACTTGGTCTCCACTTGGCCGGGTGCGCTCCGGCATCGTACTTTTTGATGCTCCGTCAATCCGTGCCCATCGACCACGATGGAAGATATCGACAGAAAAAAAAACGTTATGTCCAAGGATCTCCTCGGGACCATTCGGCAGCTCAACCGCCAGAACCACCTCTCCCAGAGTACCGAGGCCGCTCGCGCTCAGGACGATGTTTCTTACGCCGGGATCCTCGAGAGAGTCCAAACCCGACTCACTGGAGATCTCAAGGAGAGAATCAACGGAGCGGTCGCCCGGTTCGACGCGAAGATGCGCGATGTCCAATCTGGCGCTAGCAACCCCGACGGTCTACAGCAAGCGATCGGTGACTTCACCAGCGTGGTCGGCAACTTGGATCGCAAGCTCGAATCTCTGACCACGTCGTCGGAGCCGGCTCCGACACCGAGTCCAGCGGTGGACCCCGCCCCGTTTGCGGAGCAACTCGCATCGTTCGAGCAGGCAGTCGTGGCCCGACTCGACCGCATGAACGGCGTTCCCGATGCGACGATCGCTGAACTCGAGAACGCTGTATCCCGACTGACGAACACCATCCTCCCAGCTCTCGAGCAGCGCACTGGGACAGCGGACGACACCGGGGCCCAGCTCGACCTGTCGAGCTCGCTCGCTCCGGTTCTCGAAAAACTCGACGGACTGGAACAACTACTCTCCAGTGCAGCGTCGGACCCCGCGTCGCCGAACACGGTCCAGGGGGGAGCGTCCACTAGTGAGATCGCCGAGCTACTCGATCAACAATTCGAGAAGCTCCGAACCGAGTTTTCGAACACGACGACCGCGCCTGCCGCGATCGCTGGCGATGCTTCAACTAAGGGCGGCGAGCCGTCCGAGTCCTCGATCGTGCCGAGGCTAGAGGCGTTCGAGCGCGAACTCATTCAGCGCATCGAGTCGTTCGCCATGCAAACCGCCAGCGGCTCAACGGTCGACGTGGATCAGACTATACGGTCAGCGATTCGCGAGACCGTGAACGAGATAGAGCGCGAACAAGATGCAGACGACGGACTGACCGACGCCGTTCTATTGGCGCGACTCGAGAGTCTCGAAGAAGGCGTCCGGGCCTCGGTCGAAGCTTTTCATGCTAAGACGACGCAAACAGTCCTCGATCGCTGCCTCGAGCTTGAACACTCGATACCCAATGCCATTCGCTCGGTAACGCCGCCCACAGAAGCACCGACGACAGCAATGATCGCCGAGTCCGCTCCGGCGGCAAGTTCAACACCGACGGAAATCGTCGATGTCGTCCGCTCCCTCATCGAAGGGAACACGCTTCCCGACAACATGCTCGAGCTGCCGGACATGGTCATGAATCTGCGCAAGGACTTCTCCCTGCTGGTCCACACGATCAACAGCCACCTGGAGGAGACCCGGAACTTGTCGCAGCACATCCGCCAATGCGTGATCGAGGCGATGACCGAACTGGAAGAGCAGCGTGAAGCACCCAGCATCCCAGCGCTCGACGAAGCGCTCGCTTCGCTCAGTGAACTTCAGGAACTGCCCGGGAGAATCCGCTCCGAGATTCACCGAGCTCTCGACGCGTCCCTCGATGAAGCGCGCAGCGTCGAAGCGGTGATCGAAGTCGAATCAGACGCCGAGCTCGAAGAAGCGTAGGGCACGCAGTCGACCAACGAACAGAGCCGGGCGAGAACGGATACCGCTCTCGCCCGGCTCTCTTTGTGTACGCTCTAACGAACGGTTCAACGATCTACGTCACCAGCGGAAGCTTTCGACGTTCGTCGCCGATCTGCGTGAACAAGCGAACGCGCTCTTCCTCTTGTTCGCCCTGCAGCTCGAGGACTTTCTGGCGCAACCCATCCAGCTCTCCATACAGCCGTTCGAGCCGTGCGACCCTACCCTCCAAAAGCTCCATCGACTTGCGAAGCTTGCAGCGCACGAATAGGTCTTCGAAAAGCGAATCGAGAAACGGCAAGAGCAGGTGCTCGAAGTCTTCGGGGTCAATGGTGACTTCGTCCAGACAAATCAGCTCGCGTAACGCGACTTTCAGGTTCCGATCAGCCCCTTCGACCATGACCTTCGCACGTCCGACTGACGTGTGCTTGAACAGGTCAAGAAGATAGCCTTCGCGCAGCCAAGTCTCGATCGTGAATTGGCTTCGACCCGCAAGAACGAATCCTCTCGCCGATCGAAGGTAGTCGGCCGCGTGCCCGATGTGCTTCAGCGCTTCATCGATGTTCATCAGGTCTTCGGTCAGACCATTCCAGCTATCTTCGATCTCGTCGAATTCTCGCGAAATCGCCGCGATCGGCTCGGCGCCCTCCGTCCGGAACGAGAGCAGCGCGTGCTCTCGCTCAGCCATCAGCATCTCCCGTTTGTCATCGAAGACGTCGAATGTCTGAAGCCGTTCGTCGAGATCTTCGATCTCGCGTTCAAGAGTAGCTTTCTCGTCCTCGAGCATGCCGAGGGAGCCGGCCACTCGGAACGCCTGACGGAACTCGTCCGCCAATGGGGTTCGATCATCCAACGTCACCTCGTGGTACACGTCGTCCAACCGGACGCCAGCCAACTCGTTCCCGTGAAGATCAGAGTCACCCGCAAGCTCGCGGAAACGAGTGATGGACTCTTCGAGGGAGCGTTCGTGGAGCTTCAAGAATCGGAGCTGGACTCGTAGACGTTCTGCCTTCTCCAGCTTGATCTGGCAGTAGCCCATCTCCTTCTCGATTTTCTCGAGCTTCCGAACCATGGAAAGTTCGCGTCCCATTCCGATCCCTCTCAATTGCTGCCCATAGTGAGCCCGGCACAACTCTGCGCCGAGACGCAGAGGCCGTGTCATTTTGGGTCCCCACCAGTACGTCGCTCGAATCCGTCACACCCGATAAGAAGTGGATCGAGCCAGTCTCAGCTTCCCGTCATTCCAAACTGGGTTGAACTACCCCGCTGGAGTAAGACGATGCTTTTACGTCGTGCCCGCGGCCTGCAATCAGATGACCACCTTCGACACTTACCGACGCAGTCGACGTCAATTGGACGTTCGACGAGGGTTCGCGCCGGGAACTATTACGTTATCTTACTAGTATATTGAACGTTGTGGCCTGCGCCCCCCTTACGGAAAAGTTACGGATCGGTCGCAGCCTGGGACGAAGGCGAGCCGTCCCGAATGCCGGATTCACGACCAGAATTGGGGCCTACACCTCAGTCCGGGTCATATCTCCGACACAGAACGTTCAGCGTATGGGATCGATACGGGCAGGGAATTCCGTTGACACCATCTGGATAGAGCAGAACCATGGGACTCCCTCCGAGGCTACCGGTCCTTTGCTCCTCACTGTACGACCCATGGCGAACGCGTCTCTCTGGACGCGATCCGAACCAAAGAAGACCCGGAAGAATTGAAAGGACTGACGGTATGTTTCCGTCCGTCGTAATTGCCGCTTTGCTCTTTTCCGTGCCAGCCGACACGCCTGCAAGCCCCACAATCCCTGATGGGACCTACACCTACTCGTGGATTTTGAACGGAAAAGAGGTCGGAGAAACGACCTTTACCGTCACTACCCGCCCGGTAAAGACGAAGGACGCCGAGTCACCGGATGCTCCCCGTGAGAACGAGCGGCAGATTCTCGGTCAGTGGACGTTTTCGGCGCGCGGAAACGCCATGCGGTCGTCCAACCAAACCATCGTCGACGCAGCGAGCCACGCCGCCCGCTCCTACGTCAGCCAACAAACGACGCGATCCGCGGGAAGTTGGGGCGTCAAGGACGAAATCAGCGCTGTCGTGGACAACGGGATCATGTCGGTGCGCCGCGCGATCGGCCAAACCGTGACGCACACGGACCTCATCACGCCCATGCCAGGGTTTTTCCTGGCCCTCCAGGCGTTCGAGCATCTCGTATTCGTCATGGCACTGGCCCACGAGACCGGGACCTGTACTCACGATCTCATCGATCCCCGAGGCAGCACGGCGATCCTGAAAACAACGATCACCAAGGAAAAGGTCGAAGGAGATGAGACGCGGTGGTCATTCGTCGCGCCAGGGATGAAGGGTCAGGTCTGGCTTTCAAAGCGAGGGCTGGTGACCCGCTACGAGCAGGGCGAACTTGCCATCGTGCACCGCCCCAACGAGAAGTCCGGGAGTCAGCCGAAGGAACCGAAGAAGAAGTGACTCGCGAAGTCTTCCTCAGTCGCGAGTTCGCCCCAGGTCGAGTTGCTCGATGAGTTCCTTCGAAACCCGGTTGAGTCGGCCGATTGATAATCGCCGCTCGTCCCATGGCCCGAAGTTCGAATCGACGTAGTCGCGCTCATCCGGCGACTCGCCCATCGCCTCGTACAACAGTCGAGATTCGAATCGGGTCAGACGATTGAGTTCCGCGAACAACGCTGGTACGCGAACGGCGATCTCCGGGTACTTGTCGGGATACGGGAAGTTGCTCGGGTCGCGCAACGGCTTCCACCGTTCAGGCAGTTTCTCGTCGATCAACTTCCGCCAGCGGCGCAGCTTCATCCCACCCTTTCGCCACATGCCATCGCTGGACTGAAACGGTGGGTACTTCGCAAGTGCCTGTTGGCGCGGCTTGTTCTCGACGAACGCGATCTCCTGGTGCCAATCTTCTTTTTCCTCGGCAGTAGTGGCAACCTCTCGAGCGCGGACCTGCCATGCGATGATCAAGATCAAATCCCGAGCCGACTGCACCTCGACGAGCGCCTTGCGGCAGTAATCCCGGATCTCCTTCTCTTGAGCCGATTCCTCCTCAGGTCGCCCGATGTAAATGAACCCCCGCGCGTCGAGTTCGCCCGGGAGGCCATCGGCCGGAGAAAGGCCGACGTACTCGCGCACAGTATCGATCATCGCGGGGTCGGCAGAGCTCGGTTTCCACGCTACTTTGAACTGGAATCGACCGGAATGAAGATTTCTGGCCGGGAGAAGCATGTCGGCCAGCACTCCATCGCTCGAATGGTAATGAAGGCCTGACGAGACGACTTTCGTGCTCGACAAAAGGTAGGCGAACAACGACTGCCCAGCTTCGAGTGCAGTCTCCCCAAAGACGCGAACCCGATGAGACCCGTCCGCGAAGCGCGATGCACTCACCGCCCGGGGCTGAATCAGGCCTTTGAATCGACGCGTCGGGCGAAGCAGTTCGATGTTCAGGTAGGTGGGCTGCGCCTCGCGGAACGAACGCTGTGTGTAGATCGGAGCGGCGCTCGAATCCGACAACGTCATCGGAAAATGGTTGGACGAAACGACGAAGGAGAAATCCCCACTCTCGTTCGTGAAGACGACTCGCTCACCGACCGCGGTGGTGAGGGTGAGTTGTCGATTGATCGCCCGCTTGGATCCGGGCAACCGCAGCGCACCGACGAACGTCACGGCCGAGCCAGGATCAGCCGGAGTAACCGACTCAACGGGCGGCGCAACTCGGGTCACGACTGGTGGTGCCACCGGGGTCGTCGGCGTCTCTATTGGTCTGGTCGTTCCAGGCTGGCCCGGAGTCACGTAGACCTTCCGGTCACGAACCGACTTCTCCTGGCGCTTCTTTTCCTCAGCGTCTTCGAGCATCGCAACGATAGCAAACGGGACGGCAGCGAGACCGACCAGTAGTAGACCAGCGATCACCGTTCCGCACCGCATCGAGCGTACCTCCGCCGTAGTCCCACCCTGGATCTCGGCTGGGCGAATCGGGGCGATCCGGCCAAAACCGTTGCGTCACTATAGCGAGCATCACGAATCTCGCCACGGCGCAGGTCGAGTCCCGGCACGAGCGACGCCCGCCGCTACCCGGCCCCCTAAGGTCAACGACAGAAGACCGATGGAGCTACGGATCCATGCGCGAGTCGAGGGCGGCGGCCACGGATAGAGCCGGAATCGCTCTAGGGGACGTGTCGAGCGTCAAGCCGTTGCGTGTACGGGCCGATATAGCGAGCGGGCGAGCACTGCGTTCTATCCGTGAACTTCTCCGAGGTGACCATGACTGCAAGACCTTCGTCGACTGCTTCCGCACTCCCGACCGACACCAGCCGAATCGAGCGGTTCGTCTACGGTGACGGCGACGCCCCCCCGCGCGTGAGCGTGGTCATTCCGACTCGCGATGGAATCCGTCGCGGTCTTCTCGACAAGCTCCTGGAGGATCTCCACGAGCAAACGGTGACCGATTTCGAGGTGCTGCTCGTGATCGGTGATAATCGTCAGGGTCGGGCGATCAACCGGGGTGTACGCCAAGCGAGAGCCAGTGTCATCGCAACGATGGACGACGACACCATTATCGGTACACCTCGCGTCCTCGAGAATCTCCTCGAAGTGCTCGACGCCAATCCCGACGTGGGAATGGTCGGCGCCAGCACGGTCCTCCCGCCCGGCTGCACGCGCTTTCAGAAAAACGCATCGCAACAGATTCCGCGTCGACTCTTTCCGATCGTCAATTCGTTGGTGGACTCCGACATGGTTCAGCACCCATGCCTGGCGATGCCAAAATCGCTGTTCGAAGCGATCGGTGGCGAGGATGAAGAGTTGGTCCGAGGACTCGATCCCCTCTTGAGACACAAAGTGCGAGACGCCGGGTATCGAGTGGCTATCGCGCCGAATACGTACGTCAGCCATCCGCTTCCGGAGGGGCTCGGTGCTGTGCTGAAGATGTACTTTCGTAACGGACGCGGCAGCGCTTTCGCACAACGCAACTACCCCGATCGCGTCTACAACCTGAGCGACGGCCACCGAAAGAACCAATTCCCATCGAGGGTCCCGGTCATGAAGCGAGCACTGGCCTATCCAGGACGACTCCTTCGCTCCTTCTTGACCGGACGCTGGATTCGTCTCGGAGTCGAGCAGGCGTACTTGATGGGGTACGCGGTCGAGTACTTCAAACCGAAAAAAGCTCGCTCGTAGGGGCTCTACCCGGCAAGCTCCTGTTCGACCATGGCGGTGATCGTAGAGAATTGTCATGGCGGACATCGGTGACCTTTGTGATCTTCTCGACAGTTAGATCAGCTCGAGCACCGCGTTGACGAACCGGTGCTCTTTCCCCACACCGTAGTCATCATCTGGTGTGAACGACGTCGCGAAGTTAGCAACTTGCGCCTCATACGATTCGAAAACCGACGACGGCAGCCGATCAAGTTCAGTCGCTCGAAACTCGATGCTCAGCGAACGTCTCCTCAGACTCGGCGCCGATCTTCTGGTGGCTTCAAATCTCCCGCTCTGGTTGCAATCCTGGATGCGCCGAGGTCGTGACCGACTCTTCCTCGATTTTCGAGAGCGGTGGCGCTCCGAAGCGGTTCAACGTCTCGGAGTCGACCGGACAATCGGTCCGGCCAAAGAACACAACTCCGGGTGAGGGTTCGATCAGTGACCATCACAAGGGAGTCACGGGAAGCGCAACCTGAGCGGCTTCGCTTAGTCGATGGAGGGGTGGGAGCCCGGCCGAAGGGTCAGGGCACTGGCAACGGCGTATTACTGCCGCAACTCACATCAGCAAGATGGTCGACCCACTCGAGCTACTGCTGATCGAGCGACGCCTTCTGAATCGGATCTTTCAGAAACGTTCCGTGGCACGCCGGACACAGATCGTAGCTGCGTCGAACGTACACTTGCTCTTCTAACTCGTCCGCGGACGTCACTTCGATCCGATCGATCAGAGCGCGATACTCGGCGTCGAAATCGCGCTCTAGTTCACCGGAAGTTATCTCCAACGGATCATACGCCGCGTACGCCTCGAGATTGACGACATACCGAACGTCGCTCTCGACGAGCAGCGAAACCCCGCAACGATCGCAGCTGATGCCGTCCACCGGCTAGTCACTCGCACTGAGGATGAGGAATCTCACCGGGTTCGGTTTCACATCTCCGGTTCGGTACAAGAACACCCAATCGCTGTCGTCGTAACGAACCCACCGGTCTCCGGGTTGGCCGGGAATCTCCGGCCCCACCCAGAACGTCGTGCTGCCCATGCCGGGTCGCCCGACTTCCGCTTTCAGTTCGTAGGCGTCGGGCCCCGGGTCGCCATCGCGGCGCGGTCGCCACTCGATCGCCACCATCGTGTACAGGTACGTGAGCAATCGATTGGTGTCATCCATGTCGGCGAGCTTGCGATCACCAGCGACGATCCACGCGGTAGTGGCTCGTTCAAATGCGATCGGCTTCGACCCTGGCACTTGCAGCGAGATCCGACCGACGGCTGGCATCGGTAGGTCGTGAACGGTCGGGGAACGAAGCGAGTACGGCGCTGTCCAGAGGAGCCTGCCCAACGGGACCTCCGCCACCGCAAAGTAGCCCTCCCAGCGTCGGTTCCACACGTAGTGGAAACCCTCGAGTACGCCCCCGCGGCTCTCCGCGTCTTCTGGAGTCAGGGTGCGTCCCACCCGAAGCTCTTCGACGTCCCCATCCTTCGACTTGATTCGCACAATAAGATCTGGGGTGACCAGGCCGAGCCCTTGCGCTTGGAGATCTCCGGCACGCGGCGTGAACTCTTGTACCTTGGCATTGCGGAGCCGCTCGACGATCTGAACGAGGTAGTCACGGTCGACCGGGTAGGTTTCGGACCCGCCATCAACCGTCATCTTCTCCCGATTGGCTCCGGTCAACTCGACGCGCACGCGGGTGTCGCCGACGATTTCGACCCACTCGACCTCGGGATCAGGTAGTGAGAACAAATCGCGACTCCGGAAGGCGTCCGGGTCTCGTTCGAACAAGATCACCGGATCGCGCAGCGCTCGAAACACGAACGGCTTACCCTCCCACGCGACGTAGGTGAATTCCACTTCACCGCCGGCCTCCGCGGGTACGTCTGCTCCGACGAGGAGCACGTCGCGGGCCCCGCTCACCCCATGAATCTCGATACGGTACCGGGGCGGGTTGAACCCTAGGTCTTGTGGCGCATTCTCGGGAAGAACACCGTCGAGAACGTAATCGTCAATACCCCAAGCGTTCAGTACCGCGATCGTATGCACGACCTCTTCGGGCGCGGCTTCGGTCACGTACGGCTCGACCACGCGCCAACCCGAGTCTTGAACGTTTTCGACAACGGTGCGCCCGGCACCATCGCCGCGATCGATCACTAGCTTCTCGGCCTGTCCAGCGAAGACCGTGGTCAGAGCATCGTCGCGCAGCTCCGTGACCGTAACGTCCCGCAACGCGTCGCGAGCGGTCACATCGCACCACGACACTTGGCCGTCCGCTTCGAAGTACACGTATCGATTGCTGCCGACTTGGATCTCGTCACCGAAGGCTAGCTGCCGGCGAGTCCCCGATCCATCGACAAAACTGACC
Source organism: Planctomycetota bacterium (assembly GCA_021776775.1). Lineage (GTDB taxonomy): Bacteria > Planctomycetota > UBA8108 > UBA1146 > JAJFFE01 > JAJFFE01. The sequence goes on along the minus strand of JAJFFE010000053.1, from coordinate 32,478 downwards.
TTGAGCCGCGATTCAGCGATGCCGTAGCCGCCGTCGTAGGGGCCGATCTCACCGCGAATACGTAGATGACGTATGGTGCGAATCAAGCGCTCGATGGTGGACAACCGAGCGGGAAACTCGATCGGGCGGTGAATGAACCACTCGGAGCCAACGCCGGACAACGCGACCGCGTCGCTCTCGCGTTCGATGTGAATTTCGCGAAAGAACTCTTTGCGATAGGTCGCAAAGGGTTGATTGCGATCACCCACGAACCAAGCGTGTCGTCCGGTCAGCGACATCTCGACACCGACACTAGCGACGACAGCTAGGACGAGCAAAAACAGAGTCGTACGAAGATCCATCTCATCGCCTCCTGAACCAGGCAGCAAGCAGACCGGCCAAGATCGAGCACCCCGGCACGACGAAAATACATGTCCAGAAGAACGCGGATTGAGTTTTGTCGTTGAGCTGGATCCTCCGTGTGGTCTCCGAAGCGAGCGAGCCCGCCGACAACGTCTCTTGGTGCGTCAACCAGAAGATCGAGTTGAGAAGAGTCTGACGTGCGACTCCGCTGTAGTGCTTGTCCAGCGTGACGAAGACGGGCCCAAACACGACGATTCGTGACTGATCGCCTTTGCTCGCCATGGCGATACGGAACGGTCCAGTCTGCTCGGCAGCATCTCGTCGTAACGTCGTGGTCGTTTCCAACCAGCAATCTTCGCCGGTCATGAGCAGGGTATCCGCGGATCCATCGAGCGCTCGGGACACATAGAAGTGCGCTTGATCCTTACCCGCTTCGAATCGCCGAGTAATGGGGTGCTCCTTGTTGAAGAATGGCGTCGTAAACCCGCGATTCGCCCGCTTCAGACCTTTGTTGTCCACGCCGACTCGCGCGACGTCGCCCGGCAACACATCGATCCCGTGCTTTGACAAGCACTCTTCCAACCCCGTGGGTCGGTCAAACGGAAGGGTCATGAAGAGTGCACCGCCGCGCTCGACGAACGACTCGAGGATCGATACGACATCTCGGCCGAATCCGTCGAATCCTTGTTGAGTACCGTGACACGCAATCACCAGCAGGTCGGTCTCCTCGGGAATCTGCTGAACTTCGCGCAGGTTGATCGGGCGAACGTCGAATCCTCGCTCAGCGATATCACGAGCAAACACGGACATCGCCTCGATGGGCATCTCCCCGTGGCCTTGCGTGATCAGGATCTGCGGCCGCTCTGCCTGTACGACGCGACGAAGCGCAACCGTTAGAGCCTCGACCACGTTCTCAGCGATCAGTTCGGTCTGCTCTCCCAACGCCAGCTCATCCACCGAACGGAACACGGCGAGGTCGCTCGGCGCCAAGACCTCACGACGGTCTGGCGTGATGAGGTAGATTCGATTGATGGACTCGAGCTTGTACTCGGCTTGAACGAGTTGCCACTCGTCGGGATCAGCCCCGACCTCGAGCTGCTTCACGACTCGCAGATTCGCCGGGCTGACTCGTTCCATCTCCAACAACACTCTGGAAGCGCGTTGAAAGACCTTACGCTCCAAGACCCCCTTCAAGTCCGAGCCGAACCGAAACGGGATCACAACCTCGACCGGAGTCTCGAGGCTTTCGAGAAGCGTAATGGTCTCCGGAGGAAGAGTGAACCGCTCGTCTTCGGTCAAATCGACTGGCCACGAGTAGTAGAACACCCAGCCGTTGACCATGAGCAGCACCCAGCCCACTAGGAACAGCTGCGCGGCGACATTGAGGGCGACTCGACGTCGACGTCCGTCAGGCTTCGTAATCCTCCAGGCTACCACCAGCGTCTCCACTCCAGCGCTTTGACTGCGACGAACAGGAATGCGAGCGAGAACGATCCGTAGAGGACTACGTAACGGATGTCGATGACACCGTTGGCGAAATCGTTCACGAAGTGATACGCCGGGCTGACGTAATCGAAGTAGCGCAGTGCGAGATCCCCCGGCTGAAAGAAGCTCCGAAAGTAGCTCATGAAGAACACCAACAGATTGAGAACCATCGCCACACTGGCCGAGGCGAGTTGGTTCTGAGTCAGTGTCGAGGCGAAGAGACCCACGGCGCAGAACACGAGTCCGATCAGCGCAATTCCAAAGTGGAACGCGATCAAGACCCCCCACTCAGGGTTAGCGACGGACTCAAGCATCCAGAGGAACGGCCAGAGCGTTCCCCAAAGGAACATGAAGTACGTCCAACTCGCCAGAAACTTGCCGGCGACGAGCGCGGTATCTGAGATACCCGTGGTCACTAACAACTCGTACGTCCCGCTGCGTTTCTCTTCCGAGAACGCTCGCATGGTCAGAAGGGGAGGTATGAGAAGGATCAGGAACCAAAACACGATCCCGCCGTACAGACTGCGGAGGATGTCGTCGATCCGCCCCTGAAACGCGTTGATGAAGAAGTAGAACGTGACGCCGTTCGCCAACAAGAACACAAAGAGAATGATGTACGCCACCGGCGAGGTGAAGTACGAGAGAAGCTCGCGTCGGTAGATTGCTGCAACGCGCCTCAAGCTGCACCTCCGGTCGCCGACTGTTCCTCGACTGCGTCTTCCAGTACGGGCTCTCGATCTCGCGTCGCCTCGAGGAACAAGCTCTCGAGCGTTGCGATCTCGGGCGCGAGCTCTAGGAGCGACCAGCGCTTCTTTACACAGAGGTCGTAGATCGCGCCGCGCAGGTCGCGATCACTCCGCAGCCAAAACGTCGAACCGTCGCACTCGACTTGGTCCGCGCCTTTCAATCGTGACAACACCTCGTGCACGTCGCTCGGGGCGTTATCCAAGACGACACGAAGACGAGACGCGCCCTGCAACTGCTCGGTCCACTTGGCGCGAGTCGAATCGACGCGAATTTCGCCGTCGGCGACGATGATGACGCGATCGCAAACCTGCTCGACTTCCCCGAGGATGTGACTCGACAAGAGTACGGTTCGCTTGCCCCGGAAGCCGTCGATCAACCGACGAACCTCCGATACTTGGCGAGGGTCAAGCCCCGACGTCGGTTCGTCGAGAATGAGAACCTCTGGATCGGCGAGCAAAGCATCCGCGAGACCGACGCGTTGCCGGTACCCCTTCGAAAGAGCACCGAGGAGCTTGCGCTCTACGTCGGCAATGGAGCACTCATCCATCACGGACTCAACTCGGGACTTCACCTCTCGTCCGCGCAGCCCCTTGAGCACGGCGCGATGTCGGAGGTACTCATTGACCCGCAACTCGGGATAGATGGGCATCGACTCCGGAAGGTAGCCGACCTTCGCGCAGACCGCGCGTGGCTCTTTCGCAACGTCGTGCCCGGCGACCGTCGCGTCGCCTCGGCTCGGCGGAAGAAACGTCGTAAGGATCTTCATGGTCGTGCTTTTGCCGGCGCCGTTAGGACCGAGAAATCCCGCGATGGTGCCTTGACCGACGCGAAAGTTTATTCCCTTGAGGGCGGTGGTTCGGCCGTAGTGACGCCAGAGGTCTCGAACTTCGATCATTCGGTCTGACTCTAAGACAGGGTTGAAAGAGAGGGGGTTGAACTACGCGATGTCGAGCAGCGAGGTCACGAACAAACTAGAACTGTCGCCGCTCCCGGGAGGACGGGATGGCCTCAGCCTCCCGGTACTTGGTGACCGTTCGCCGCGAAATGTGAATGCCGTGTTTCGCCAGCAACTCGACAATCTTGGCATCCGATAGCGGCTTTTTTGCATCTTCATCAGCGATGAGATCCTTGATCCGCATAATGAGACTGTCACGGGACTCCGAAGAACCGTCATCTCGCACTGTGCCGCCCGTGAACAAGAACTTGAGATCCTTGATGCAGCCAGGCGCCTGAAAGTACTTGCCCGAGATCGCGCGGCTCACGGTCGACACATTCACTCCGATGATGTCGGCGATGTCCTGCATCTTGAGGGGCTTGAGGCCGCGAACGCCGTCGCGAAAGAACCCCTGTTGGTGAGCGACGACCTCTTCGGCCACGCGTTGCAGTGTTGATTTCCTTTGCTGGATCGCTTGCAGCAGCCACTCGGCGTTATCGATCTTCGACTTGATATACTTGCGAATCTCCGGGTCGCTGCGCGACTTCTCGAGAAGCTCTCGATAGTAGGACGAGATGCGGATGGTCGGCGCGGTCGTCTCGTCGGCGATGACCTTGTAGACTCCGCCGGTCTCTTCGATCTGGACGTCCGGACGAACGTACGAGTTCTGCAGGTCCTCGAACTCCTTGCCAGGCAACGGATTCAGCGAAGCGATGATCTCGATGCCATCCTTCACTTCATCGATCGTGCGACCTGTCGCCTTGGAAATGTGCGGTAGCCGATTCTTCGAGATGTCTTCCAGATGGTCTCTAATGAGCTGCTGCTCGAGCGGGTAGTCCCCTGGATCTCGTTCGAGTTGCAACAAGAGACAGTGCTTGATGCCGTCAATGCCCTGCCCTACGGCTCCGACCCCAGGCGGATCCAAGCTCTGAACGATGCGCAGGGCACCCTCGAGTTCCGCTAACTCGACGGGCAAGACGAGGGTGGTCGCCGAACCCAGCACTCCCTCCGCGGCGCCGGCCTTTGGTGCTCGATTCAAAGAGCGCTGGATCTCGTCCAGCGGATAGAGGAGTCGACCCTGACCGTCGAGATTGAAGACGATCTCCGCACCCAGTTGTCGCAGCCGCTCGTCCTGCAACTGCGCAACATCCTCGAAATCGCGCTCCCCGTTTTCAGAGATTCGGTTCTGCGCGTCGGACATCACTCGATGGTGGGCGGGTTCGGCGGTCGCTCCTGAGGTGACGGCGCCGTTTGCCTCTTCCAAACCCATCGTCGCGACGCCGGGCTCGGCACCGTTCGACACCGAGTCGACCTCACTCGGATCACCAAAGGCTAGAACCATGAGATCGGAGAGCATCCGCAATTGCTCGAGCAGATGCTCCTGCAACGAAGCACTTCGACCCGCGGTGTTGTTGAGTGCCTCGAACTTGTCGTCGCCGTCGTCGCCTCGCGGCCCACGAGAACCGGGAGAAAAGAGGCGTTCCTCCGACTGAAACTCGGCGAGATGTTCGAAGCGATCGCGGAGGAGATCAATCTCGGCCGCAGCTGGATCGACTTCAGCCACCTCGACGGCAGACCCGTCACCGTCGACGGCTGAACGCTGTTCCTCGGAACCGGCGCCCCCTTCAGCCCCGGCCTCGGCGGCGGGATCGACGAGTTCGAGCGCAACGTTCTCTTCGAGCTCCTGCTCGATCCGCTCATCGAGCTGCTGGGAGTTGAGAACCAGAATCTCCATCGACTGGATCATCTGGGGAGACAAGATCTGCTTCTGGGCGAGAACTTGGTTCAGGCCGATGTTCATCCGCATGTTCACGGACTGACACCTCTCAGGATCGACTCCGTACGGGCAACCCGCACGAGCGGTACGCGCCCGAAGAGACCCTTCGAACGATCACACCCACCCCTACCGCTAAGCACCCCACGAGCTAGCGCAGACAACTCTGCGAGACCTGAGACGAGCGGGCACACAAACACACTGAGACCATAACCACATACGTGGAAACAGTTAATGCAAGCGCTCGAAGTATAGGGAAGGGGGTGCGACCTGTCAACGCGTCTTGGGCACGGGGTTGGCTTAAAGCAGGTGACGTACCAATAATCAAAGCCCACAGGGAACCGGGATTCCCTGAGGGCTATTCGTAAGGAGGTGCCAAGGTGAATGCACGACGGAAACGAGCTTCACGTTCCGGCGATGTCGGGACCGATACAACATCCATGCCAGGGATGCAGAGGCGCAGAATTCGTCCCGAAACGACCGCACCTCGATCGTCAAAGAGTTGCCAGGGTCAGGAGTTCCGGATCCACGCGGCACAGAAGTGTGGCCAGCAAAGGGCTGAACGGGCCTGAACAACCCGGGTTCGTATCCGGGCAACTCAGCCGAGTCCGGACGATCGCTTCCGACGCAGCCACAGAACACAAAACGCAAAAGGCGCGAGCCAGGGAACAAGCCGACCGAACCATCGCAACCACGGCCGAGTCGGGTTCGGCGGCGCAGCGGGGAGTTCGAACACGCCGGTCGCGCGTTCTCCCAACGGAATGAGCTCTAGGAAACGACCGAACCGATCGATGCTGGCGGAGATTCCACCGTTGGCGACCCGCGCCACGGGAACCCCGGACTCGATCGCGCGGAGTGCAACCAAGGTCAGATGCTGGGTGGGCGCGCTCGACCGGCCGTACCAGAGATCTTCCGTGATGTTGATATGAACCTGCGATCGGTCGCGAACCAAGTGGTCGCCAGTCGCCTCGAGAATGCCCTCGAAGCAAATCGACACGCCGCACCGAATCGCGGGCGTCCCTTCGGCACTCGACGCATAGACATCGAACGGAAGCGTGTGCTCCCCTGCAGCGAGACCACCGGGAAGCTGAACACCGAGCGCCGACAGCCAACCCGTGAATGGGAAGCGCTCACCGAACACGAGCAGAAACCGCTTGGCGTAGACGCGGATTCTCTCGGCGGGGTCGGGGGTCACCAACAACGCCAAGTTCTGGTGCTTGTTGGGAACAATGTCTCCGCCGGTCCCCACGATCACCGGAACGCCGAGGGCGCGCACCGCGTCGGGATCCAGTGCTCCTACGAAGAACATTCCCTCGGGCCAGACCAAGAGATCGCACTCTTCGCGGGAGAGCAGATCTGCCGAAAGATCCACCAGTTGCCGGAACACGGCTATTTGGGACGCTTCGAACCCTTGGTCGACGCCGTGCTTCTCCTCCAACGAGATATTCGATTGCACATAGCCCACGCGGAGCTTGGGCGCTCTGGATTCGTCGCCGAGACGCCACTCACCGACGGCAGCCCACACAGAAATCGTGGCGATCGCGGCGAGAATCGCCCGCTGAGCCCGCCGCCAATCCTGGCCTCGCGCCAACTCCCAGCCCAACGCAAGCCACCCGGCAACGACGACGGTGAGAACAGTCAGCACCGAAGTCCCGAACCAGTACGCGGGTTGAGCCAGAGCGGGGAATTCGATGACCGCAGCGCCGACGTTCCAAGGAAAGATCCGTGGGTACCACGCATCCAAACTGACCAAGGTCACGACCGGCCAGGCAAAAGAGAACGCGGTTCGACCGCGGCGCATGGTCAGCAATCCGCCCCATAACCCCCACAGCCCGGCGGCGCCCAACCACCACGCGGCGAAGACCGTCCAGCCGAAGAGCGAACTCCAAAGGCTCCCGGAGTCGCCGGACGTCATATAAACCCGGTGGTACTCCGTGATGGTCCCACCGATCCAGTAGGTCCCGCCACCCTCGATGACGAGTCCGTAGAGGTAGCCAAACCCGAAACCGCCCCACCAGCTGCGGCCTCGTGTCACCAGCATCGGCGGTATGAGGGCGAGAAAGACGAGCGGCCAGAGGCCCACCGGAGGGTGCGAGACGACAAACACTCCCCCGGCGAGGACGCAGACCCCGCCAGAACGTGAGAACATCCCGGCTCGGACGCGACTCAGGAGAACTCGAAATCGACCCGGCGCTGAATTGGAAGTTGCGGAAGTGTCCATGGTGGCCGACGTTTATAGAACGACCAGCCGTTCTGCGCCAACTTTCCCGAGGGCGGGAATTCGTCGGCGGGATCTATCCAGTTTTGGTGACACGCAGCGGGTTGTCAGAACCCCGCCAAGAGTTTAGACTTCTCCGCTTCGCTCGGGGTCGGCATTGCCACATCTCAAGCGTCTGTACCCTCGTTCGTCACTGATCCTGTTCGTCAATGATGTACGTCACCGACGAGGGTTGTTCTTCGACCATGTTCCCGTAACGGATACTGAACTTCCTTGGAGTGTCGATTCGCCGCCACGGCCACCGACGCCAACTCCAGTGACTCGCCCGCGAGTTCCTCAGCATCCAACGAAGCCCGCGCCACCTGGGGCGCACTCGAAAGGACCGGCGAGCTTTGATTCGCGTCACGCTCCGAAACGGAGAAACGGCCGAGAAACTAGTGCAGCGATTCAAGCGCACCGTGGCCAAAGAGGGACTCCTCAAAGAGATCAAGAAGCGCAACTTTTACGAGAAGCCATCGGAGGCTCGACGCCGCAAGATGCGAGAGCAAGAGAAGCTCATGCGCAAGAAAGCGCGTAAGAAGGCAATGAAAGACGCCCGACGCCGGGCGCGTCACCTCTCGCTCGGGTTCCACTGATCCCAGCCTGACCTGAACATTGCTTCGACCACAGCCGCGCGAACGTCTCCCGAGGCGTCAGCGTGGCTGTTCGTCGATACGCCTCCCTGCAATTGTCGGGGATTGTGTACCGCCGCAACGGTGGGCGTCTTTTCCCGTATCGTCGACGGACGCATTCTCGCGACTCCGCGAGTCTCTCCACCCAACCCGTAGTGAGTCCGATTCGACAAAGTCGGCAATGCATCGAAGGAGCCGATATGAGCGCAAAGGTCGGAGTGTGGATCGTCGGCGCCAAGGGCGGCGTCGCGACGACCGCGATCTGCGGTGCGCTCGCAATTCGGCGAGGCATGGTCGACGCCGTCGGCATGGTCACGGAGAGTGACGCGTGCGTCGGACTCGGACTTCCCACGCTCCACGACCTGGCATTCGGCGGTCACGACATTCGCGAGTCCGGTCTGACGGAGCAAGCGCACGAGCTGCGACGCGACGCCAGCACTCTTCGATACGAGACGATTCAGGAACTCACGGAGGAGCTCGACACGATCAGCAAGTCGTGTCGACCCGGCGTGCTGTTCGAGAGTGGGCAGGCGATCGAAGCGCTCGCCGACGGAACCGAACGATATCGAGTCGCCCGCGCCCGCGAGGCGGTGGACCGAATCGCGGCCGACATTCGCGAGTTCAAGTCGAACCACAACCTCGAACGTGTGGTGCTCGTCAATCTCGCGTCGACCGAACCGCAGCTCGAGACGTGCCCCGAACTCGACACCGCAGAAGGTGTCATGAAGCTCGTCGAATCCGACGACCATGGGCACCTTCGCGCCAGCACGCTCTACGCCGTCGCGGGCGCGGAGACGGACTGTTCATATCTAAACTTCACGCCCTCGCCGGGTGCGCTGCCCGCCGGCATCGCCGCCCTCTTCGAGCAGCGCGGACTTCCGTTCATGGGATCCGACGGTAAGACCGGCGAGACGTTGATGAAGTCGGTGTTAGCCACGCTGTTTCATCAACGGCGCCTTCGCGTCCTCGCATGGCAAGGCTACAACATGCTGGGGGATCGCGACGGACAAGTCCTACAGAACGAATCCAACAAGGCAGCGAAGGTCGAATCGAAAGACCACCTGCTGCAAGAACACCTCGGATACCCGTTCCAGTCGCACGTCGCCATCGACTACGTGCCGAGCTTGAACGACTGGAAGACGGCCTGGGACTTCATCCACTTCGAAGGCTTCCTCGGCGTAAAGATGTCGCTGCAGTTCACGTGGCAAGGTTGCGATTCCATCCTCGCCGCACCCCTCGTGCTCGACATGGTCCGCTTCCTCGCGTATGCGCACTCCAAGGGACAGTCTGGCCCGCAACATCACCTGGCGTCGTTCTTCAAATCCCCCCACGGCGTCGACGTGCACGACTTCCCGCGCCAGTTCGCCCTGCTCGAAGAGTACATCGCCGCCGAACGCGCGAGATAAACGGCCGCCCCGATCGGCTCGCGTCCGCGGATCAGAACAAACGCCCCACGGATGGATCACCCCGCACAGCCTGGCGGCCCCAATAGGCCTGGCCTCGCACAGCGCAACGGGCAACGGGCAACTTAGCGATGAAACTCTCGGGGCCGATCAGATAACTGAACCGCCGCACACGCGTAGCGCTCGAGGACACCGCCAATCTGCCACGCCTCGCAGCGCGCAACGGTCAAGCTAGCGATGGAAACCCCGCGGCCGGTCAGAACAACCGCCGCGAGCCCTCGAAACCACTGCCCATCCCGGCCAAGCATGCCTGGCCTCGCAGAGCGCAACGGGCAACCTAACGATGACAACCCCGGGGCCGATCAGAGCAACCGCCCCCAGCCCACCCCAAACCAAAAAAAAAGGAGCGCGACAGGTAGAGGATACCTGCGGCGCCCCATGGGCTCTGAGGTGGGACAAATGGGGAAGGTGTGTGTGTGTCTAACGTTCCCCGAGGCTCAAAAGCTCAACGAAAATCTGAGCTTGCAGAATCTCTTCGAATCGACTTTCGATTCGTCATTCATCCAACTCGATAGCTAGTATACATCGTCCTACTCTTGGGCGCCTGTGTAAAATGAAGCGGCAGTCTCCAAGAACTCGGCCAGCTCTTCGGGCAGCATGACGTGGTCGATGCGCTCGACTTCCTCGTCGCCGACGAACAGGATCAGCGTCGGAAGATGCTCAATTGAATAGACTTGAGCAAGTTCCAGATCTTTGAGTGGCTCGACTTCGGCGAAGTGGATCTCGGACTCGAAGCGGGGCGCGAGGAGGTCGAGTTCTCGGTGAACGAAGTCACACGAGCTGTGAAGCGGCGACCCGAAATGAACCAGGAGAAGACCAGCGTTCCCATGGATCAACGCGGTGACTTCGTCAGCTTTGTAGGACTTGATTCGGTTCATGGCGGTCGACGATCTCCTGTCAACGTGCTCCGCGGGTCGGCAAGCGGAACGAGTCGCTACCAGCGGCGCGGTGTCGTTACGGTGTCGACACCTGTGCTTCAATTGCCAGGGTTGGCGCGCGCACGGCTGCACGTCAGTCATGCAATTCGCTCGCCGGAGTCACCCTGTCGTTCGGCCCGCTTGCTGACATCCCGCTTGGGACGCAGTCGCCTCGTTCGTTTCGGCATCGATTCTATCGTGTGCTTGCAGACCTTGCACGGGGGAAAGGCACCGATTCGCTCAGGAATGTTCGTCCTTAAGTTAATCGTGATGACCGGCTTGTGCTTCGCCACCGGACTGGCGCAATCGCAGCCCGTCGGAACCGCCGGAGACGACCCGCGCCGCCGCCTCGACGCGGAACTTCTCGAGGAGGGTTGCTCGGTCACGGTGGTCGACGATGTGATCTCGCGCCATCCTGACAGTTACGAGTGGCACCGGCTGCGCCGAAACGCACTGATCCGACTCGGTGTCGATCCGGTAAACCATGTCGAAACGACACTCGAACAACGCGGTGCGCCTCTCGCGGTAGCGTGGATGGAGCGTGATCCGGAGCGAGCGCTCGAACTGTTCACCGCGGCGCTCGAGTCTAACCCCAGTCGTCTCGCAGCCGCGGGATACTTCGAGTGCATGATCGGGCTCGGACGAATTTCGACACTCGATTCAGAACGTCGTCAAGCGATCGAACGACTCCTGACCAAGGCCGAACGGCTCTTCCTCGCCGGCAAAGTAGCCGCCGTCGCGGGCGACCTAGACAACGCAATCGCTCTGGCCAAGAAGTCCGCCGACGCAGCTCCGTCCAGCGCATTGGCGCGTTTCCTGTGGGCGCAGGCGGAACTCGAGCGCGGACAACCGGCCCTGGCCGAAGACGCGCTGGAAGAGGGCTTCTACCTCGACCCGGTCTCTCCCGATGGATACCAACTCCGCGTAGAACTGGCGCTGGCACTCGGCGACACCAAGAAAGCCGCTCGAGCCGCGTCGTCGGGGCTCCGCCGGTATCCGACGCGACCCGAGATCCGTGTTCTCGAGATCGACGTCGCCTTGGCTATGGAACGATTCGACACCGCACAGACACTGCTCGAACAAGCCGCGGTCCTAGAGGGGCAGGCGCCCGCCGTCTGGGCGCCACGAGCCGCGAGCGCCGCTTGGGGGCTTCGGGATCGAGCGCTCCTTTCCCGATCACTCGCGGCATGGGCCACCGCCGATACCTCAGAAGGCGCAACGGCGCGGTATCGGTCCTTGCGACAGTGCGAAGCCGACGAGGTGAGCGAGACGCTTCACCGGGGCTACCTCGCCTACCTCGACGACGATCCGGCGGTACTCAAGCAACAGCTCGAACGCCTCACAGGTGACACCCGAGAGAGTCTCGCCCCCTTCGCGGAGCTGCTACGACGGAAGATCGAGAAGCGCCAGCAAGCGATCCTGTTCAACTGGGTTCTGGTCGGGGTCATCGCCGCGGCCCTGCTCGGAGTCGTCGCTACCGTGGTGCGCCGACGGCGCACCGCCTGAGTGGCTTCGTCAAAGAACACAGCCGAAGGCAGATACTGCTGAGACCGCCAAACGCCCCGCCTAGCCTTTGGCCCAGAGGACAACGCCTTGGTCCCGTGAACTGACCAGGATCGATCGAACCTGGTGAATCCGGGAATAACTGAGAACTCCGGAGTGATCTACGCCTATAATCCCGCCCTTTTCGCCCACCCTAGGAATCCCGACATGAGCTTCGACACCGAACGCGTCCAAGCGGAAATCCAGCGTCTGCTCGGTGAGACCAACTTGCCAAACAGCCGAGCCAACCTCGTGAGCCTGGGATGTGTCCACCGCATCATCGCTCGCGACGGCAAAGTCACGATCATCCTCTCGCTCCCCGCCCAGGTCGCAAACGCGCGCGAGCAGGTACGCAAAGATGTCGAGCAGCGCATCTCGACCATCGAAGGCGTGACCGAAGTGCAGGTCCTCGAGAAAGGAGCGGCTCCAGCCGCTCCCGAAGGCGGCGCCGCGCCGCAGCAACCGCCGCAGCAGGCCATGGGTCCGCAGGGCGTGCCTGGTGTGCGACACATCATCGCCGTCGCTAGCGGCAAGGGTGGAGTCGGGAAGTCGACGGTGTCGGTCAACCTCGCCGTGCAGCTGGCGCGCAGCGGACACCGCGTCGGTCTGCTCGACGCCGACGTCTACGGCCCTTCGGTACCGAAGATGCTCGGGCTCGAAGACGCGCGACCGGAAGTCACGCCAGAAGAAGAACTGGTGCCAATCGAGAAGCATGGCGTCGCCACGATGTCGATCGGCTACATGCTCGACGACGACAGCCCCGTGATCTGGCGAGGGCCCATGGTCACCGGCCTACTGCGACAGTTCCTCGGGCAAGTCCGCTGGGGCAACCTCGACTACCTAGTGATCGACCTGCCGCCGGGAACCGGCGACGCACAACTGACGCTCGTGCAAACCATCGCTCTGGCGGGCGGCGTCATTGTAACGACGCCGCAGGACGTCGCCTTGCTCGACGTACAGCGTGGCATTCAGATGTTCCAACGCACCGAAGTGCCCATCCTGGGCGTCGTCGAAAACATGAGCGTCTTCGAGTGCCCGCACTGCAAGAAGCAGACGCAAATCTTCACCGGTGGCGGCGGTGAATCCGCCGCGAAGCGCTACGGCGTGCCGTTCCTCGGCTCGATCCCGTTGGTCGCGTCCTACGCCACCTCTGGCGACTCCGGAACGCCGGTGGTCGATTCTGATCCTGACTCGGCGCTCGCCAAAGTCATGGCGTCGATAGCGAAAGAGATCACGACGCGCTGCCCCGTGTAGTTTGGCTGCCCGTGTAGTTTGGCTGCCCGTGTCGTTGGCTGCCCGGGTCGCTGGTCATCGGCTCTGGCTAGGCGCGCGCCGACGCCACGGGCGACCGACCGTGCGGATACCGGACAACTCACAGACTCATCACTAGCTTCGGCCAAGCAGCGCCATCGCCGTCTCGGCCACGCGTCGCGGCTCGATCATTCGCATGCAGCGGTGATCGAGCGGGCACTGCTTGAGATGGCACGGGCCGCACTCGACCTCTTCTCGCAGGACGACACTGCGCTCGAGGTAGGCAGCGGTGTACCGAGGATCCGTCGGCCCCATCAACACGACCGACGGCGTCGCAACTGCGTTGGCCACGTGCCACGGTCCAGTGTCTGTCGTCACCAAGAGTTCGGCGCGTTCGATGGCGCGCTTCACCCGGTCGAGACCCAGCATCTGAGCCGAGCTACTGACGACAGGTGTCTTCATCTGCGCCGCCAGCTCATCGGCGAGCGTCTCTTCACCCGGACCGCACAGGACGAGAGTCTTCCAACCGAGTTCGCCGTGCAACCGATCCAGCGCGTCCGCCAAGAGGTCGAGCGGGTACACCTTCGTTTCGCCAAAGGACGCTCCGGGATTGACGGCAACGAACGACTCATCACGCGCGAACCCAAGGGTCTCCAGGTCGCGATCGGCGCCCTCGGCGACGTGGGGCGGAATTCCTAGGGTCAAACCGGCGCCGTCGTCTCGTGCGCCAAGCACGGCGATGAGCTCCAAGTATTGCGCCACCATCGGGATCGGCAAGATGGGCTCTCGGTCTCGACGCTCCCGCAAAAGGCTGGGCTGCCGCTGCGCCGCCTGCGTGAGCCATCGCTTGGAGATCTTGTCGCTCACGCCAATGCGTACGCCTCGGAGCCACGCTCCGATCGAGCGCCGTCGCGGTCGCAGGTGTGGCGTGACGCTATGAGTCAGCATCCAACCGCGGCCCTCTCGTGCGTAACCCAACCGACGAGGAACGCCGGCGCGATAGACTTCGTACGCCGCGCGAAACGAGTGCGGCAACACCACGGCAAGGTCGGCGTCGAGACCACGAATCGTTGCGATGTTCTTCGCGGTAGCCCCGCGCCCGCGCTCGATCGGGACGTACTGATCGTAGAGCGATTCTCCCTCGAGTAGGGACTCGAGGTGGCCTCGCCCGAACAGCGTAATACGACTATCGGGGAATCGAGATCGCAAGGCGCGTAGCGTGGGAGTCGCCATCACGGCGTCCCCCACCCACGTCGGTAGACAGACCAAGACGTGCCGACACTCGAGATCTCCGAGTGCACCGGCACGCCTGTCAAAACCGTCCGCTACGTTCACGAAGCGAGGCGCTGAAAGCGGTTCTTATCGTGGGCGAAAAGCAGAGCCTGCTCCGGACTGACGAGTCCAGCCTTCAGACGATCCATGATCGAATCGTCCATGAGCTGCATGCCGTCGCCGCGGCCACCTTCGATCGTCGAAACGATCTTGTTGATCGCACCCTCGCGAATGATGTTCGACAAGCCAGAGGTGGGGAACAGTACTTCGTTGACCGCGACGCGACCCTTACCGTCCTTCTTCGGCATCAGCAGCTGCGCCACGATGCCCTTGAGGGAAACGGAAAGCATGGTGCGGATCTGGTTCTGCTGATCTTCGGGGAAGACATCGATAATCCGGTCGATCGTCTTCGATGCGCTGTTGGTGTGCAGCGTAGCAAAGACCAAGTTCCCCATCTCCGCCGCGGTGATCGCCAGTCCGATCGTCTCGAGGTCGCGCAGCTCCCCGACGAGCACGACGTCAGGATCCTGTCGCGGTGCGTTGCGTAGCGCCTCTGCGAACGTATCGGTATCGATGCCGACCTCCCGCTGAGTGATCACGCAATTCTTGTTCTTGTGCACGAACTCGATCGGCTCTTCGATCGTCAAGATGTGCTTCGCCTTCTTGCGGTTGATGTAGTCGATCAACGCGGCCAGCGTCGTCGACTTCCCGCTTCCGGTCGGTCCCGTGACCAGCACCAAACCGTTTCGCATCTCGCAGAATCTCTCGATCTGCTTCGGAACACCGAGATCATCAACCGAGAGAATCTCTTCCGGAATGATCCGGAACACACCAGACATACCGTGCTGCTGACGGAAGTAGTTGGCACGGAAACGCGCAAGCCCGGGCATGGCGTACGCCCAGTCGAGGTCGTTTCGTTCCTTGAACATGGCCCGTCGCTTGTCATCGACGACCTCGAGAAGCAGCTCTTCGACTTGCTCGTTGTTCATGGCCGGTTGCTTGAGCGGCCGTAGTTTTCCATGGACGCGGATCTTCGGGGTCATGCCGGACGAAATGTGAAGGTCCGACCCGCCCGAGTCCTTGATCATCTTCAAGTACTGATTGATCTTTGGTTCGGTCACGTTCGGTCTCACTTTCGGAATCGCGCCGAGTCCTCGGCGCGAAAAATGGCCTGCTCGCGGGTGATCACACCCTTGTTCAGCAACTCGTGAATCGAATCGTCCATGGCGCACATCCCCTTGTTACGTCCCGTTTGAAGGACGGACAGGAGCTGGAACGTCTTCCGTTCGCGCACCATGTTGGCCACCGCCGACGTCGCAAACATGATCTCGAGCGCCGGCTCACGACCGAGGCCGTCGGCGCGCGGGACGAGTTGTTGCGAGATGACGCCACGCAACGACTCCGACACCATCGCGCGGATCTGCTCCTGCTCCTTCGGCGGAAACACGTCGATGATCCGGTCGACCGAGCGAATGGCGTTGGTCGTATGCAGCGTCCCTAGGACCAAGTGTCCCGTCTCCGCCGCGGTCACAGCCATCGAGATCGTCTCGAGGTCGCGCATCTCCCCGACCATGATCACGTCCGGATCGGCGCGCATGGCCGAACGCAGTGCCGACGCGAACGATTCGGTGTGTACACGAACGTGGCGCTGGTTGACGTTACAGTTCTTCGATTCGAACAAGTACTCGATCGGCTCTTCGACCGTCACGATGTGATCGTGACGCTCGATGTTCACCAACTCTGTCAGAGCCGCCATCGTGGACGACTTACCACAACCACCGGGCCCAGTGATCAACAGCAAGCCTTGTCGGAATTTCGTGAACTCCTTGAGAACTTCGGGGAGGTGAAGCTCTTCGAGCGACGGGATTCGATCGGGAATAATCCGAAAGATCACATCGAGACCTTTGCGCTGTCGCAGAATGTTCGTGCGGTAGCGTCCGTGGTCCTCGCGATCGTACGTCAGGTTGTAGTCGTTGCGCTGCCTGATGATCTCCCACTCAGCGGGTTCGACCAAGCTCTGAATTCCGCGCTCGACGTCTTCCGACGTCAGCACCGGATGCTTCCACTTCACAAGATGGCCGTGCAAACGAATCATCGGCGGAGTGTCGGTTTGAAAGTGGAAGTCCGAGGCTCCGAGTTCACGCGCTTTGGCGAGGTATGCGCCGAGCGGTTTCCCGTAGAGATCGGAGAAGTCCATCTTCTCGACGTCTTGGTAGTGAATCGAATTCTCGGGAGGAGGTGGCGCCCCTTTAGCTGTAGCCGGTGACGAACCTCCAGTGCCGACCGATTCCGCCTTGCGACGAATGGCCGTTGCGTGGTTCTCACTCAGGTAACCCTTCCCCTGCAAGATGGAACCGAGGTCCCCACCTTGCGCTTCGAGAAGAGCCGAGCATTCCTTGATTTGCTCCGGAGTGACGAGGTTGTTCTTGAGTGCGATTTTCGCGAACACCTGGTCGACGCCGGAGAGCGAACCGCTCTCAGACATAGATCTCCCTGTCTTTCCGCTCCCTATCCCGCCTCAACTCTATGCGTTTCCCCGTAGGGCGGAATCAGCCCAGTTTAGGCATAGGGGCCAACCTGGCAAGGGCAGCTCGCTCCGATGAGAGCCTGTCGAGCCTTACGCGCGGAAATCGTCGAAAAGCGACCACGAGAACGCGCGCCAACGCCGAAGGTTTTACTGCTGCCCGCGAATCCGATCGACGATCGAGCTCGTCGAGATCTCCGGACGCAACGGAACGAGTTCGACCCGGCCACCCGCCGCCTCCACGATGTCGCGTCCGACGACTTCTTTGTCGGCGTAGTCCTCGCCCTTGACCAAAATGTCCGGCTCCAGTCGGCGGATCAGCTCGATCGGGGTGTCGTCGTCGAAGAAGACGATATGGTCCACCGAGGCGAGCGCACTCAGCATGAGCGCACGCTCCTCACCCCGATGGATCGGTCGCTCTGGCCCCTTCAGTCGGCGAATGGAGTCGTCGGAGTTCAGACCGATGATCAACTCGTCACCCAGACTCCGCGACTGCTGCAACAGCACCGCGTGGCCGACGTGCAGAATGTCGAAGCAACCGTTCGCGAAAACAACGGTCTCCCCCGCCGCCCGCTTACGCTCGCGAATACGACTGAGTTCGTCGAGAGATCGCACCTTGGAAAGCGCGTCCGTCCCGGAGTGATGGAGCGCTTGCTCGATTTCCCATTTCTCGACCGGTGTGACACCCACCTTGCTGACCTCGATACCGGCTCCGACGTTGGCCAGGCGCACAGCGTTTTCGACGGTCCAGCCACTGCCCATGGCCAAGCCGAGCAGCGACAGCACCATGTCGCCCGCCCCTGCCACGTCGGTCACCTCACGAGCGCGGGTCGGGAAGTGAGTCGACGTCCCGTCCGAACGGCCGAGGAAGATGCCCTCGCGATCGAGCGTCAACGCGACCGCATCGAGCTCCAGACGCTCGATCAATTGTTGCGCGCACTCTTCGAAGTCAGACGGATTCTCGAGGGTCATCGACGTCGCTTGCTCGGACTCGAACCGGTTCGGACAAATGAGCGTGGCACCGCGATAGCGATCGTAGTCGACGCTGCGCCCTGGATCGACCAACACCGGAACCCCAGCCGCCCGCCCCATCTCGATGACGCGCCGTAACACCTCGACGGACAACATGCCCTTTTCGTAATCGGACACCAACACCGCGGTGGGCGGATCCGCGAACGTCTCGGTGAGATAGCTCTCGATCTGAGCAATCTCGTCAGACGTAGGCTCGACAACATCCTCGAAGTCGACGCGACAAACTTGCTGTTCCGCTCGGTGAGCTTGCTGCACCGAAGCCATGACGCGAATCTTCTGCGTCGTGACACGTCCGGCGCGACGAACGATCCCCCGCCGACTCACGCCTTGTTTCGACAGAATGTCGAGGAACCGATCACCGGCGTCGTCTTCGCCTATCAGACCGCACACCTGAACTCGCGCCCCGAGCACCGCCAAGTTCTCGACCACCGATCCCGCCCCGCCGGCCTTGAGCTCTCGGTGGCGGCCGGCCACGACAGGAACCGGGGCTTCCGGAGAAACGCGCGACACCGACCCCCAAATGTACTCGTCGAGCATCAAGTCGCCGACGACGAGAATGCGCGGGGAGCCGAGCGAGTCGAGGTCCAGCCCAACGTACGACGCGGAATCACTCATCGGACGCCTCTCGCGGTTGTGCGGCCAGCTCTCGCAGAAGAGCGATGCGGAACAAGGGCAAGTTGATCTCGTGATGCCCCGTGAGACTGACTCCGCGCGCCACGGGACGACGCAGCACGTTCACGCTAGTGCGGTAGTGCTGGAGCATGTCGAAGTTGATCGCAGTGATGCCCTCGAGCTTGTGACCAACGTTTCGCGCCATGTTGACGACCTTGAGGAACACTTCCGGCAGCACCACAGCAGAGCCGATGTTGATCCACGTCCCGTTGTCGAGTTCGGTGACCAGCGCGGCGAGCAGACGAAAGTCGTAGTGGGTGGCGGCGCCGAGCTTGGCCCCGTCGAGCTGCGGATGCATATGAACCACGTCGGTCCCAATCGCAACGTGCACGGTGACCGGGATACCGAGCCGCGCAGCTTCGGCCAGCATGGAGTCCTCACAGTAAGGATAGTCGCGCTCGAGTAGCTCACGTCCAATGGCGCAACCGAACCCGCACTGCTCTCCCTCGGCTCGATCGCACGCCGCGCCGAGCAGCTCGGCGGTTTCTTGCGCCATGCCGAACGACCCGTCGGCCACGTTGATTTCGACGTGTTCGGACGTCTCACCGATCATGGCGATCTCGGCGTCATGAATGGCCGTCGACCCGTTCATGACGAGAGCGCGCAACACGCCGCGTCGCATGAGATCGTTGATGACTCGCGCCATGCCCACCTTGACAACGTGCCCGCCCATCGCCGCGAACACGGGGGCGCCCTTCGCCACCGACGCCGCGGTGTAGGCGGCGGCGGCTCGCAGCTCGTCGGCAGCGAGAATGTGCGGGAGCGAATCGATGAAGTCAGCGATCGAATCGTCGGGCCCAGGAAGCGAACCGAACTCTTCGCGACGAACCTTGTTCGTACGCTGCCTGATCGGGATCGGTGTGATTCGGTCGAGGTTGAACGGCTCGGGTGCGTCCAGGGGAGCAGGGCCGTCTAGCGGTGAGGAAGGCAAGGGTGTACGGTCTCCGTTCATCGGTCGTCGGATGGTAGCGGAAAGCGCGGCGAACCTCAGCAGGTTTGGAGCAACTGACTCAATCCGAGACCTTGAATCGACCGGGCACGAGATCGAGGATGCGCTCGACGTCGACCTTCAAATGCATGCACAGCTGCTCGATGGGAACCGAGGCGGTCGCGAACTCGGGAAGAGACTCCAGCTTCACGCCGTCTTTCTCGGTGCAGAGCAGCGACTCCGCTGCGCACCCGCTCGCCCACCGGGTCAGCTCCCCGATATCTCCCGAATCGAAGTGGTGGTGATCCGGGTAACTCCGGGTCTCCACGACAGCGAATCCGGCTCGGGCGGCGGTACGGAAGAACGCGTTCGGATTCCCGATTCCCGCGAAAGCCGCGACACGCTTACCCGAAACGACGTGGCCCGTTTTCCCGTCGGCCCCACGAATTCCGTCGACGATCGTGTCTGCAGCGAGGACCGGTCGGCCGCCGCAGAACGTTTGCAGGAAGTCGTCGAGAATCGCCAGCTTGTGGTTTGACGCCTGGGCCCGCCGGGTGACGATCACCGCATCGGCGCGCGACAATCCGCGCCACGGCTCGCGAAGGTATCCGCGTGGGAGCATGTAGCCCCACCCGAATGGGCGCGTCGCGTCGAGAACGACCAACTCGACGTCGCGGTGCAGACGACGATGCTGAAGCCCGTCGTCCAACAGGATGAGATCCGTGTTCGGGAAATCCCGGAGCAGCCGCCGTCCCCCGCCAATTCGATCTTTGTCTTGGACGTGGGGAATGTCGGACAGCCGCCGAGCGAGCAGGCGAGCTTCGTCGTTTCCCTCGCTACCGAGAGATCGATACCCGCGACTGAGAATTCCTGGAGATCCGCCGGCCGCTTGGTGGGCGCGGGCGATCGCTTCGACGAGGGGGGTCTTGCCGACTCCGCCCGCCACCAGATTACCGATCGACATGACCGGGACGTCGAGCTTGATCGGCCAGGTGCCCCGCCGGATGCGAGACCGCGTGCGCGCCGACGAAAGCCGGTACCCGCCACGGTAGCAACACTCGGCGATGGCGAGCAGCGACCGCACGAGTCGGTTTCGAGAGTGAAGCAGAGGTTCGAAACGAGAGAGATCCAAGCGGGCTCCTTGCGGCGAATCAACAACCGCGCGGAACCCGGCAAATGGCGACGTCAGCGACGCCGTCAGCGTGAGGGGAGTTACGTCTTCTGACGTTGTCCGTGCAGCTCGGTCAGGATCTCGAGGACCTGCTGCTCGGAGATGTACTCCAGATCGACAAGAATCTCACCCAGGAACTTCCGGGGGCGATTCTCCGCCTCTTGCTGAGCTTGAATCTGTAGTGCTTCGTAGAGTTGGGCCGTGGATATGTAGCCCTTCTCGAACGCGACTTCACCGAACATACGAACATCGGAGCCCATGAGCATAGCCTCCCTGTGGCAACTCCATTGAGTATACCCCGCTGGCCCCGAATCGATCACCCCCGGGAACGGCAACGTAGTGCGTAAAGCTCAGAAGCCAAATGAGTAACGCGATCGCCTTCGACTAGCGTATCGCGCAGTTGGGTGGGCAAACCGGCCTCACCGTTGAACGCGCCGGCCAAGGCACCGGCGACGAATGCGGTGGAATCCACGTCGCAGACAGACAGCAGGCAGCCTCTCAACGCACCGATCACATCCGACGGCGCCCGCAGAAAATAGTAGAGAGCGGTCATCAACGTCGATCGTGAGTCAGACGAGACCCCCTCCGGAATCCGGTCGCTGTCGTGCCCGAGATCCGTCAAATCGCTGAGCACAGCGGGCTCTGGGCGGGCCAGCATCCCGGTGAACTCGCGGAGCATCTTCGCTACCGACGGCTCCACCTCGCCGGCCGCCGCCGAGATCTGATCGAGAAAATCGCCGAGAATGATCTCGCGGTGGGTCACGCAGTACGCCACCGCGCTGGCCGTCGCCACCGAGCAAGCGATCGCGATGGGATGTCGATGCGTCAATTCCGCGGCAGCGGTGGTGGCGGCCACGAGCTTCTCGGGACGATCGTGATACCAGAGCCCCAGCGGCACCGCGCGCGACAACGCTCCGTTGCCGTAGCCATCTTCCGAACCGCATTCGTTCCACGGTACTCCGCTGAGCAAGCGTTTCATCGCGGCATCGGACTCGGCGTCGCGGCCGATGACGCGATTCTCGCGCCACAACTCTGCACACGCTTGCGCCAATTGCTCGGCATCAAACGATTCGGCCGTCAACAAGGACTCGACGGTGGCCAGCATGAACTGCGATTCATCGCTGAACTGTCCGTGGTCGAAGTACCCGCTGCGATGCTTCGCAAAGGAATCCGTGATCTCGTCCCCGATGGCGTACAAGAATGAGCGCGAGGATGCTTCGTACGGGAACCCTAGCGCGTCGCCGATCGCGGCCCCCACGAGCGCACCCGCGAACCGTGTCTTCAACATCGACTTGAGTGTCGCCTCGGAACTCATGACGCTATTCCTCTGGTGTAGTGAGTCGGACAGCCCGACGAGATCATACCGTCACTTCGTCACTTCGTCTCCGCGTCGGCGTCATCAGCCGGCGACTCGGGGTCGACAAGCGAGTTGTGCCAATCTTCGTAGTCCACGGGCGCCCGACGCTTCCGCCACAACCCGCGAAGATCTCGCCACCATCCCAGTCCGATGCCCGCTTGCACGGCGACTCCCGCGGTCGGTCCGCCACAGTCCCAGGCAAACCAAACGTCGCCGTCCGGCGGGCTCGCCCACTCTTCCGCCTTTTGCGGTAGTGGGGAGTCGATCGTCCATTGCTCGGAATCGGGCGCCTTCCAGCCACCGGAAGCTCCGCGCGGATCGGTGATCTCGATGGAGTCGGGGTAGTACCAGCATCCTTCGGCAACGAGCGGAATCGCGCGCTCGTCGAAACTCGCGGGTTCTCCTCCCGCGCGCCAGACCGAACAGCCAGCCTCGTCGATTTGAATCACTCGGCTTCCGGGCACTGGCTCTGCAGTCACCAACAGTCGAGCACTGCGACTGTCGCTGCCCCCACCAACCCAGACGTTGCGCCCGAAGCCGATCTCACGACCGAATTCCGGGCCGATGACGCCGACGCGCCACGCGGCGTCGAAGATCGGCGGCAACGCGTCCCGACGAACGCCGAGGTCGTGGAGTCGTTCGACATCCCACTCGGATCGCGCGGAGGGACTCAGCGCCAACCCGGCCGCTACGGTAAAACTTTCGTGCGACGCGATGGCTCCCGTGAAACGAAAGCGCAGGTAGTCGAGCACGCTGAACATCACACCCGCGCGGCGCAACCAGCCCGGACTCGACTCCGACAGCGAAACGATCGCCGAACGCAAGTCGGGCGTACTTTCGATGTGCTCGGCCCAACCGATCTCACGGGGTGAAATCACCTTGAGTTCCGGATCGAGCAGAACGATTCCGTGATCGACTCCAAGTCCTACCGATGCGATCCGCAGAGGATCGAACAGACCGCCGCTCACGGAATCCTTCAGAAGCTGAACAATGCCGCGGTAGTACACCTCGGGATGAACGCCGTACCAATTCGTAATCGGCTCTTCGAGTGGACCAGTCGCGGAAGCGAGAATTTCGCCCCGACGGTCGACAACGGTCAAGTGCGCGACGGCGCCCCGAAGCTCGAGACCAAGTAGAAAACTCAAGGAGTGCTGCCCTCCGGAGCGTCGAACGTTCCCGGCTTGACCTCGGGATTGATCGTGAATCGCTCGGTTACGATGCGCACGCTTTCCGTGCCGTTCTGGTAGATCGTTCGCTTGTGAGGCAACGTGAACGTGCCGACCTTACGAAAGTCCTCGAGCACCTCTTCGTACATGACGAGTCCGCGCGAGGTCGCTCTCGTGTCTTTGCGCCTCACGATTCGGTGGGTGTCGGGCTCGACATAGAAGTCCACTTGCCCAACGCCTGGCCTATCGAGGCGAAGGACGCGAAGCTCTTTGCCATCGATCGTCGTTGGCGCCAACTCTGTCGGCTCGAGTTGCCCATGAACGCGCAACAGCGGGGTGGTCGCCAACAGGAGCGACAGTCGGAAGTCGGCGACGGTACTGTCCGGCATCGCTTGCACGGTTCGCTCATCCTCGAGCTCCGGGGTGCCGGATCGTTCGAGTACCATCCACCCCTGCTCGTCAGAAACCGTCGTGTACTGACTCGACGTCTCCGACGAGGTTTCGATGTACATGTGCAGCGGGAACTTCACGATCGAACGAGTCTTCGCGGCTTGCGCTCGACCGTTCTGATTGACCACGCGATCGGCCCGCCACGAGAGCGTCTCCAGGGAGTCTAGCCCGCCCTCCCCGCCGAACGCTTTGACAACGTTCGCAAGCAACTCGGCCGCCGGCTTCGGGTACTCCGAGTCCGCGACAACTTCGACTTCGACTCCGTACTTCGAGACCTTGGCCACGAAATCACGGGGACCCGATATCAACAGATGAAACTTTCCGGGGTCGAGCCACTCTGCCGCGAGCTGCTGTATCTCTTTCGCGGAGGCCGAACGCGCTCCCGGTCCGCGACCGAACGCAGACTCGATGGCTCGACGCAGCGGATCTTGATTGGGACCGGCGGGCCCCTGCGTGCGAGCCGCTTCGAGCGTCGACTCGTCGACCGACTTGCCCAGGGCGATCATGGCGTCGAGCGTTCGCTGAATCTGCGCGTCCAAGTCGTCGCCGCTCAACGGAATGCAGATCTCGCCCATGGTGCCGAAACTGTGCGACAGGAACGATCCGCCACCACCGCGATTCGAGTCGGCGACGGCGAGGGCCAGTTCGAGCGCACCTCGATCGCGGAGCACCGCAACGTTGATTCCTCGTACCAAGACCGCGTACGGCGTCGCGCCAACTTCGGCCGGCGCCAGTGCGATGGTCGGTCCGGATTGCACTTTGAGGGAGACAGCGATCCGTCGCGGAGCCTCGCCGGTCACCGTCCACGCGGCGTACTCTCGACGAGCGACCGGACCGAGCGCAGCGCGCGGTCCGTTGGCAGCGACGACCACTTGGGCCGGGCGGTAGTGCGCGTAGAACGCAACCACGTCGTCCCACGTCAACGTATCGAACACTTCGGGTCGACCCTGCGGATGTTGAGCCCCCCACGCGCGGCGGTACGCTTCACTGACGAAGGCGGAGTTACCGGCGCCGCGTCCGCTCAACTCTGCGATCGCCGCGTCGAACTCCGGCTGACCGACGAGAGGAACTGCGAGACGCGCGGCGATCAATCCGTGCGCAAACGGGACCGCCTTCGGTTGGTCACAGCGAACGATAAATCGCGCGAACTCGCCGGCGATGTCGATCTCGACGCTAATGCCGTAGTCCTGACACAGCTTGTCGACCACGTCGGCGGCGCCATGGATTTTCGTGCCCGATCGCATCAAAACTTCGGCGGTGGCGCGGGCGACGCCGGGCTGACTGTCCGACTCCATCCAGCGACCGGCCCGGACCCACACTTCGAACGCGGCGCTCTCCGCGCTCTCGGCGTCGAGTGTTACCAGGCGAATCCCGCCGTCGAGCCGGCTCTCCGTTGCTTGGAAAGGGCTCGCGATGGCGAGCCCGGAGGCGATCATGATCATCGCGAAACTTACGATGACAGTGAAACGACGAGACCGCATTGCAGCCCCTTTCGGTTCTCCGGTTGCGGGCGAATTGGAGGGATGACGAGCCAGCTTCCCGAGGGGAGACTCTTCCATCCCGAGGACGGGCCGCGCATTCTAGTCACCGGCCCCGACGTTTTCGCCCAGAAATCCGCATCCGTCACCGCCGAATCACGGCCAGCCTTGCGAATCGAGCTCATGACCGCGCCTGCGTCACCGACCCGCCCTTCCACACTGCCGACGCCGGACTCGATCGAGTCGATCCTCATCGTGCGGTTGAGCGCCCTCGGCGACGTGATTCACTGCTTGCCGGCCCTCGCGGCGCTGCGCGAACTTTACCCCGACGCCCGTATCGACTGGGTGGTCGAAAGCCTCGGCGCCTCCGTTCTCGAGGGTCACCCCGACTTGAACGAGGTCGTTCGGCTGCCACGCAAAGAGTGGTCTCGTCGAATGAAGCGACTGCAGGAGTGGCCTCGGATCCTGGACGAGGTAAGTCGGACGCGGTCTCGGCTACGGACCGCTCGCTACGACCTCGTCATCGATTTCCAGGGCAACCTGCGATCGCGCGCAGTGGCACTGACTGCCGCCGGTCGGTACCGCGTGGGGCATCACCCCACAGAACTCAAAGAGTACGGTTGGCTGGTGCCGGGAAACTCACCACGATCCGCCGCCGGCCGGGTCCACCGGGTCGAGAAAAACCTGCACATCGTTCGATCCCTGGGCTGGCACGGCGAAACACCGCTGGGCCGCTTGCCCGACGTGACGCCGGAGCGGCACCATATCGAAAACGAACTCGGAGACGACGAAGAGCGACGCGTCCTGCTCCACCCGTTTGCAAGCGCATTCGGCCGCTTCAAGGAGTGGCCGCACGCTCGGTATGCCGAACTCGCCCAAAACCTCGCGGAGGACGGACACCGCGTCCTCATCAGCTGGGGACCGGGAGACCAGCAACGCGCGCAGGAGATCGTCGATCGCTCCGCGGGAGCGTGCGAACTCGCCCCAGCGACCCCGTCCATGCGCCACCTGATCGCACTGCTTCAATCGTGCGACTTACTCGTCGCCGCCGATACCGGCCCCCTGCACTTGGCCGCCACTTCGGGAGTCCCCGTCGTCGCTCTGTTCGGCCCCAAGGACCCGGCCCTCTATGGGCCCTGGAGTCACCGACGAGACGTGTTGAGGTCCGATGTGCCGTGCTCACCCTGCACGCTGAGGCGTTGCGATCACGCCATCTGTATGCAGACGATTGGCGTCGAACGAGTTCAGCGCTTCGTGGACCAACGGCTCTCGGGACGAGGATCCGCGAAACCGGTTGGGACCTAGTGGGGTTCTTGTTCTAAGATGTGAGCGGATACCCAGAGGAGCGTGGAAGTATGAAACGAATGACGACCCCGTACCGGTTAGCCCTCTTCCTGCTGCTGACCGTTGCCGGCACGACGCTCGCTCTAGCGGCCGGGCAATCCGACGGCAAGACCGACAAGCCGACCTCTCGGCCCACGTCTCAGCCGGCGTCGCGGCCCAAGAGTGACGCGCCCAAGACGGATTCGCCCAAGACCACCGATCCGCCGAAGGCCGGTGCGCCGACCGCCGAGGCGAAAGCGAAGCCGAAACGGGTCGACCCGTGGGTGCAACGCGACAGAGACGGCGACGGCAAGTGGAACCGCCGCGAGTTCCCGGGCAACGACGCGGCGTGGAAGATCGCCGACAGAAACCAGGACGGCTTCATCGACACCAAGGAGTGGGCGCAGGTGCAAGCGAATCGGCGCGGTAGTCCGAGGCGCGACGCCCGCGAACGGCGCCAACGCGCGATCCGCGTTCTCCGAAGAACCTTGCAGCAGGACAAAGACGGCGATCGGCGAGTGAGCTCCGACGAGTTCACGGGGAACGCCGAGACGTTCGCCCGACTCGACATCAACAAGGACGGTTGGATCGACCGAAAAGACCTTCGCGCAGCGCAACAACGCCAAGAGGATTCGGCGGACAAGGCCGAGCGCGACAAGGCCGAGCGCGACAAGAAGCGAGAACAGACGAGCGACCTCGACCATTGAGCCGCCAGTCCAAGACTGCGTTGGTGACAACCGCGTTGCTCAGCAACTGTTTCACTCAACCAACGGCGTTGTTCCATCGAGAAGGGGCCCCGACGAATCTTTCGCCGGGGCCCCTTCTTTCATCGGACTCTCATCAGAAGCTCTCTCGGGTACCCGTCCGCTAAGAACGCGACGGGCTCACTTCTTCTTCGCCTCGCCGTCCTTCCGGACCAATACGATGTCGTCGACGTACAGGGTGGCGTTGCGCTTACCCTGGAATTTGAGTCGAAAGTCTGCGATGTCGGACCAAGACACGTCCCCTTGAGGCTTGAATCTCTTCAATGGAATCTCGAGTCGCTTCCACCCTTTGAACGCGGACTGAGAATGGAAGTAGGCGTTGGTGATCGTGGTCTGAGTCACCGCAGTCTTCGAAGTCCCCTTGCACTTGAAGATCATGTCGAAGCCCCCGCTCTTCTTGGGAAAGTAGACCCAGAGCGCGATAGCCTCGTACGAGGTCAAACTCTTCGGCAAGTCCTTGATCTTGAGTTCTGGGTCTTGCCCGGTCGTGACCCACTTCAACGCTCGCTTGCCTTGTTTGACGAGCGCTTCGTCGGTCACCCACGACTTGCCGTACTTCTCCGAGTATGGGCCGTTCTTCTCGAAGTCTTCGAGGACGTGAAAGACCAGCGGAACCAGTTCCTCGGTCAGCGCGATCAACTTGCCCTCGACCGGCGTGTCCGCAAACGCCTTGGTGTTGTCTTCAGCGTACTTCAACGCCTTGCGCTTCTGACCGGCCGCCACTTGAGCCGTGAGGCTCATCATCAATCGCGACCCGGCGCGAAGCTTCTTGACGTATTTGGACGTCTTCCCACCCTTGGCGAGTTTGCCTGCGGCCTTGAAGCTGGCCTCGGCAGTCTTGTAGTCACCATCCTCGAACGCCTTTTGCGCCTTGGTGAACTCCTCGAACCCCTTCTCGTCTTTCCACGTCAGTGGAATCGAGTCGAAATTCGCTGACGCTTCGACCGGACTCGGAAGAGCGCTGAGTATCCCGACGGTCGGGACGGGGTGACCCACGGTGCACGCCAGGAGCACGACAGTGGAAATCGAAATCGAAATCATGGAATTGTCCTTTCGCCTCGCCGCCGAAGGCAAAGCCGTTGCGCAACTCCGACATCTTAATCACGAAAGCCGAGAATACCAAGAAGGTCGGGCGGGCCCAGAAACCGGCTGGAGGGTCAGACCGTTGCGGAGCTTACGAGGAGCGGGCGGCGACTTCGGCCCGATCGCGAGCCCGTTCGCGATCTCGGCGCGCGGCGAGGGTCTCTTCGGTCGAATGCCAACGATCGTGCAACCAGACCCACTGCTCTGGATAGCGGCGGATCAAGGATTCGACCTTGCTCAACCAAGCCAGCGTGAACTCACGGACCGGGTATTCGCTTCCCTCGACCGAGTTCGGGCGCACCGGCGACGACATTTCGATTCGATAGTCGTCGCCTTCGCGCACGCATCCGACGACGACGACCGGTGAACCGAACTTCAACGATAGCTGAGCCACGCTATCGGTCGTGTACGCGGGACGACCGAAGAACGGGACGAAGATTCCCGAAAGCCGCTTGGCATCCAAGTCCGGCAGCATGCCGAGCACTCCGCCGCGCCTCAGATGGCGAACGACGGGCATCATGGTGTCGTCTTGGTAGACGATGTTGCAACCGAGCCGCTCCCGACACTCGTGCATTAATCGTTGATAGCCTTCGACGCGATAACGCTTGGCGATCACCAGCGTCTGCCATCCGTGAGAACCCAAACTTCCGGCGAGTTCCCAGTTGCCGATGTGCGGCACGACAATGATGACACCGTTGCCTTCATCGACGAGTCTTCGCATCTGCGTCTCGGCGACATCTAGTCCGCGCCACTTGAACTCTTCGCGGAGCCGCATGCGGCCCCAGCCGACGAACACCGGTACCTCACACAATAGGCGGCCAAAGTGTTGGAAGACCCGCCGCGCCAGCCGGCGACGTTCGACCACCGTCATGCTCTCCGGAAACGCGATCGCCAACCGACGCTCGGTTCGCCGACGCTCACCGCGCATGACGAACCACGCCAACGTGCCGAGCAACGATCCGACACGACGCGAGAACCACAAGGGCGGAAGCGACATCGCAAATACAAGCGCGCGCGCGATCGGAGGCAAGATCCATCGACGCACATCTTTGGATCGAACCCGACGGCGGGAAGCCGCACTCGGTTCTTCGACGTTGCTCTCGATCGCGGTTTCTCCGCCCGCCCGTTCCTCAACCAACAACTCGTCCTCCACCTGACCTCGGGCCTTGCCCGAAGGACCGCCCCAGAGATTGCGACGGAACCCACTGCAAACGACCCGTGGGCCAACCCACCATGAAAGCATCGCAGCGGACCGAATCACCGCCGCCCGAATCACCGCGTTGCCAAACAACAAGGGAACCGGAATACTCCACGTCGCTCCCCGACTCGGCACTCCAACGAAAGGGCCACCTCCGTGCGCCTGCCGATCTACCTCGATCACAACGCGACGACCGCGGTCGACGACCGAGTCCTCGAAGCCATGCTCCCCTATTTCAGCGAGAAATTCGGGAATGCGGCGAGCAAGACTCACGCGTTCGGCTGGCAAGCCGATGACGCCGTCGAATCTGCGCGGGAACGCGTCGCACGGAGAATCGGCGGGCGCGCCGCCGACATCGTCTTCACCAGCGGCGCGACCGAGTCGAACAACCTCGCGATCCTGGGAGCCGCCCAGGCCCACCAGTCGCGAGGGCGCCATTTGATCACTTCCCGAATTGAGCACAAGGCGGTCCTCGATCCGATGAAGGTCCTCGAGAAGCGAGGATTCGAAGTCACGCGTCTCCAACCGGATTCCACGGGGAAAATCGACCCGCAACTAGTGACCGAAGCGCTGCGACCCGACACCATCCTGGTGAGCTTGATGTTGGCAAACAACGAGGTCGGCACCCTCAACCCCATCGCTAAGCTCACGGCCGAGACGCGCAGTCGCGGCATCCTCCTGCACACGGACGCCGCGCAGGCGGTCGGGAAAATCGCGGTCGACGTAAACACGCTGGGCGCCGACCTGCTGTCGATCTCGGCGCACAAGCTCTACGGACCGAAGGGGGTGGGAGCGCTCTATGTCCGAGGGCGCGCCCCCCGCGCGAGAATCGCGGCCATTCAATTCGGGGGCGGACACGAACGCGGCCTACGCTCAGGCACTCTACCCGTGCCGCTCATCGTCGGACTCGGCGAAGCGTGCGCCCTGGCCGATCCCGAGCGAGCGCAATCGATCGGCACCCTCGCCCATGATCTCCAAGTCGGCCTCGCGAGAGAAATCCCCGACGCCCGTTTCAACGGACACCCAGACGAGCGCATTCCCGGAATCCTCAGCGTCACGCTCCCCGGGATCGAGAGCGAATCCCTGATGCTCGGCATGCCGGAGATCGCGGTGAGCTCCGGCTCGGCGTGCACCTCGGCCGAATTGGAACCGTCGCATGTGTTGATGGGAATGGGGCTATCGAAGGGCGAAGCGAACTGCACCGTTCGGTTCGGAGTCGGACGAACCACGACCACGGCAGAGATCGCGTTCACGGTGGAGCGAGTGGCAAGCGCGGTCGAGCGTATCCGCCGGCGCTGAGCAGTGGTCGAGGCTATCCTGTTTCGATAGACGCGTTAACGGCGTGCCCGCACCGGGATAGTGACCGCCCATCGTATTATTGGGTGTCCGTCGTATTCGTAGTTCACCTCACCGTTCAACCGCCGGCTCCCGAGGCTTCCACGTCCCATGCGATTCTCCTCCGACTCACACCGCGACATCGTGTTTTGGTGCGTCGCCGCCGGAGTGATGGTTTGCGCAGTTGCGGGGCTCGCGATCCAAGCACTGTACCAGGCCGAAGTCGCATCGACGCAAGAGCGCACCTCCGACCACCTGGTGTCGATCGTCGAGCGAGTGGCGAGCCAGATAGAAGCCCCACTACACCAACGGGTCGCCGAACTCTCCGGCATGTCCTCGATACAGGATCTCCAAGAGTACCGCGCTCTTCGCCCGATCCTCGTCAATGCTCACGCGGTACATCAGCTTCCCAGCCCGCTGTACACCGTGGTTTCCAACGGCGACGCGTGGACCGTCGTCCTGGATTCGAACACCAAGGCTTGGGTCGGGCGCGACATCACGTTCCCCTTGGATGTCGGGACCGGGGGCCAGCACGCACAGGCGTGCGGTCCGTACCTAGACGACTTTGGTACGTGGATGACGGCGGTCGCTCCGATCCACGACGGAACCCATCCCGCCCAGGCGTGGGTTCTCATCGACCTTCCGTGGGAGGGTATCTCGCAAACGGCGATGAGTCGGTTCTGGCGCCGAACATGGCAGCTCCTCGCGTGCGGCGTGGCCGCGTTGACGATGATCACACTCATCGGCGTCCGCTCGAATCGACGGTTGGTCAGCGAACGAAGACAACGCATCCGATCCTTGCAAGCGCTGCGATCGAACCGCAACAAGCTGAACCGCCACGAAGGATTCCTCGAGCGAGTTGCGTGTGAACTCGATCCCGTCGTGGTTCGGTTGGAGTCGGCCATCGAACGAGTCATCCGCGAATCGAGCCGGCTGCAGCCGGAAACCACCGGGCCGATTCGCGACCTGATCGCGGCCCTCCGTGACGACTTCGATGACCTGTCGACGGTGACGCGCGTGATGGACAGAGAGCCGATCGCCAGTTGGCAGTTCTCTCTGCGAGACCTCATGAACGAGCTATGGGTGGAGTTCACTCCGGCGGCAGACGAAGTGGACTTGACGCTGATTCTCGAGGTCGATCCAGAGCTCCCCGACCAGTTCGAGGGACCGCTCCCGTTGATCTTGCGCGTGCTCCGCAAGTTGATCGAGAACGCGATTCAATACACGGAAGTCGGAGAAGTTCGCTTGATCGCACGTTCCACCGCCGGCGCCGAGGAGGCCACTTCGACACGGGTCGAGTTCATGGTGATCGACAGCGGACCCGGACTGGAACAATCGCAGATCGAAGCCATTCGGGAGCCGTTCAGTATCGATTCCGAGA
>JAJFFE010000052.1 GCA_021776775.1 Planctomycetota bacterium | reverse complement strand
CGGCCGCCGCCGCACGAGGCCCCGTCCCATGAAGCTCCCGATCGCCGCGTCCCTCGTCGTCCTACTCGCCTCCAGCAGCGCGCACGCGCTGTGGATCAACGAGTTCCACTACGACAACGTCAGCGCCGACCAAAACGAGGGCGTCGAAGTCGCCGGTCCCGCGGGTACCAATCTGATGGGTTGGTCCCTCGTCGCCTACAACGGCAACGGATCGGAATCGTACGACTCGATTCACGTTCAGGGAATCATCCCCGACGAGGGCGCGGGCTACGGCGCGATTTGGTTCCCGTTCGTCGGCCTCCAAAACGGCAGCCCAGATGGAATCGCACTGATCCGTCCCGACGACTCGATCGAGGAATTCCTCACCTACGAAGGGACTATCACGGCCGCCGACGGTCCGGCGGTCGGGTTACTCTCGAGCGACGTCGGAGTTTCGGAAGTTAGCTCAGCTGTGAACACGTCTCTGCAACGGATTGGTTTCGGATCGCAAGCGGCGGATTTCACTTGGAACGGGCCGGTGCCGCACAGTCGCGGTCTCTTGAACGACGGGCAGTCGTTCGTCGCCCCGGCGCCGACTTTCGTGCGCGGAGATTGCAACGCCGACGGTGGGTACAACATCGCCGACGCTGTTCGCGTGCTCGATCTGCTGTTCGGAACCATGCCGGCGACGTGCGACGACGCGTGTGACACGAACAACGACGGCAACCTCGACATCGCGGACGCCGTCTTCCTGCTCTCGAACCTGTTCTCGATGGGCGCGAGCCCCGCGGCCCCCTACCCGGGTTGCGGAGTAGACACCGGCGCGACGTCGATCGGCTGCGCTGCGTTCGCCGCTTGCCCGTAGGTCAATAGCCAAACAGCCTCAGTGCCAAGTGTGATCGATGACGCGCATCCAGTTGTCGCTGGCGATCTTCTCGATCGATGGATCATCGTAGCCAGCGTCGCGTAAGGCATCGATGACCAACGGTAGTCCGGCCGCGTCTCCGAGTTCACTCGACATGGTCGCGCCGTCGAAATCGGAGCCGAACGCCACGTGATCGATCCCGATCCGATCCACGACGTAGTCGACGTGCTTCACGATCTGCGTCACGGGGGTGTCGGTATCGCTGCGGCCGTCGTCCCGTAGATCACCGACATAAAAATTGATCCCGATCACACCATTGGTCTCGCCGATGGCGTCGAGCTGTTCATCGGTCAGGTTGCGCGCGGACGCGCAGATGGCGTGGGCACACGCGTGCGTCGCGACCAAGGGCGCGTCACTCAACTCCGCCACGTCCCAAAAGCCGCGCGCGTTCAGATGAGCGAGATCGATCAAGATCCCCATGCGGTTGCACTCGCGCACCAGCGCCTTGCCGGCATCGGACAACCCGGGGCCGACATCGGGAGACTGCGGGTGTCGAAACGGCACTCCGTGACCGAACGCGTTTCGGCGGCTCCACACGATCCCGAGGCTTCGCAAACCCGCTTCGTAGAAGGTGGGCAACGACTCGAGCTTCGGGTCGATCGGCTCGGCCCCTTCGAAGTGAAGGATGGCCGCCAAGACATCACGATTGAGACTATCGCGCAATTCCGAGGACGTTCGCACCACTCGGACCTGACCGTCCGACTCTGCGGCGACGCGGTGAAGTGTCCCCGCAAGCGCCATCGCGCGGGGCAACGCGTACTCGTAGTCGATCGGCGCGGGCATATCGATCTCGATCCCTCCGTCGAGCGTCATTCGATACGGTGGTGCGCCGTCGGGTCCCGGAACGAACACGGCGAAAAAACCGCCCGCAAATCCGCCACGACGAGCCCGGGGCAAGTCGAGGTGCCCGTGTTCGCTTTCGATGAAGAACGAACGACCCTTCCCTCGATCGGGAACGGTCAAACTCAACAATACGTCGTTATGTCCGTCGAAGATGCGCATCTCGGATCAGCTCTCGGTGTTACACGGTGGGAGGACGGGGCAGATCATACTGTTGAAGAACAGTTTCGCAAAATCCCCGGAGAAATCGAGTGGACGAGGGCGCTCGAATTCGTAAGGTCCCTCACTCGACTCTTCTCTCTCGCACTGAATGTTCGCACCGCGAAGGAACGGCTCAAACGTGGAATACTCGGATCTGTCGAAGATCGCGGAATCTGGCGATGCTGACGCCCTGCTGAAAGAACTCGCGCAGCAGTACGAAGACGCCGGTCAGTACGCCTTACTCTTCGAAGCACTCATCGTTGGCCAGCGCTTCGCGCTCGGCCTTCCGGTAGTCGGCGATCTCTCCACTCTCGACGAAAAAGACCCGCGCCGAGTCGCGCTTGAAGCGCAGTACTCCGACACGTGTCGGCGAGTCGGCGAGTTGTTTCTTTCGGACGGTGACGTCGGGCAAGCGTTCGCATACTTCCGAACTTTGCAAGAGCCCGAACCCATCCGAGACGCCCTGCGCACGTGGTCGAAGCTGCCTCGGGAGGAACGCGAACCACGGCTCGAAACATATCTCGAGATCGCGTTGACGCACGGGATCGATCCAGAGCTCGGATTCGAAATGCTCTTGGAACACCGCGGTATCTGCGATGCGATCACCTTCCTGGAGCAACAAGCCAAGTTCGACACAAGCGTTCGACACGCGTGCATCACTCGACTCACCGAAGCGATGCACGCCGAGTTGTACGAGGCACTGCAACGCGACTTGGAGAAGCACGAAGGTAAACGGATCCCCGACTTGGCGCTCGTGGACATTCTCAATGGTCGGCGCTGGCTGTTTCGAAACAACCGTTGCCACGTCGACGATTCTCACCTCCAGGCGGTCGTCCGATTCGCAGTCGTGCTCGAAGACGTCAGCGCACTCGAGCGAGCGATCGAACTCTGCGTGTACGGAATGCACCTCCCGGCGAGCTACCAACGCCAGGAAGCGTGCCCGTTCGAAGACTTCTACAACGACTACCGCCTGTTGCTCGGCGCCCTCGCCAATCACGACGTCGATCACGCGATCACCCACTACGAGACCAAACTATCCCGTCAAGTAGAGGAGAACCCTCGCGCCGTGCAGTTCCCGGCCGAAGTGGTGGCGTTCATTCAGCATCGCACCGGTCACTCGGATCGCGCGATCGCGACGTTCGTCGAACACCTCAGTCAGTGTCCGCGCCTCACACTTTGTCCGCCCCTCATCGACTTGTGTCGTGAATGCGGCGACTTCGAGTCGTTTCTTTCGACGGCCATCGAAAAGAACAATGCGCTGCAATACACGATCGGCCTCATCGAAAAGTACGACTTGAAACCAAGCGGCGACGGCCGCTGAGTTCGGCGTGCAAGAACGGAAGCGGGCGCCGCACCAAATGCGGCGCCCGTTCCCGTATGCCATCAGAACTCGAACCGTAAGTCGAAGGCGTCGACTTCGACCGGGGGCGCGGTGCGCGGTGTGAACAACGACCAGCGCATGCGCACGTAGTCCGGCTCGACCAGAAGTGCCGGATCGCTAACGGATCCACTGAACGGTCCGGGTCGACCCGGGGCGGCGGGATCGTCGCGGGCGCCTTCGTACGAAACCACCACCGAGTCGGGCAGCGTGACCGCGTCGAAGCTCAGCAATGCGCTGCCAACTCGCGCGAACCCATCGGCGAGAATCGCGTACGGCTTCGTCACCGCGTCGCTGCGATCCGCCTCCGCTTCGCGAAACTCACCCATGCTGGGAATCGGTTCGAAGATGGGCCCGGTGGTCTCGACAAAGCCACTCGGCGACTCCAGGCGAACGCGCCCGAATCCGCCTGAACCACCGGAAATCGACCCCGACGGCATGTAACCGGAGTCCACGGGATCACCGTTCGCCACGCCTCCGGAGATGTCGACCGCCGCGGAGAAGGTGGAGCCGAGCCCCACTTGCACGAAGATCGCACCGCCGGATCCGGCGCCGCCATTGCCGGCTCCGACTGGGCCCTGATAGGCGTCGCCACCTCGCGAGATCAGCGAGGCCGATTCCGACGCGACGAGTCTGCCGCCCACGGTTATCTGGAGATACCCACCCCCGCCGCCACCGCCCGCGCCTGGTGAGTGGTCGTAGTCTGCGCTCGAAACTGTGCTGACGGATCCACCGCCACCGCCACCACCGAGGCCGCCGTACTGAAACGTCCCGCCGAGTGGGTCGATGAATTCGGCGAACCCAAACTCCGATCCGCCGAGGCCTCCCGTGCCGCCGAGCGCGTCTTCGCCCGCCGTCCCGTAACCGCCACCGCCGGCCGCCGCCGCGAACGCCAGTGGACCCACACCCACCGAGAAGCCGCCGGTCGCCGGAGCGACGACGGTACTCGGCGGCAAGTGATCCACCGCGGCCGACCCGCCGTCGGTGACGTCGTCCACCGCACGCGCAACGCCGCCGATCGCGCCCCGCCCGCCTCCGGGACCGCCTGCCCCGCCGACACCAGGGGTGGGATCGGACGGATCGCTGAGAACGTCCGGCGTGCCGCCGTCGAATCCACTGACGTCGATCGTTCCATTCAGGGCACTCTCGCCCGCGACTCGAATCACCAACGGTGCGACGCCGACCGCGCGAAGAGTCACGTCGGCCGGGATCTCGAAAAGGTCGAACTCCCAATCGATGGCGCCCGAGCGCATAGCTATCACGGGTGCGGACGCCGCCTCAGAGAGCCAATCCTCCAAACGGACCAAGCCGTCGGGGACCGGCCCGGAGATGATGCCGGTGTCGGTGTTGCAGACGTAGACTCCGGCCGTCGATGAGTCGAACGTCAGCGAGCCGTCGACTGCCGAACCGGAGTCGATGACGCCGCTGGCACTGCCAAAGGAAACCGCGGACGACGGGACCGACGGGGTGAACGACTCGAAGTCGCCGATCGCGGGGAAACTCACAGCACCGCCGGCTTCCAGACGAACCCGTCCTTCCGCGCCGTCGCCTCCGATTACCGATGATCGAGCCGCCCCGACACCACCCCCCGCCACGATCGACGCTTGATCATGCACTTCGATGTCACCGGTCGCACTGAGACGAACCGTTCCGCCGCTACCACCGCCACCCGGTCCGGAGTGATTGCTCTCCGACTGTCCACCATCTCCGCCACGAACGGAGATTCCCGCGTCGATGATGATCGTTCCGTTGACCACCACGATGACCGAGCCACCGCCTCCGCCTCCGCCACCACCAGCGTGGGGGACGAGTGACGCGGCGGCCAACTGACGAAACACGGTGCCACCACCGCCTCCGCCACCGCGCCCGCCGAGTGAGTGAATCAAGTTCACGTCTCCGGTGGGCTCGCCGCCAGCGCCGGGTCGCCCGCCGCCCAAGCTTCCGGAAGCGATGACTCCCGCGCCGCCGGCGACCGCTCCGCCGCCGCCGCCGCCAGGTGCGCCCTTGCTGTTGCTGATATCGCCGATTCGCCCGAACGTCACGTTCCCCCCGGCGCCTCCGCCGCCGCGATCACCGGGAGTCGCGGGTGAGTCGGACTGCACCAACCCGCCGCTGGCGGGGTCGACTTGCACCGTTGCGCCGTTACCACCGATCGACCCTCCGGGACCAGGGAGCCCACCCATCCCGGGCACGTCGTCGATTGCCGCGGAGCCGTCCTGGCCATCGAGAATCAAGTCCGAGTAGAGCTGACACGCGACCGTTTGCGGATCGCCATCTCCGGAGATCAGTAGCTGCAATCCGTTGTCGCCGAACACTTCGACGTCCGCGCCCGCCTCGATCACGAGCGATCGAAGGACGATGGCTCCGATCGGATCGCCCGAACTCGACGAGTGCAGCGATACCGGGTTGGCAGGCTCGGTCACATCGGCAATCGATCCGGTGTTCGTGTTGAACACGTAGCTTCGACCAGACTCGCAAAGAACATCGTCGGTGCCCGACCGCCACGGCAGCGCGCTGGCGGTCGAAGACCCTCGAAGGACGCCAGACGACAACGCATTCCACTGTGCACTCCCCCCCGCCGCGACATCGTGGTGAAGCCGGTCGCCGAACGACTCCGTGATCTCACCCTCACCACGGATGAGTTCCGGTGGCGTCGAAGCGGTGTCGGACGGATTGTCGACCAACAGAAATGGAGTCTCGTACAGGACACCCGCGAGGGTACTTTCTGGGCATAACCCTGGAGTCGACGGGTAACGAGCCCCGAACACGAACCTCAACTTGGTCGTGAGAGGGTTCTGGCCAAACATCGCATCGTACGTCAAACCGTTGGCAACCGTGTCCCAATGAAACACGTGCGACGCACCGCCGGCCACGATGGCGCCGTGTGCGGAAGCCTGATCCGGGTCACCCGTGATCAGCTGTGACCCTTGGTCGTCGTCGACGCCGATGCACTCGACCCAGCCTCCAGCCAGCGGATCGAGATACTCGAGCGTCACGTCGTAGCGCACCGACGCCGGCTCCATCGCGAGGTTGAACGCAACGGGGACCACGCCACGCCGCACTCCGGGTGGCAGGAGCGCACCCGTGATAGTGCCCGGCAAGTCGGCTCTTTCGCCCGGCAGGAAGAGCTCGCGGGTGGGGACGAGGATGGTGTTCGACATCAGAAGCGTGCCCGACGACGAGTCGATCAAGGTGATCGAAAACTGAAACGTCGAGCAGGTAGGAACGATGGATCCGGGCGGATCGAGATCGACCGTGACAACGTCCATTCCATCGGGCACGGCGTAGCTTGCCCCAGCGGCACCACCATTGGAAACAGTCGCCGATGTCAGCACTAAACCGTTGGGCTGAATGACTTCGACGTCGGTAACCTCGGAAAGGTTGTGTCCGATGAGTTGAACCTCTGGAGTGACCAGCGTGAACGTGGAATCGGCATCGAGATACGGCCGGCCAGAGACGCCGACCGCGAACCCAAGGATTTCCGGAGCGGCCTTCACCTGGAATTCGCCGGCATTGCTGAGAACGCCGTCGTCGTTGCGCACCCGAACCAACGCCGCACCGGTGCGAGTCCCGGTGGGAACCGTGACGAACAACGTCGTCGAAGGGCAGCCGAACAACGGGTGAGTCCCATTGCCGACGACGTCCGTCACCAACCCATCGATCGCGAACTCGCGACTCCCATCCTGGAACAGCACGGTGTTCATCTGTGGATCGAGTGAGAAGTTGAGACCCTCGACCACGATTTGCTCGCCGACAACGGCCACGGTTGTTGACGCCGATAGAACGAACGGAGTTCCCTGGTCGCAGCCTGGCTGAACAATGGGAGTGCCGGGTGCATTTCGATGGCCTGAGTTACACGCGAACAACAAGAACGTAAGAACTATCGCCCCCCAGCGACTGAAGTTGGTCAAGGCCAACCCCTTCCTGAACGTGATCGCGCACGCGATCACGAATGTTCTCGGAGCCGTGAATCGAGGAGGGTCGAGTCGCGCTTCCGAAAGGGACCAAGCTCCGGTCCCCCCCCTTCGCTTCATGAATCGAGGCAGGCTTCGACGCGCGTGAATCACGCGGTTGAAGTGGATTCATGACATCGCCAACAGCGGTCGGCAATCCCGAAACGAAACGTGCGAATCTCAGTGATCTCACACGCCACGGACAAGGCAAGTTCGAAACCACCGGGCAGCGAAACGGATAAGTCTACGGCAGACCGAACGTTGAACGAGATGGGGTCGGGCACTGAGTAAGGGGTCGCACCCATCACCGACTCACGATCGGGTCACTTCCGACACAGTCATCGCACGACAATGAAACTGGGCACAAAAAAACCCGAGTCGCCTGGTGAAGGCGACTCGGGTTTTGTAACTCAGATCTAAGACCGGTTCTTAGAAACTGTACGGCAACTCGAAGCTGTTGAGACGAATCGACTGCGAAGTTGCTCGGTTCGTGAAGATGTACCACGTTGCCCGAATGTAGTCCGGGTTGTCGAGGTCAGCGGGATCGCTGACAGCACCTTCGAACGGACCAGGCTTACCGGGAGCCGTAACACTCTCCTTCGCTCCCTCGTATACCACGACCGAGGCGGTACCCGTGGGGATCGGCGGACTCAGCTGAGCGGTCCCAGTTCCGTTGAACATGGGGCTCTCACCGCGACGCGACGAACCACCCGAAGCGACCAAGTACGGCTTCGATCGAGCCTTCGTCACGTCAGCCAGCGTGCCTAGGTACAGTCCGAGGCTCGGGTCCGGAACGATCTGGAGATCGGCCTGATCCACGAAGCCGAGGCTGGTCTCGATACGAGCGCGACCGACACCACCGTTACCGCCAGCCGTGCTGCCATTGGCGACGTACGCAGCGCCCGTCGGGACCTCGTTAGCGAGGCCACCCGTGACGTCGACAGCGCCCTCGAAGAGAGCGATACCCTGACACTGAACCTGGACACCACCCCCGGCACCACCACCAGCGTTACCAGCACCGATCGGGGCTTGGAACGCGCGGCCACCGGTCGCAGTGATTCGCGACGCCGGAGTCACAATGAGGTTTCCTACGACAGCGAGTTGGAACAACCCGCCACCACCGCCGCCACCGGTTCCCGGAGCGTGGCTGAATGCTTCGCCCGGATCGACATCGACGTTTCCGGCGCCACCGCCACCACCCGCACCACCGTACGGGAAAGCCCCGCCGACGACCGGGTCGGTGAAGTAGAGCGATCCGTACGTCGAACCACCCAATCCACCGAGCGTTCCGACGGCGTCGGTTCCGACACCACCGTAAGCTCCACCACCACCGGATCCAGCGTTCGCCGTTCCCGTGGCGCTAGCGGACACGCCGCCTTCAGCCGCCATGGCAGTCGACGGGGGAAGCGGCGCAGCGCCTGCTCCACCGCCACCGAGCGGAGGTCCAGCCACCATGTATGGCGGCAAGAAGCTCAGTGAGCCTTCTCCGGCGTTTGCGAAATCAGCCGGGGAGTTGGCGAAACCGCCGTCTCCACCACG
Organism: Planctomycetota bacterium; assembly: GCA_021776775.1. Taxonomy (GTDB): domain Bacteria; phylum Planctomycetota; class UBA8108; order UBA1146; family JAJFFE01; genus JAJFFE01. Next base: position 20,021 of record JAJFFE010000052.1, on the reverse strand, counting down.
ACCCGCGCCCGGACCACCGGCGCCACCGAGGCCCGGCGTCGGCAACGTCGCATCGGTCAAGACATCCGGAAGTCCGCCCGGGAAGCCCGACACGTCGATGGTGTGGTTCACACCGTCGCCGTCGATCAGACACTCACCGGTCACGCGGAAGATCAACGGGTTGGCGCCGACGCCGCGAAGCGTCACGCCGGCCGGAATGCTGAGGCCGCTGAAGTTCCAAGCGACCGCCGCGGTGCGCGTCACAATGACCGGCGCAAGCGCAGCTTCAGCGAGGAACGCAGCCGCAGTGTTCGCAACTGGAGCGGCGATCGGACCACTGATTTCGCCCAAGTCCGTATCGACCACGTAGAGACCCGGCGAGAACGCACCGAAGTCGAGTTGACCGTCACTACCGTCGCCGCCTTGAATCGCGCCGGCTGAGGACATTCCGGTTGTCACCGTCAAGGACGGCGGCATGGGAACAACCTGAGTGAAGTCTCCCTGACTCGGGAAGTTGACCGTGCCGCTGGCGTCCAACCGAACTCGACCAAAAGCGCCGTCGCCCCCGATTTGGTTCGTCGTCGCCGAACCTTGGCCACCGGCGCACGAGATGAGCGCCGTGTCTGCAATGCCGATGTTGCCGGTCGCGCTGAAGCGAACGGTTCCACCGCTTCCGCCGGCACCGGGGCCGGAATGAACGGTCGCACCCGCTCCGCCATCGCCACCGTTAGCCGTGATCGTGCCGCTGATCAAGACCGAGCCATTGACGATGACCTCGAAGCCTCCGCCGCCTCCGCCGCCGCCGCCACCGGCGTCGACACGAAGGTTGGCCGTCGCGGTTTGACGGAACACGTTTGCTCCACCGCCACCACCACCGGAACCAGCGACGAGGTTCAGCAAGCGGTTATCACCGCGGGCGGGACCACCGCTGCCGGGCGGAGCCTTGTCGAAGTTCGCCGAAAAGTTCGTCGTACCCGGGTCGCCAGCGGTCAAACCGCCGCCGCCGCCGCCAGGTCCGGCTTTCGCTGAACTCGCTTCACCGATTTTCGCGTAGGTCGTGTTACTACCCGGGTAACCACCGAAGTTCCCACCTCGGGTCGCCGGAACGTCGAAATTCACGACTCCACCACCGGTGGTATCGACGTCGATCGTTCCTCCGTCACCGCCGGCGCCAGCGCCGGGGCCTCCGACTCCGCCGAGACCCTGCACGGCAATCGCCGCGCCCGTACCCGGCATACCGTCAAGGTTGATCGAACCGTGGATCTGGCAAGCCAGCGTGTCGGGGTTGCCGTCTCCTGAGATTTGAATGCGAAGCGGGTTCGGGCCAAAGATTTCGATGCCCGCGCCTTGCTCGATCACGAGCGAGCGGATCACCGAGACGCCGACGGGATCTCCACCGGCGGGATCGTGGAGAAGAACCGGGTTGTTCGGGTCGCTGACGTCCGTGATCGATCCCGTGTTCGTATTGAACTGGTAGAGACCAGCAAAGCCGGGGCTATCGATCGAGACTGCCCCGCAAACGACGTCGCTGGTTCCGGTACCCCACGGAAGGACCGTGCCGGGCAGACCGGTCAGCTCGCCCGGCGAGCTGCTGTTCCATTGCGCCGTGTTCCCCGCGGTGCCGTCTTCGCGGAGATTGTCGTTCCAATCTTCTCTCATCGAGCCTTCGTCGCCGACTAGGGTCGGCGGGAACGTCGCGACGTTGGCCGGGTTGTCGATCAGCATCGGCGCCGATTCGAAACGCGCGTCCGCCTGCGAGAAGGTGTCACAGGTTTGGACCGACGGCGACGGGTTGTCGACCAGGAGCCGAACTCGAGTCGTGATCGGACTCGGGTCGAGAGTCGAGTCGTACACGAGACCGTTAGCGACGGTATCCCAATGGAACGTGTAGGACGCTCCGCCGGAGACGATCGACGGGAATTCGCCGACCATGTCGATCACACCGGTCATGATGCGATCGGTGTCCGTGTCAGGCGTCCCGATGCAGTCAAACCAAGTCCCGGTGATCGGGTCGAGGAACTGCGGGATCACGTCGTAACGAGCCTGCGCCGGCTCCATACCGAGCTGGAACTGCAACGGCACCACGCCTCGTCGGACGCCCGAGGGGACGATACAACCGAAGATCGTTCCCGGGAGGTCTTCGAACTCGGCGGGAGCAAACTGCTCACGCACCGGCATGATGATTCCGTTCGAGATAATCGGAGCTCCGCCCGACGCGTCCACCAAACGAATCCGCAGGTAGTACGCGGAGCAGGTCGGGACGATCGGAGTTGCCGTCGACAACTCGACGGTCACGACGTCCATGCCGTCGGCCAAAGTATAGTTCGGGCTCGCCACGCCATTCTGCGTCACCGTCGCGGTCGTTACCGCGGCGCCACTCGGGTCGGTGATTTCGACACTGGTGACGGTCGACAGGTTGTGACCGTAGACCTGAAAGTCAGGCGTGAGAAACGTGAAGGTCGCGTCTACTGAAAGGAAAGGGTTTCCAGCGGTTCCTTCGGCGAAACCGAGGATCTCCGGGCAACCTGTGAACGAAACGAGACCCGCGTCGGTCGTCTTTCCGTTGCCATCCGTCACTTGCAGGTTGATGTTGCCGGTACGCGCACCGGTCGGTACACGAACCACGATCGACGTGGACGGGCACTGAAACACGGGGTGCGTACCGTTGTCGATGAACTGGGTTACCAAGCCCTCGATCGAAAACTCACCGCTGTTGTCCGTGAACAGGACGCGGTTGTTAGCGAGGATCGAAGAGAAGTTTAGCCCATCGAGTACGATTGCTTGACCGACACAGCCGGTGCTGGTGGAGGCCGATAGCAAGAATGCGGCTCCGGTCGTGCATTCGCCCACCGCGGGGCCCACGATTCCGACACCAGCTTCGTTGCGTTTTCCCGTGTTGCAGCTAGTCAGAAGCGCGAGCTGAGCTACGAAGAGCACAGCCAATGCAGCGCCCCACTGACTCCCGCTCCACCGGCGGCTTGTGTTCGGGTGACTCACCGACAAACTCCTTTCGTTCCCCCGACGCTCGTGGAGGCCGAGCGACGAGAGATGGACCCGCTACAGATTACGGATCTGTGTGCCCCATCGGGCGTCCATCGCTTTACTTACTTAATCGACTACCAATGCAGCCGAAGGATTCCAGTGTGACGAGGAGCGCGAACCCCACTTCTTAGTGGAAACTCCAAAGAGAAGCACCCCGAAGAAGACCTGTTCTCTATCAACGAGTCAGACTCGCCGATCGAACTTGGTTCGTATTCCGTCGTTCTTATGGGGTTGCAAATGGAACGCCATCGTACACCGGCCCGCCTTGCTCCCCTCAACTCGTGTTACCGAGTTGCTTTCCGCAGTTACGTGCCCGCGCCCACCGTAAAACAGTCGCGACTGATCCGCGATAGACGTGTGTCACTGACGACACAGTCAATCGCCCCCTGCTTCCGGCCCAACGGCACCTGAGAGGCTCGAAGAGATACCACCATTGTGAAGTCGGCGGAGACCCACTCTTCGTCTCGGAGTCGTTTGTTGACGAACCGGACGCGCGCGACTGCTCCCGAGAGGGAACAGAACGGAACACGTAAGCGAATCATCCTACCGTTCGCCCTCTGGCTGTCAACCCCGCGGCACCCGGGAGACAACCTATAAATAGCTACAAAATAACAGGTTAAGCGCCACGCCGTATCCCGAAGGATGGGTCTGATATTCACGGACTCTCAGTTCGTCCCAGATCGTTGTCGTGAAGCGACGCGTCCAGCCGATATGCTAGAACCTGTCGACCCGAGGGTTGAGGCTCCTCCGGCCCCCTCAAGACTGAGCGTGAGGATGATGCTGCGCGAAGACCTTCGGCTTCTCTTCGACACTGAGAAACGCATGCTACGGCGGCGTCTCGCTCAGTTCTTTCCAAAGCCGGCCTCCACGGCGGAAGCGCTGCGGCATCGCGGGAGCAAACCTGCGCGCGCGAAGCCGACACTGTCGGGCCGCACTGACGAAGCAGCGTCGACTCGCAAGAAGTTCCGGGGGCGCAGCCGCGCCGGCGAGATCGCAAACTGGGCAATCTCGATCGTCCTGCACCTCGTGGTCTTGGCGATCGTCTACCCCTACCTTCTTCCGCCGCCACCGCCGCCGAAGGTACGAGAGTACGAGGTAAACCTCCGACTCCTCGCCCCGGTGGCAAAAGCCACAGAGAAGGAAGACCCGGCGACGCCGGTCGTTCCCGACGTAGCCGAAGTGGTGACTCCGACACCACCGGTCGAGAAACCCAAACCCAAAGTCGTGGAGAAGCCAGTCGAGACTCCGACCCCTGTCGAGTCCTCGACGGCGCCGAAGTCGACCGCGCCAAAGTCCGAATTCGGGATTGGGGCCGGCGCCGATTCAGGCTCGGATTCAGAACTAGGCAGCCGAAGCGGCGAGCAGGCACAAGCCACGCGCCTATCACGCTTCGGCGGAGGAGCCGATACCCAAGCGGCGGTCCGCGACGGACTCGAGTGGCTCGCCAACCACCAAAACAGTGACGGAAGCTGGGACGCCGACAACTTCCATCACCACTGCGGCGGTCGCAGGTGCCGGGGCAGCGGTTACCCCGAATACAAGATCGGTGTTACGGCACTCGCAACGCTCGCGTTTCTGGGCGCCGGAGAAGATGGCGAGCGCGCGACACCGCATAAGGCGGGAGTCCGTCGAGCGCTCGGCTATTTGATCTCCGAGCAGGACGCGGTCGGCTGTGTCGGTCCACGTCGCGGCAACTACATGTACAACCACGCCATCGCGGCGTTCTGTCTCGCCGAGGCTGCGGTGCTGACGCAGGAACCGCGGTACCTCGAAGCGACTCAACGCGCTCTCAAGTTTTCGGGCCGGACCCAGCAACTCGGCGGTGGCTGGGACTACACCGCTGCGAGAACGCTGCGCAACGATTTGTCAGTCACGGGTTGGCAAGTCATGGCGATCGATACTGCGTCCAAGGCCGGCATCTCGGTCGAAGCGAAGGTGCTTCGTCGCCTGCAGGATTTCATTTCTCGATCAGTGCGTCGCAACGGGTGGGCAACATACGCCGACCGTGGAACCGGCCAAGGTCGCGGTGGAGTGTCGATGGTCGCCGTCGGCGCGCTCAGTAAGCTCTACCTTGGGTGGACGCCAACGTCGCGTGAAATTTCGCGTGCGGCAGAGATCATGGTACGTCACCGACCGGACCCCGAGGCGCGAACCGATTGGGTCAACACCTTTCAAACGAAGTACTACTGGTACTACGCAACATTGGCCTTGTTCCACACGGGTGGCGACTATTGGGACGCGTGGAACACGTATCTCAAACGCCACGTCTTGCCGTTGCAGCGACAGGATGGTCACGAAAAAGGATCATGGGATCCGGACCCGAGTTGGATCGGCGCCGCCGGCGGACGAGTCAGCGCAACTGCATTGGGTGTGCTCATGTTCGAGGTCTACTACCGATACGATCCCATCCACGAGAAGCGCGGATCGAAATCCCGGCGACGGTCGGGACGATGAGTCAGCCTTCCTCGAACTCGGACTCTGCGAACGAGTTCTTACCTGTGGCCCAACTCCTCTCTGCGGCCCAACTCCTCACTGCGGCAGAGTGTCGGGAACTCGACCGACGAGCCATCGAAGAGTTCGCCGTGCCCGGGCTGCTCCTCATGGAGCACGCCTCGATCGGACTCGCGGTCGCCATCACGGACGTTTGTCCGCCAACGAACGATTCCGCACCCATCCGGATCGTGTGCGGGCCAGGCAACAACGGCGGCGACGGCTACGCGGCGGCCCGGCACCTGACCAACGCGCGCCGCTCGGTCGACGTCCACGAACTGATCGACCCGACCACCATGGCCGCCGAGAGCGACGCCGCGGTCCAACGTGAGATGCTCATTCGACAAGGCGTCACCATTGTCACTCACCTCGATGAGTTCGATCAGCCGGTCGACGATCCATGCCTCTGGGTGGACGCCATTTTCGGTACCGGTCTGACGCGCCCACCATCGGGGCGTTTCGCGGAGGCGATCGAGGCCATGAATTCGAGCCCGGCACCGACTCTGGCCGTCGACATTCCGTCGGGACTCGACGCCGACCGAGGCGAGCCGTTGGAATTCGCGGTGCAAGCCGACTGGACCATCACTTTCGGCGCGCTAAAAGTCGGCTTCACGAAACCCACCGCAAAGCGCTTTCTCGGCGCGTTGAGTCTCGTGCCGATTGGGCTCCCCCGAGCCCTGCTCGAAACAACCGCGCCCGGGTTTCCCCCGATCCCGGTCCCGATCCCGATCGACAAAATCTGAACGGTGGTCTCGATCTCCCAGAGCGCAAGTCGGGGGATTCGCGTGAAACGCCAGCTCACGGGTCATGTGGGCTCGTTCAGACCTCGAGTTACGTCTCCGACGCCGCGATCCATCGATCCGATTAGCGAGGTCGAGCGCAGTTGGCTCGGTAACCCCGAGTATTGAATCTCGTCGACGGCTATAATTGCTCGTTTACTATCCGTTCCATGGTGACTCGGCCACCGCGTCGAATCGTTTCCGAAAAGGACTCCACGGTGAGTCAGCCGTACCTGTGCAACTGCGGAGAAATCATCGACGTCGAGGACATCGCGCCCGAGTCGGGGTTCAAATGTCCGCACTGCCGAGCCAGCCGGCAACTCGACGCCAGCGATCCTGCGCTCCTCGGGAACTTCGGTGGGCACGACGGACGGTTCAACTTGCTGCTCAAGCGGAAGCTGCCCGACGACGGAGCCATCGAGCGTGCGGAACCGGTTGAACTCGAAAAATTGAAGAAGCCGAAACGCGTCGCGGTCGGCCAGGGAGTCAGCGAAACCTCGACGGCTCCGCCGCCCGGATTCCTCGGCGACACGCCGGCGCCCGCGTATTCGCATCCGTCCGACACGAATTTGCAACCAGGAGAAGTCCTCGGTCCGTTTCGAATCGAAGGCATCCTCGGACGCGGCGGCATGGGCACGGTGTTCGAAGCATTCGACACGTCGTTGCAGAGGACCGTCGCCCTCAAAGTGCTCGCCGACATCCACGCTCGCAACCAGGAACTCGTCGATCGGTTCCGCCGGGAAGCACGCGCCGCCGGCGCCCTGACCCACCCCAACATCACTCACATCTATTCGATCGGGGAAGATCGCGGCTTTCACTACTTCGCCATGGAGCTCGTACGCGGACAAACACTGTCGTCTATCCTCGACGACGGTCGGCTGCTCACCGAAGACCAAGCGCTCGACTACCTCATGCAGATCGCTCGCGGACTGCGAGCGGCCAAGAAGAAGCGGATCATCCACCGAGACGTCAAGCCTTCGAACCTCATTCTTTCGGACGAAGGACTGCTCAAGATCACCGACTTTGGATTGGCGAAGGTCGTCACGAGCCCGATCGACATCACGGCGACCGGAGTCATTATCGGGACTCCACTGTACATGTCACCCGAGCAAGGCAAAGGCGAGCCTCTCGACCATCGCTCGGACATCTACTCACTCGGCTGTTCGTTCTACCACATGCTCTGCGGGCGTCCGCCGTTCTCGAGCGACTCGGCCATGAACATTATTGTCAGCCACATTACGGAAGAACCCGCCCCCCTCGAAGACTGTGGCTCGAGCGTCGGGACTCGGCTGACGCGTCTCGTCCACAAGATGATGAACAAGAGCCCGCTCGATCGATTCCAAGATTACCAACAGCTGATCGAGGGAATCTCGCAGGTGCAATCACCACCGGGGTCGGGCTCGTCGACGCAGCTCGAGGGAACGAGTGGCCGGATAGTGCTCCTGACGGAGCGGCGCGGAGAGTTGTCACCGTCGAACGCCATGGGACTGAAACAGCTGTCGATCGCCGACGTCAATCTAGAGCTCGGTCGCCACGACAAGGCACTCGGCCTCTACAAGAAAGTGCTCGACGAAAACCCTCAGCTAGAGGTCGATCTCGGCTTCCGGATCCTCAAGATTTCCCAGCAAAAGGGGGACACCGAGCGATGCCGAGAGTGGCTCGAACGGATCCTCGCGACGACCGACGATCCGAAGGAGCGGTTCTACTGTCGGTGGAAGCTCCTGACCGAGCATCTCGATCAATTCGACGAAGCCCTCGCGGGCATGGCCGGCACGTTGCAGCACTTGCTCGAAGATGAACTACCTCCGGAACTGAACGCGAAGCGCCTCCGGACGCGACTCCAGGAGGTAACGGATCTCGGTCGTAAACTCGCCAGAGAGCGAGAGACAGGTCTCCTGTTGATCCGCAAGAGCGGTGACCTTCAGATCGAACTCGACTAGCATCGAGGGACCCTCGGTGCCGAGCCGATCGTTCGGAACTCGAACAGTGTCGCCGTTGGAGATCTGAACAGTTGCCGAGGTGAAACACACACTGACGCTGACCCCCGCGCCGCGCGGGATGTCCCGACGCGGGTAACGCGAAGCGGGCCATGCGATGAAAGGCGATCCACCGTGATCGACGTGCTCGAGAAAGTTGTCTGGATCCTGACGGGCCTCGTCCTCGTCCTCGCGGGAGGTTGGTACCTCGTGCTCGGCGCCCCGTCGCCCGTGCCCGCGATCGCTATGCAGGGTCGAACCACATCCAAGCAGGAACTGACGGAGAAGCTCGACGAACCGCAGCGCCGAAAGCTCGACGAAGTACTCAAGGAAAGCCCGCGCGAGGGCGAGACTGCGAAGCAGTACGAACGGCAGCGCGAAGAGTTTCAAACCATCAATCGTGCCGCGTTCGAACGAATGACCAACCTGACCGACGCCATGCACGAAGCAAAGACGGTCTCTAGCAAGGTCATCGAGAACAAAGACGGCACGAACTCGCTGGAAGTGTTCGACATTCCCGAAGGCAGCGTGATGGGCACGATTGGCTTCCAGGATCAGGACATCATCGACGCGATCGGCGACGAGAACATAGACTTCTCCAGCCGCATGGCCGCGCGCGAACTCTTCTACGCCAAGCGGGATCAGCTCTCCTCCGACGGGTTCATCAAAATCGACATTCGGCGTCGCAACAAGCCGATGAAGATCATCGTCAACCTAGAAGACATGGTCCCCTAGTCCTCGAGCAAACGCCAAGATCGGCTCCGGTCGATCTCGATGACAACGCTAGATCGAGTCAACAGTGACGACCAAAAAACCGGACGATCGCCTCGTGTGGATGGATCTCGAAATGACGGGGCTCGATCCGTCTCGAGAACGAATCATCGAAATCGCCTGCCTGGTCACGAACGCCGAGTTGGACATTTTGGCGGAGGGGCCGGAGTTCGTCATCCATCAGAGCGACGAACTCCTCGCCGCGATGGACGACTGGAACCGTGAACACCACGGAGCTTCCGGTTTGGTCGACCGAGTTCGAGCATCGACGACGGACGAAGCCAGCGCAGAATCGCAGATGATCGAGTTCTTACGGGAGCACACCACCGAGTCGAGCTGCCCACTCGCCGGCAACTCCATCCATCAGGACCGGCGCTTCATCCAGGCCTACATGCCGAAGCTCGACGACTACCTTCACTACCGCAACGTTGATGTTTCCACCGTGAAGGAGCTCGTGAGACGCTGGGCGCCGACCATCTACGAAGCCGCTCCGGAAAAATCCGGTGCGCACCGAGCTCTCGATGACATCAAAGAGTCCATCGAGGAGCTACGCTACTACAAGGCTAGCGCGTTTCGAGTCGGGTAGAGTTTGGAATGCGTCACCGTCGCGACACCGCGACGAATCGCTACTCCGGCGGGAGAGGCTCTTCCGGCCGGGTCATGAAGTGCTCGCGAGTCAGACCGGCGGCCTTCATCTTGTTGTAGAGCGTCTTCACGTTGATGCCCAAAGCGTCCGCGGCTTTCGTCTTGTTGCCGCGGTGCCTCCAGAGCAATCGTCGAATGTGAATCTCTTCGACTTCCTTGAGCGTGAGATTGAGCGGATACGAGGCCGAGCCGGGCTTGGTAGACGTCTCAGACACGGACGCTTCGCCGCCGACCTGCACGTCCTGCAGCTCTGCGAGAACGCTCTCGGGTGGAGCGTCACCTTTCGGGAAGAAGAGCAAGATGCGCTCGACGACGTTCTCGAGTTCCCGAATGTTCCCCGGCCAACTGTGCTGCTGGAGAATCGCCATGGTCTCGTCGCTGATCCCAGAGTTTTCCACCCCGCGCGACGCAAGACGAACCGCGATGGCGTCGACTAGATCAGGAACGTCTTCCGGCCGCTCACGCAAGGCCGGCAGCGTGACATTGATGACATTCAGACGATAGTAGAGGTCGAGCCGAAACTGCCCCTTACGTACTTCATCGCGCAGGTCACGGTTGGTCGCAGCAAAAATCCGAAACGACGTACGCATGCTGCTCGTCGAGCCAACCGGACGCACGAGTCCACTCTGCAGAACCCGCAAGAGCTTCACCTGAAGGTTGAGCGGTAGCTCGCCGATCTCGTCGAGGAACAACGTTCCCCCGTCGGCGGCCTGGCACAGCCCCTCCTTTTTCGCCAAGGCTCCGGTGAACGCGCCCTTCTCGTGGCCGAATAACTCGCTCTCCATCAACTCGCGCGGAATGGAGCCGCAGTCAACCGCGACCCAAGGGCCATCCTTGCGATTGCTCTTCTGGTGGATCAGGCGCGCGACGATGTCTTTGCCGGTACCACTCTCGCCCTGAATCAAGACGGTGCTGTCGGAAGGCGCAACGGCCTCGATGACATCGAGGATTTTCGCGAACGCTGGGTTGCGACCACCGATCAACAACTCGGGCGGCCCGCCGTGTTCGGTCAGAACCTCGGTTCGTATGACAGTCGGCTGGGCCACGAGCTACGCTTCCACGGTCTGGGAGATCCCGGTGATCTCTTCGAAGTTATTGAGAAACGTGCTACAGATCGTGGGGTCCAGTTGGGTCCCCGACACTTCATCCAAGATGCTCAAGATCTTCTGCACCGGCAGCGCTGTGCGGTAGGAGCGTTGGCTATTCATAGCGTCAAATGAATCGACGACCGAAATGATCCTGGCGCTGTAAGGAATATCTTCTCCGCCAATACCGTCGGGATACCCACGACCATCGATGCGTTCGTGGTGATGAAGAACCGCTGGCAAGCATGGCTTGAGGAACGAAACCGGCTGGAGAATGTCTCTCCCGTACACCGGGTGCTTCTTGATCTCCTCGAACTCCTCGTCGGTCAGTGCCGCCGGCTTGTTGAGGATGTCCTCGTGCACACCGATCTTTCCAACGTCGTGCAAGAGGGCCGCGTACTCGAGAACCTTCAAGTCCTTGCGACTGAGGTCGAGCATTCGACCCAACCCCACGGCGTAGCTCGCGACACGAGACGAGTGACCATTGAGGTATTGATCCTTGCTCTCGAGAGCAACCATCAGCGCTTCGACGACTTCTCGAATCCCGCGTACTTCGGAGAGATTGAGCACTCGCTCGCGCGCCTTGTTCAGGCTAATCAAGAAGCTGTCGACCTCGAACGGTTTGCACAAGAAGTCGTGAACCCCGGCTCGCATCAAATCGACGGCGCGATCGATCGTCCCGTAACCGGTCATGACGAGAATCGTCAGGTCCGGGTTTACCTCGAGCGCCTTCGGTATGAGCTTGTCCCCGCTCAACCGAGGCATGTCGAGATCGGTGATCAACACGTCGTAGTCGGACTGCTGGAGCATTTGAAGGGCTTCTTGCCCATCGCAAGCCAGCGCCGGCCGCTTCCATCCGCCGACCTCGAGGATCGAGTCCACCAAGTCACGCGCCGCCGGTTCGTCGTCCGCGACAAGCACGTCGATGGTGTCGCTCATCAACGGGTTAGTTGACATAGTCGTCATACTCCCGATCGGTCTCGGGCAAGAGAACCATGTCGACCCGCCCGAGCGCCTGCTCGATATGCAGCGTCTCGATCAGCTCGGCGTGGCATCGCTCGAACTCGCCAGCGAGAAACGCCGCCGGGTCGCTTATGGACTCGCGACACACTTCGGATTCGTACTCAACGTCGTAGTCAACGACTCCCGTGCAGAACTCATGAATCAGTGCGTTCAACTCGTTCACGTTTCCTGGCCACGGATAGTGCATGAGGCCCGGGAGAACGTTCTCTTTGAAGTCTTCCCACCGTTCGTCCAGCTCCGTGGAGTCGGTGTGGAGCCACATCTGGTAGTGACAGAGAATCGGAATGTCTTCCACCCGCTCGCGCAGCGGAGGAATCGTCACGCGGATCTGCGAAATCGCGTCGATGAACGCCAGGTCCAACACGTCCCCGCCGATCAACTCCTCGTAACTAAACTCCGACCCGAAGACGAGCCGCGGTGTCGCTTCGAGGCCTTGCCGGTCGTCGAGCAAGAAGCGCAGGAGTTCACGCAGCAACCACGGCGACGCGTGCTCGATATGCGCCAAATACACTGTCGCACTATCATCACGCTGAAGAAGGCCGGCGCGAATCGTGGCGTCCTCGCAAGCAAACAAGCGCTCTTCGAGTTCGCGTTCGGTCAGCTGAGTACAGTCGGCTATCTCGAACGGAGCGTGAGCCGTGCGTCCGACCGCGTGAATTTTTCGCGCGGCCAACTCTTTGCCAGTTCCTTCGTCACCAAAGAGAACCACTGGTCGATTGAGCAAGCTCACCCCGACTATGAAGTCCCGCAATTGTTCGATTGCGGCGCTCTCACCCAGCAAAGGGGAAAGCTTGTGGCTCGTCTTGCCTTCGCGCGACATATCGGCTCCTAGACCAACCCAGTGAGATTTGCGGACGGACCGCGACTGAGGCCGGCACTGACGCAAATACGCGTCAACGTAGTTCGGGGTATTCCCCATAGGTGAACGATTAAGAAGTAAGAGTCTTCCAAGAATACAATCCCGCGGAACGATGCGTCAAACCGGCGTCTCCTCGCTATGACACAAGTACCGGGCCCAACCAAACAACCGATCACAGAGTGGTTCGACATCCGAGGATGCGCCTCCGGCACTGACCATCGAGAGTAGGCGCGACACGGCAGTTCGTGAGATGCAGAGGTCTCCATGCTTGACCCTGAGGTCCTGAACCAAGAGGCCCAACAAACCGAGAGTGCGTTCTCCACCGCCGTCCGCAGCGATCAAGTGCAACACTACCGACGGCTGCGTCTCGATTCTTTCGACGCGCGGTCGCAACTCGCACGGCTCACCGATATGGCGTGCTAACGCCCCCGTGACCTGCCCGAGCTCCGTAAGAGCCTGGCCTAGGGTGCCTGGATCGGCGCACGTCTCCGACAGCTCCAGATCGATCCGGTTGCGTTCGGTGCAGGAACCACGCGACGGACTGTCTTCACCGAACAGCGGCACGAGCTCCGCTAGTCCGGGGCATGTCGCGGCGTCTTCCGCCGAGATTCCGTCGACGTCGAGACAACGAGCAGTGGCCCCTTCGAACGAAGTCTCATGGAGAACAGCTGCATTGAGATCCACGTTTTCGAAGACGACGTGGTCGAGCCGAGCCGAGCTCAAGTGAGCCTCGCTCATGTCGACCTGTCGGAGTCGAGCACCGTGCAGATCGGCGGAATCCAAATTGGCGTTGGTCAGCGTCGTTCGCACGATCGCCGCATCCTTGAGATGGGCGCGGTAGAAGTCCACGTCGCTCAAATCTTCATCGCTCAGTTCGAGACCGACGAAGATCGCTCGCGCAAACGATACGCGTGAGTACCGATTCCCCCGCAACGAAACGCGGTCGAAGTTGGATCGCCAGAATCGAACCCCCGACAACTCGCAGTCCTCGATTGCTGTTTCGGAGAAATCCCCGTCATCTAAGTGGGCGTCCGAGATAGCACAGTTTCTGAGTTCAGCCTGTGTCCAGTTCACGCCCGTGGCGCAAATACGTTCCAATGTGGTGCCGTTGAGTTTTGCGCGAAACAAGTTGCACCGATCGAGCCTCGACTCGACGACGTCGGCATTGGTCAGGTCACACTGCTTCATGCTGGCGCCCGTGAGATCGACGTTGTGTAGCTGCGCACCGACCAAGCACGCGCCCGTCAGGTTCGCCGCTGCGAGTCGCGCCCCGTGCAAGTCACAATCGGTGAGGTTTGCCGCTCCGAGCTCGACGCGTTCCAGGTTGGCCTGCGCGAGATTGCAACTCGTGAGGTCTCGACCCGACAAGTCGACGCCGGACAAGACCGCGTCCTCGAACGAAACACCGGACAGTTTCACTGGAAAGACGACTCGTTCGAGGCGAGCTCGCTTGAACGACACGCCGTCGAGAGGAACGTGACTGAAGTCGAAGTCCTCGAAGCAGGCGTCCGACCAATCCACTCCCGCTAGGGGTGTCTCTTCGAAGCGCGTGTGCCTCATCACGGCGCCGGCGAACGTCGATCGGTCGATTCGAGAGTAGGACAGCACGGTGTCGTGGAACGTCGCGTCGTCGAACACGCAGTCGCTCAGGCGACACGAACGAAAGGTCGCACCCCCGAGGTTCGCCGCGCTGAAGTCGACCGACGCGATGGCAAGGTCGGTGAAGTGCGCGCGAAACAAGTTGGCGCGGATGAACCGAGTTCCTTTGAGGCCACAGCTCGAGAAACGAACCTGGCGTAAGTCCGCCCGCGTGAAGTCAGCACCCTCGAGGTCGATCAGCTCGAGCTCGAGCCCACGCATGACCGCCGCTACTAGCGTCGCGTCACGGAGACAAGCGCCGGCCAACTTGGCCCGGCTCAATTCGGTGCCCGACAAGTTCGCGCCCGTGAGATTCGCGCTCTCGAAGTCGCCGGCCAACGACAGACCGCTCAAGTCGAGACCCGAGAGGTCCATGCCACGAAGCGATTCGTTCGCTTGGAGTTGGGCAACGACCCCCTGGCGTGTTGTTTCTGCCAATTCCGCGGACCTCCCTTGAGAAGCAATTCCAAGGGAAGTCTAACCCGCTGGGGGATGACCCGGCAAAACGCACGGCTCTATCCAGTTGTCTTGAAACGAGTTAGAGCGCGGGACGATGTCGATCTGGCGCGTAACGGGCGCGATCGTGCGAAGGTCGCGCGTAGATCTGGCATCGACACGAGCTAAACCTTTATTTGGAAAAGACCTAAACCACTTCGTGAAATGTGCAGTGCATCTGTTGAGCCGGTCGGGAAAATCGCCGCATCAAACCCCGACCTCAACCTCGACATCTCCGATGCGATCTACGGACTCTCGGCGTTGTTCGTGGGTGGTTCGCCTCAGCCCCCTGCGCCCCTGACGTGCGGCGAAGACACTACTGGCGACACGCTCGACTGCGCTGCATTCTCAGCCTGTCCGTAGCCGCTGAATCCGTCGACTGCGACCGACGCTCGATCGGTGGCGCGGGGTCGCGAGACGAACTGAACTCGAGACAAAAGTAAACGGCGCCCCACGCGATCTTCGCGCGGGGCGCCGCTTCCCTTTTTGGTGCCGGCAACTCATCGCCGGATGTGAACCGACCTCAACCGTACTTACGCCCGCGGCACGACGTCCTCGACATTCGACACCATTCGGTTCGCAACCGCAGCACTGTCGACTTCGGCCGTCTTCATAGGGTGCTCGATCGCGCCGATCGGCACTTCGCTATCGGAACTACTGGTCCGCGGTGCGATCTTGCGAGCGCCTTGGGCACCCGGTTCGGTCAGCTTCTCCGCCTCTTCGAGTCTCACGGCAATCTGCGTCGAGACGCCCTCTTCCTCCATTGTGACGCCGTACAAGCTCTCAGCTTCGGCCATCGTCACCTTGCTGTGGGTGATCACCAAGAACTGCGCTTGATCGGAGAACTCTTGGAGAATTCGAACGAAGCGCTTGTTGTTCGCTTCGTCGAGAGGTGCGTCGACTTCGTCGAGAAGACAGAACGGACTCGGGCGCGTCTTGAACAGTGCGAACAAGACAGCCACAGCAGTCAGAGCTTTTTCGCCGCCGGACATGAGCTGCAATGAATTGATTCGCTTGCCCGGTGGGCTGGCCAGAACCGTGACGCCGGCCTCGAGAACGTCGACGCCTTCCTCGAGTTGTAAGTCCGCAGATCCCCCGCCGAAAATCATGACGAAGAGCTCGGCAAAATGCTTCCGGACCAACTCGAACGTCTCGACGAACATGACTCGACACTTCGTGTTCAACTCGTCGACGATATCGACCAGGCTGTCGCGCGAGTTGGTCAAGTCCTCGATCTGATCGGCGAGCGAGACGTGTCGATCCTCGAGTTCCGTCAACTCTTCGACCGCTTCGAGATTGACGTTCGAGTTCTTGCGAAGACGTCGCTGAACCTCGTCCAGTTCCCCGGTCAGGCGAGCGAAGAATGCGTCGTCTTCTTCGTCTTCACGTTCCCCGCGAAGCGCGTCACTCCACTCTTCGATGGGCGTTTCACTGAGATCGACCTCCAGCTCGTCATCCAGAGTGGTGCGAATGGAGCCCATTCGAACCCGAATCTCGTTCTCTCGAATGAGATCACTCTCGCGGCGGTTGCGAAGCGTATCCTCCTCGGTCCGGGCGGCGGTCTGCATCGTTTCAATACGAGCGAGGTCGGTCTTGTGTCGGGTCGCCTCTTCGCTGAGTTGCGCGGACTCCTCAGCCAGTGAAGTCAGCCCTCGTTCGAGTTCCTCCTCCTCCTCGGCCAGCGCCTTCTCCTCGACTTCGTACGCGCCGGCGCGGTTTTGATCGCGCTCGTCCTCGGAGTCGATGAAGAGCACGCGTTCGCGCCGCTCTTCGATCTCGCCGATGAGCTGCCGTTCTTCGCGGCGCGCGGCCGTCAATCGTTCTTCGTTCTGCGTAGCGTTGACGCGGAGATGCGCGACGCGTTGAGCCACATCGTGAAGCCGAGCGTCGAGCACTTCGAGCGCGGCCTCGGATTCGTGGACGAGCGACTCGAGTCGGCGGCGCTCTTCTTCGACGGAGACGGTCTCGATTTCGACTTCGGCCAACCGCTTGGATTCGGTCGCGTAGCCGCGGTCGATTTCGCCGATCTCGTGCTCGATGACTGAGACGCGCTCCGTGAGACGCTGAACTTCCGTGACAAGCTCGCGACGACGACGTTCGAGACTTTCACGTTCCAGCTGTCGACGTTGAAGCTCTTCGCTGAGGCGTTCGAGCTGCACTCGACGGCTCTCGATGTTCAACTCGAGCTCGGCGCCGACCTCCCGCAGGCTCGCCAGCCCCGTTTCCCGCTCGTCGAGGTCATCGGTCAGGTGGTGAATCTCAGCGCGACGGGAAACCAGCCCGCCACCTTCGGCGCTCGGGAAGGTTACCGAACCCCAAACGTCGACGAGGCAACCGTCCGGTGTGACGTACCGGTATGCGTTTCCGTGACGTCCGGCCAGCTCGATCGCGCGATCCAAGTTGGGTGCGCACATGACGTCGCCGAGAAGCGCTTCGACCAAGTGGCGGTGGCTAGGGTCGCTCCTCACCCGGTCACTGAGCGCCGAACAACCCTCGGGAACCTCACCGCGGGAGCCAAAACTGGTGCGATCAGTACGACCGGCCTGGCAAACCGTGGCCCCTTGACCATCGAGGATCTCGCGGATGTGTCGAGTCCGCGCTTCGAGCGGCGTGTCGGCCCAGAACACGACAGACTCCGCGAGGTGGCCAAGCACCGCATCGACGAGCGGCGCCACGTCGGGATCGGCAGCGATACCAGACGCCAGCAGCCCGATCACATCGCGACCGATCGGACGATCGGTGTGCAGCAATCGCTGCGCACCCTTACCGACACCCTCCTGAGACGCTTCGAGTTCGCGAAGAACCTTCAATCGCGCGCGCTTCGACTCGACGTCTTGCCGCATCTGCGAGACTTCACGTTGGTTCGAATCCAACAAGTTGGTTCGACGCTCGACCTCCGAACGCAACACTTCGGAGTCTTCGGTAGCGAGCTTCTCTTCGTGAAGAATGTCGCCGACGCGCGAATCGAGTTCGTTCCGTTCGGACTCGATCCGGTTTAGCTCTCCGCGAAACTCCTCATGCTCACCGACGCGTCGCGCGCGACGCGCCTCGAGCCCACGAATCTCAGATTCGAGTGAGGTCTTCTCGTTCGACAACCGCGTGCTGGCGAAGACTCGCTGGAGCGCTTCCTCTTTCGTTTCGCGAAGGGCCTCGGCGAGACGAGTCTTCTCTTCGAGGGCCGACTTGCGCTCGACATCGCCTTCTTCGACTCGGACGCGAGTTTCGCGCAGAGAGTCGAGCTCGGTGCGCAAGCGCTCGCGAACGCGCGAGCGATTCGATTCGTAGTCTCCGATGGACGTCGAGATTTCGTCACGCTGGTCTGCGCGTTGGGAGCGCGCTTCGTCCATCTCTTCGCGGCGCTCGACGATGTGCTGGCGACGCTGCTCGATACGGTCGAGCGCCATTCGCCCTTCCATCTCGCGTTCGCGCAAGACGCTCAACGCGTCGCTGACGCGATCGAGGGAACGACGAGTGCCTTCACGGTCCTCGTCGAGACGCTCGGCAATCTCGGCGACCAACGTCCGTCGACTCTGGACCTCGGCTAAGCGGTAGGTGACGAGCTCTCTCTCATCTCGGTAGACGCGTAACTCGTGCGCCGAAACGACGACCTTGAGCTGGGTGAACCGATGACGATCTTCGAGAAAGCGCTGCGCTTTGGCGGCCTGGATCTTGACGCTGCGGATACGGCGATCGACTTCGTTGACCACGTCTCCGAGGCGCGCCATGTTGGCTTCGACACGCTCGAGTTGGTTCAGCGATCGGGTCCGCTGTTTCTTGTAACCCGATACGCCAGCAGCTTCTTCGAAGACGGCTCGCCGCTCGGCGGGGTTCGAGTGCAGGAAGACGTCGACCGAGCCCTGCTCCAGAATCGAGTACCCCTCGGTCCCGATGCCGGTCCCAGCTACGAGGGCCAAGACGTCCTTGAGGCGGCACTTCTTTCGGTTGATCAGGTATTCGCTCTCGCCGGATCGGTAGAGCCGGCGTGTGACTTCGACTTCGGTAAAGTCGATCGGAAGCGTGCCGTCCGAGTTGTCGAACGTCAGGGTGACTTCGGCTCGGGAGAGCGGCTGCCGCTTGCTCGTCCCTTTGAAGATGACATCGAGCATCTCCTTACCACGAAGCCCCTTTGCCGATCGCTCTCCCAAAACCCATCGGAAGGCGTCGACGACGTTCGACTTCCCGCAACCGTTCGGTCCGACGATCGCGGTCATGCCGGTGTCGAACACGAACTCGAGCGGGTCGGCGAACGATTTGAAGCCCGCGCACGCTAGTTTCTTGAGATGCATCGAGTCGCTCTCCAGAGTTGAGCAGTCAAGATCGTCCTCGCGAACGATCGTAACGGTAAGGTTCGTGATGCACGGCGGGCGTTGCGCGCATTCTGCAAACCTCTTCCAAGAAGGCAAGCAAGACTTCAGGTCCCTCAGACCTGAGGCGAGTCGTTTCGTCGAGACGACTCGCCAAACGAATGTGAGGACGGAACTCTTCGGTCATGGTCCACGCCTCTAGTGGATCGATCGGTGCGCGACGCGCAAGTCGCACACCAGACGTATACAACGCGCCACCTCTTGACATCTCGCGGAACGTTTCTGGGTATCTCCTACGATCCTCGGACTCGAGCTTTCGCAGCACGCCGCGATTGACGCTTTCCTCCAAGAAGATGTCTGGGTCGTCATCTTCTCGCGTCGCCAGGATGATCCCGGCAATCGATTCGATGAGCTCACGGCCTCGTCGCCTCGCGGACTCTTGCTCGTGAAGCGAGTGGCCCGTCAGCAGCCGCACCGTCTCTTCGAGGCCGAGCACGCCGACCGCGTAACCGAACGGCGCGCTTCGCCCGCCGTGCGACTCGGCTCGACCGATCACCTCTCGGACGCGGGCGAACGGTCCTTCCGGATGAAGCGCTAGCTTCGACACGAAGGCGTCGCGCGCCCGGAACGCTCGGCGCACGATGCCGAGGAGTTCGATGAGGCTCGCTTCGAATCCGTCTTGGCCTTCGTGCTGGGTCTCGACGGCGATTCGCGGCAGGTTCAATGTAATCTTGCCGGCGAGCAGCGCGGAATCGAGCTCCGCGTCGACCAAGGTCGAGGTAGCGGTGGGATGCGACGACTCGATGCAGAAGGAGAGCGGAGTCTCGCCCGAGAGACCAGCGACGATGCTGTGAAGCGTCTCGGTGAACCGACGGTCCTCGAACGTGCGCGCGCTCAACTCTAACTTGATCGCGACGCCGGCGAGGGCCCGCGAC
>JAJFFE010000051.1 GCA_021776775.1 Planctomycetota bacterium | reverse complement strand
CCGTCGGTCTTCTTGACCGCGGTAGCCTTCGTGGCGGAGCAGCAACCGTCACTCTTCTTCACGGCGGTGGCTTTGGTCGCGCTGCAGCATCCGTCAGTCTTCTTGACTGCGGTAGCCTTCGTCGCGTCACAGCATCCGTCGGTCTTCTTGACGACCGTCGTCGATTCACATTGCTTCTTGGCAACTTGAGCGGCCGCTTCTTTACAGCACTGTGCGTTGGCATAGCCGCACAGGCCGATGAGCAGGCCGACGGAGAGAACCAGAGCCTTCCGCATTTGTCTCCTCTTTCCTGAGGGGTCCAGGTGAATTCGTATTCCCACCGAACAGCACACGAGCGATTTGAGTTCCCGATGAATCCTCTGACCCAGAGGAGTGGAACTCGGTCCGATCGGTGTCGTGCCGGACGGTATTATTTGCAATGTTTGGAGAACGGACAAGTTATCCGCTCGTCCCATCTTATCGGTTTCGCGAGTCTGTCGCTCGACCATGGTCGTGGCCGACCGACGTAGCCCCGTAATGATGCGGTCCAGCGGTGCGCGATGAAACCCACATGGGACGAAATATCCGGTTCGACTCCGGAGGCGGTAAGTCTCTTGGATGAAGCAGTTTGCCCTTTTGGTCAAGCTGCCGACCCACTAACAATTAAGAGAGGATGTGGGCGTCGGCTCGTCGTATCGAGGACGGCGACGGGGTTCCGAGCCCAGATGGATTACCGGTCGCGCTGGCCTGATGTCCGACCAAAACACGGCTTCGCTGGAGATTCGACGGGACCGTGCCTTGGCTCCCGGGCGCAGAGGGCCGCTTCGGCCGGCACCCGTCGACGCGTTTCGAAACGGCGCACTTTCTCGACTCGCCCATCCCGGGCGTCGGTCATTCGCCCGAGGCCAACCTCGCTCCGAGGCCACGATGGCGTGCCGGCGCTTGCGGCCCTTCACCGCCAAGAAGTTGTGGGGCAAGAAGCTGTGTGCGACTGGCCGAGCGAGGGCTATCCGAGCGCAGAGGTTGAGACACGGTCGACGCGCTCCTTGATGATTCGAACCTTCCCCCTGAGAATCTCGCCGTCTGATCAGTCGTTCGGTGACTACCGGCGACGCGCCAAACTCGCTGTGCTGGTTTTATCCAGTGCGTCACCGCGGAAGTCACGCGACCCAGTGTTTCGTTTTCTCGTTCCCGCCGCCTTGATCATCATCGCAACGTTGCTCGTTCGTGCGCCGACCGCGGTTGCCGCGGGACCAGACTGGACGCATCTTCGTAACGCGGGTGAGCTCGTCGATCGTTGGTCCGGTGGAGGCCTCTACGTGTCGGGGTCCGTTGGTGTGTCGAACGCCAATCTCGACGCGTTGGATGGGTGGCTACGCCAGTATCCGAACTGGACGGTGTTTCTACTCGAACGAGCGGAAGGCGTCGTGTACGAGGCGCGCGATGGCGCGACCTACTACCACAGTCGGGCGCTCGAGCACATGCTGAGCCACGAGTTGTCCGCACGCACAACGTTCGGCGATATCGTCGACGAGCGGACGCAACTCAGCTACGGCGCCATCCTCTACATTTCGTTCGATCGCAACGCGACGCACCGCAAGTTGGGTTACTACGGCGGCGACGCATTTGATCGTCACGGAGTCGGTGAGTCGCGCTGGCGGGGTGGACTCGACCGGGCGGCAATTCGCGCTCTCAAGAACGGGCGTCGCGTCACGCAGGCGGTTCGCGACACGGTGACTGAGATCGAAACGAAGCTGACCGCGGCAATCGATCGATCGGATCGGGAGCGGCTCGGTGCCAGAGATCGGGTCGCCGAATCCGTGCGAAGTTCACGAACGAGTTTCGACCTCTTCCACCATGAGTTGGCCTCCGTCCGCGAACGGTATTCGCTGGTACGCGCGGACGCGATCGATCCGGATCTCGGGGTTTTGATCCAACCCCTTCGTACGGCCGAGCGAGCTCTCGAGGAGCTCGACCTCGAAGCGGCAGAGGCGGCGCGTAGCGAGTTCGAGTCTGCGCTGGCAGCACGGCGGTCTCTGATTGACGCGTTTCTCGCCGATGCACGACGGCTTGATCAGTTCGAAGCCGAGCTGATCGAGACTGTCGAGGCTGGCCTGCCTGCGCCGGTTGCTGATCGCTTTCGAGAAGAGTTCGATACAGCCAAGGATGCGTGGTCCCGCGGCAAGCTTCGTTCGAGTGACCTCGACGACTTGTCCGAACGACTGACCCGCTCGCGACGCGTTCCCGGAGAGATCGTTGCGTTTCGGCAGCGTTGGTCCGCTGTTCAGGGCCGAGTTGACGATCCAGATTTGTCGAAGCGTTTGCGCGTGGTCAAGGACCGGGTCGATCGGTTCGAGCGGGAGTTCGACGAAGGTGTGCTCGTTTCTCCGAACCTCTTGCGTGATTCTTCGAGCGCGGTCGACGCGATCGCCAATCAACGGGTGACGAGAATCGTCAAGAAGCAACAAGACTTGTGGTCGCGTGTCGTCGCCGCGATCGGTGTGTCGATCGTGATCGCTCTTGGATTGCTGTTCGGGTATCGGCGTGTTCGCAACGTTCGGGATCGCGCGCGCAAGCTCTTCGCCGAGTGGGACGCGCTCTTGACCGAGAAGACGACGAGTCTCTGGGAACTCGAGATCAAGAAGGATGCCGTGCTCGGGTCGACGGGAGAGGCATCGCGGTTCGACGGCGAGACGAAGACGGTCGCCGCTGCGGTGCGGCAGTCTCTCGGAGAACTGTTTGTCATGCGATCGCTGGCGCGCAAGCAACACGAATCGGCACGCCCGTGGTTGCAACCGACCGGAGTGTCTGGCCGCGTGTGCAACTTTTTGTTGGCGCGGAACTTCGAACGAGCCATTCAGCGGTTGTCTTTCGAGCGTGTGGTTTACGACCGCGAGAGTGGTCTGCCAGAGATCATGCGAGAGGCGGGGAGTACCCCCGAGATTCACGTGCTCGCCGCCGATTTGGAAGACGTCAGACCCTTCTCTTCGTCGTTCGATGAACTCATGGATGCGTTCAACGATCGCGCCGCACGGTGCCTGGTCGACCTCGGATCGATCGAGTCTGCGGCGCGCGACATCTTTGGCGCCATGCGGGAACTCGATGCTCTGATCAAGCGCGCGGCCGAGTTGGACAGCGAGTTGTCGACGTTGGCCGAGTCCGACCGCGATTGGCGGTTGCCATCCTTTGCGGACTTCGTAACGCGCGTGCTCGACCGAGACGCGCGTCGCGCAAATCAAGAGTCGACACGGGATCCCATCCGCGCCGTTCGCATCGCACGGGGTGCAACGCAGGTCGCAGCTGAGGTTCAGCGCCTCGTGGGCCATGCGATCGCCGTCGGCCGCGAGCGAGTGCCGCTCCTGCGCGATCACGAACGTGCGCTGGTCGCGCCGTCGACGACCGTGGGCGATGTTCTCGTCGATAGCATTCGGGTGGATTGGATCGGCATCGAGTTGGATGCCATCACAACTGCCCTCAACGCTTGGCTGGGTCGTGTGAATTCGCCGGGAGGCGAGACTGCGCCTGACTTGAGGGGCACCATCAGTGCGTTGGAACAGCGAGTGAGCCGAGTTGTCGATCTCGACCTGAGTCGTCGGCAGCACATACCTGAATCGATCGTCGCCGTGACGACCGCGTTGACGACCGCTCGTCACGATCTCGGTGGGCGCCTCTCTCTTTCGCCCGCCGAAATCTTGATCGAGGGAGACCCGGGTCCCGATCGCGTATTGGCTAAGGCGCGAGTGTTGCACCGGAACTCGGCGGAGGCGATCACCGTGGGCGAATTGGATCGCGCCGAGCGAGATTTGGCTTTGGCGTTCGAGTTTGCGGCCAAGGTCCAATCCACCGTCGACCGTACGAGACGCGCGTATGACGATCATGACGATCGAGTCGCAGAGGCCAAAGCGCGCGTGGCCAAGCTGCTCGACGCGATTCCCGAGCACGAGCGCGCGGTGCGGGAGCTAGAGCGTGACTACGCGGTAGAAGTTTTGGAGCCGTTGCCCGACGAATACCAGTATCCCGGCGCGAACGAAACTCTGGCGGACAACATCGACGAGGTGGCACGCGTGCTGTCCGAAAGTGGGGTCAACATCGACCGAGCGGGTCGCGCTCTCCGGCAGGGCCGCATTCTTCAGTCGAGTGCCATGCTCGATTCTGTCTTTGGACAGTGTGATTTTGTCGACTGTCGATTCGCCGAGATCAACGATAGGCGCGCTCTCGTCGACGCGGCCGAAGCCGCGGTTGAGTCGAAGCTTGCCAAGCTGGAAGCTCTCCACCGTGAGCAGTCCGTGCGATCGCAAGAGATGCGAACCACGCGGGCGACGCGTTCGTTGGCCGACCAATGTGCAATACAGCTCTCGAAAGCAAAGGGTCTGGTGCTCACGGTTCCCAGGCGCCTCTTCTCACTGGTTCGGGAACTCGACGCCGCCATCGATTCGTACGAGCGGCTTGGCGCTGCCATCGATCGCGATTGGTCACTACACCGCGAGGCTCGGCGCAGCGTGCAGTCCGTGAGTCGCCTTGTCGCTACCTGTGAGCGAGAGGCGCAGTGGGCGATGACCGACGGCGTGCCGGACAGCGCTCGGACTCGTCAGCTGTGTCGGCGTATCCTCGAGGAGTGTGCGCCTGAGTTGGGAATGATCCGCCGCGAGCTCGACGTCCCTCATTCCAATTGGCTGAGTGTGGACACTCGCGCGAACACACTTTTGTCCGACGCGACTCGACTTCGTGCGAGTCTGGCGGAGGAGACGACGCACGGTAAGCGGGCTGTCGAAGTCGTACTCGCGGCGCACGCGATGGTCCGGTCGATGCAGTCTTGGAGCGGGAGCCACGGCGTGACGATCAGCGGTGATCCCGGCGGTGGGCTGTATCGATCGGCGAGATCAGCTCTGGAAGCGGGGGAGTACAGTCGCGCAGAAGATCTTGCCGGTCGGGCGCGAACCGCCGCCGATGGCGCCATTCGCGATGCGAATCGGCGGGTCGAACGGAAACGCCGCATGGCACAGCGCGCGGCGCGGGCCGCCCGCCGGCGTCGGGTGCGTGCTGCTCAGGCGGCGGCGCAGCGTGCACATTCTGCCCTTCGGTCGTCCAGCATTTCGGGCGGGTTCGGTGGCGGGTCCTCCAGTTCTGGATTTTCGGGTTCGGGGTTCTCGAGTTCCAGTGCCGGCACCAGCGGGTCAGGCTTCGCGAGTTCGAACTGGTAGTCGGGAGTTCATAAGAGACCGAGTTGCGCCCGCGGGTTGGGCGCTTCACGGAAGTTCTCGGTGAACCCCGTCGTTGTCGGCCGCGACGTCACGCAGGAACGTGCCGATTGAATCTCGTGTCCCGGCGAACCCCACCGTGTGAATCTGGATCTTGCGGAAACGGTTCTCCTTCCGCAGCCACGACAGGATTTCGCGAATATCGATCGCCTTTGTGTCGCGAACCGGTGCGCCGTCGGAGAGCAAGAAGATCGTCCGCACTCCTTTGATTCTGAACGCAGCTTCCAGCGCCTCGTCGGTGTGCGTTTGCCCCTCGGCTTGGAAGTTGTCGATGAACTTGAACGCGCGTGACTTGTTCGCCGCCGTCGCCTGGAGCAGGCTTCCCGACAAGCTCTTCACTTTGCTGGAGAACGCGATGACGGTGAACTTTGTGTCCGGAGGAAGGGAGTTCATCAGCCGCCTGGCTTCCGATTGCAGCCGCTCGAGGCGTTTGCGATCCGGCCGATCTCCGGGGCCCGGGTCCGCTTCACGCATGCTCATCGACGTGTCGAGCAAGAACACGATTCGCTGCGACAGAATCTCAATGCCGAAGAACCGCGGGTATTGCTTGCGGGGTCCGACGCCCGTCATGCCGCCCGGTTCGAGCTCCTCGATTTTCTTGCCGTGGCGCGGTGTCTTGAACTTCTTGCTGTGTTTCTCCCAGAACCGCCGCCACTGCGACGCCTTGATGAACTCTTCGCCCGTCATGAACTGAAGAAGGTGTCGAGCCTTCCATGCGATGACGCTGTTACCCCAACCGTCAGCCTCGTAGCTCTCGAGCGCATCGATGACGTACCTGACGCAGCGGATGTCGTTCTTCTTGCGCAGCGCATCTATCGCAGAGATGCCGACCTCGTGCATCGGATCGCGAAGGCCCGAGATGACCGTGCGGTACGCTTCGTTGTCTCTCTTCTGGCTCAGCACCTCGTGAAGTTGAAGTCGGACTCTGTGGTCCGAGTGCTCGAGTGCTTGCTTACACAGCTGGGCCATGAATGGTCCGGTTGCTCGAACCAGACCCTCACGCGCGATTTCTTCCGCCCAGCCGTTGTCGCAAAGAAGGCACGCTTCGATGGCGCGATCGGCGGCACCGGCAGTACCGACGGACAAGAACTCGTGCACCGCGGCCCGGAGTGCCGCTTCGTCTTTGGAGGCGAGCGCCTTACGGAAGTGTTGCGTCGCGTCGTTCAATGCATCGCCGCCAAGTCGAGGACCGAGGGCCTCGAGTGACACAGCGTGGGTCGGGCTAGCGAGAATGAGGTAGAGGAGGACGATCACCGACGACGCTCCGATCATGGGCGGAGAATTGGACTTTGCGAAGAGTCCAATTGTCGGGTCGTTTGCGGTGAAGTCAAATCGGATGCGCGGTGAAGTGGCTGCGGGGCTCAGCTCATTCAGTCGAGAGGACTGTCGAGGGGGCCGGCGACTCCCATCGATACGAAACGGATGACACCGCTCTGATCGACATAGAAGCCGCGGTCGCCGGTCCCGCCGGGCGTCACTGGGACGCAACTGCAGGTCCAGATCAATCCTCCGCCGAGATAGGCGGAGAAGTCGTAACCGCTCTTTACCCCGCTTCCGATGATCGCATCGAGATATCCCTGCGTGACCAAGTCGGACATGCTGGGTGCGTACTCGCTAAATCGCTGACGATACTGCTCGTTCACACGGCTCAGGGTGCGGAGGCTCGAAACGGCCGACGCTTCGTTGCCGGCCATGCGGGACGACGTCAGGGCCGGAATTGCCATGGCCGAGATGATTGCGATGATTGCGACGACGAGCATGAGCTCGACGAGGGTGAATCCTCGTCGCGACGGTGAGGGTGAATCGAGGCGCATCGAGGAAGTCCATTTCGGCTGACTACGGTAGGACGGTTTTATCGGTTCCTGCGCTGTCGAAACGGAGCGCGTTTCTCCAAAGTATTTCTCAGTAATTGGTTAACGACTGGGCTGATTCGTCCTGGCGGGCCCGGAATTGACCGCCCGGAGAGCCTCACCTTCCTTGTCAGTTTTCTCCCAACCCCTACAATTGGCGGGGTGAGGCGCGACGTTCATTACGACCGCGCTCTTAGGGCTGTCTGATCCAAACTCAACTCAACTCGAAGCACGCCAGCCGCGCCGTCGCTTTGTCGACGCTGCCGGGCGCGTGAGCTCACGGTCGATTCATCGTCGACCGGCAGAACGAGGAGTCAATCGTATGCGTCTTCGTATCCTGTTTGCTGTCGTCGCGCTGGGTGCGTTCAGCACCATCGCGTCCGCGCAACCAGACGTCATCGTCGGCGACCTGAACGGCATCAGTTCGTACGGAACCGACGGTTCCGGGATCTATGCGTACTCGGTCGGAACGACGAGCTGCAACATTGGTTCGGTGCCGCTGTTGTGGATCTCGGGGACGCCCGATCACCCGGTGATCGGTCAGAGTATGTACCGATACAAAGACGGCCAGTTCGAGCACCTTGGGCAGAGCTGGTTGAAGCACGGCTTCTTTGCACTGCAAGGTTCGTTGTGCGGCAGCTGTTCTCCGAACCCCGACGGCTCGGCTCTCGGAGTCGGTTGCTCCGACCCCTACACCTCGGGGCGTAACGGCAGTCAAGGCGGACTCGGTCCGAAAAGCGAAGTCAATGCTTCGAACGGCTCGTTCAGCTACCCGCCGTCGAACCCTCTGTACGGAGCGACCATCGGTCGGCGCGTGCAAGTCGCCGGTACCGATCTCGATCCGGCGCTGAACCCCGGCGCGACGTATGTGGCGGAAGCGCAGTACGTCACTCCGGACGACGCGTCTGCCGGCAATGGCTGGAACAACGCCTCGTGGGAGTACCTCAACATCAACTCGAGCCCGCCGTACAACGCGAGCTTGACCGGTGGCACGGTGCAGCAAGAGGCTGCGATCTTCGCGTGGCAAGACATCGACCCCTCCGTCACGATCGTTCCGATCGACGTCGACGGTCGTATCTACTTGGGGTACCGCGTCACCGATAACGGTGACGGCACGTGGCACTACGAGTACGCGATACACAACGTCAACTCCCACCAATCGGTCCGCTCGTTTGCCGTACCGGTCGACTCCGGAGTCGGACTGGCCGGCATGGGATTCCATGACGTCGCCTACCACTCGAACGAGCCGTACAGTGGCGCCGATTGGCCGTTCGCGCACGACGGGGTGACCGCGTCTTGGGAAACCGAGTCGTTTGGGTCGAACCCGAACGCTAACGCGCTTCGCTGGGGCACGCTCTACAACTTCCGCTTCGACGCCGACACCGCGCCGGAGCCGGGAACGGTAACGCTCGGCATGTTCCGGCCGGGAACGCCGACCACCGTCACGGTCGCTGCTTCGATTCCTGGTCCCGGCAGTGGCATTGCGGGACCGAACGGCTTGAGCTGTTCGGAGTTGAACCACGACGTTTCGCTGAACTGGAGCAACGGCGACAGCTACGACTCCGTCGAGATCAAGCAAGACGGCGTCGTGATCGCGAGCTTGCCAGGAAGCGCGACGAGTTACTCCGACACCGGAGTGCCGGTCGGATCGTACGTCTACACGGTTCGCGGCTTCGTTTCCGGTAGCCCGTCTGGCTCGGCAATCTGCAATGTCGATGTCGTCGGCTTGCCGTTCCCCACCGGTTTGACGTGTGCCGACGGCGGCAGCGGCGACGTGTTGCTCGGCTGGAGCAATCCGTTTACCTACGACAACGTCCGCGTGCGACGCGACGGTGTCGAGATTGTGCTGCTCGGTGGCGGAGCAACCTCGTTCTCCGATACCGGGTTGTCCAACGGCGTGTACCACTACGAAGTGTCGGGCATTGACGGCGGCAACGAGAGTCAAGCCGCCGAGTGCGACGTGCTCGTCCTTTCGGGCCCGTCGTCAGGGAACGTACTCGTCTGGGACGGACCCGGCGCGAACGGCGCGACCGCGGTCATCGATGAGCTGAACGCGCTCGGCTACACCGTCGTCACCGTGACCAGCATCGCGACCGAGACTCTTGCCGCGTACGACGCCGTGTTTGCATGCCTCGGAATCTTTCCCGCGAACCACGTCATGAGCGCGTCCGACGGTCAAGATCTCAAAGACTACGTGCTTGCCGGGGGACGCGTCTACCTCGAGGGTGGCGACGTCTGGGCCTATGACTCGGCGACGGCGTTCGATGACGTCAACGGGATCATCGGGATCTCCGATGGAAGCGCCGATTTGAGCAACCTGGAGGGACTCGATTCCGGGGTTGGTCTCGACTTGAGCATCGTCGGTACCGTGCCCTACAGTGGCGAGAACAACTGGATCGATCACCTCTCGCCGTCCACGGTTGACGCTGACATCTGTTGGACGAACGCCGATAACGCGGACAACATCGGAATCGCACACTTGCCGGCGGGCCAGGGTCCGGTCATCGGCTGTTCGTTCCAGTTCGCGGGCATCGGCGGGGCGGCTGATCGCACCACGACCATGGTTCTGTACATGGACGTGTTCGGTCTCGGCGCCCCGGAGGTGGACTCGGTGACGGGTCTCAGCTGTATCGTCAGTGGCAGCAACGTCAACCTGTCGTGGACGAACGCTTCGGGCTACGACTCGGTGCGCGTCTACCGCAACGGATCCCTGTTGGTCACGTTGGGGGGGGGAGTGTCGTCTCACTCGGATTCCCCGGCCGGTGGAACTCACACCTACGATGTTCGTGGGGTGATCGGATCGGATGAATCTCCGGCCACGACATGTTCGGTGAACATGATGCCGCTAGCCCCGACGGGTCTGACATGTACGCCGTCTGGAAGCAGCGTCGGGTTGTCTTGGGTAAGCGGTGAGTCCTACGACAACGTCGAAGTTCGTCGGGACGGAACGGTGATCGCGACCCTCGCTGGGGGATCGACGAGCTACACCGACAACTCCGCCGGCGGCGGCTCGCACGCCTACGCGGTCAGTGGAGTGATCGACGGACTCGATAGCGCCGACGCCACGTGCAGCGCCGACGTGACGCCGGTCGCACCGTCGAGCTTGAACTGCGCGCCGTCCGGGCTCGACATTGTGTTGAGCTGGTTGAACGGTGAAGGCTACGACAGCGTGACCGTTCTTCGCGGCGGCGTGGCGATCGCGACCCTCGGTGGAGGCGCGACGGGCTACACCGATGGCAATCCCGGATTCGGGAGCCATGACTACACCGTGCGAGGAACGATCGACGGCTTGGACAGCGCGACCGACTCGTGCTCGGCGGCCGTCGAGCCAGGATTCGTTCGCGGCGAAGTCAACGGCGACGGCTCGGTCAACTTGGCCGATATCATCGCTCTCGGGGCGTATCTCTTCTCCGGCGCATCGGCGCCGAGTTGCCTCGACGGAGCGGACGTCAACGATGACGGCGCGCTCGCGGTCGACGACATGATCTACGCCTTGTCGTTCATCTTCTCGTCCGGATCGGCGCCGTCTGCACCGTATCCGACGTGTGGACCGGATCCGACCGCCGATTCGCTCGACTGCGGCGATCTCTGCCCGTAGTTCCGGCGCATCGCGACATTCTCCAAGCGCCCACCGCGGAGCAAGGCTCCGCGGTGGGCGTTTTCTTTTTGGGGTCGCTGGCCTGCTCGCCGAACGTAGCGACACAGGGCCTTGCGCTCTCACCGACAACGACTACCATCCTGCGGGGCTCTGGAACTTACTCTTTCGACAGTGTGGATATTGCTGCGGGCTCGGCTAGTACGACGCACCGTAGGCACGCCGCATCCGAAAGAGGCGCAATCGAGGAGAAAATTCCATGGGGACATTGATACGGCGCCTTCGTGCGTTGCCGGTAGTCGTGCGATTGATCACGGCGCTGTTTGTCGCTGCACTGTTGGTGGCGTCGCTTTCGCCGCTTGGTGCGCAAGAGCCGTTCATTCGTGGCGATGTCGACGGGAACGGCGT
Source organism: Planctomycetota bacterium (assembly GCA_021776775.1). Taxonomy (GTDB): domain Bacteria; phylum Planctomycetota; class UBA8108; order UBA1146; family JAJFFE01; genus JAJFFE01. The sequence continues at coordinate 18,772 of JAJFFE010000051.1, read as the reverse complement.
GGTCGACTTCATCGTCGACGCCGCTTCGCTTTCCAACGCGCTCTTTTCGGGAGGCACTGCTCCCGGTTGCTTCGATGCCGCGGACTTCAACGATGATGGCTCGGTCGACTTGACCGACATTCAGGCGTTGTTGAACGCAGGATTCGTGACGATGGTGTCGGTGCCGCCGCCGTACCCCGACTGTGGTCTCGATCCGACGGCCGATTCGCTGACATGCGCGAACGCGGGGTCGTGTGCGCCACCCGCTGCACCTCCGGCAAGCGATGACTTCACCCTCGCCTTCGGCAGTGCGGTAGAAGTTGGCGCTGACGAGTCGGAGGTCACCGTCACTTTTGGCAGCACCGGAGATGACTTGGTCGGTTGGTCGTTCGGCGTCTGTCACGACCCGGCCTCGGCCGCGATTCTCTCAGTGGGTGTCGGACCCGATCTCGACGACCTCGATCCAGACTTCGAGAACCGTACCCTCTACCCTGGCGCTGGTTGGACGTGTGCCGTCCTGCTCAGTTTCAGTGGCGGTACCGTGCTTGGTCCGGGTACCTACCAGCTCTACGAAGCCAACTATGAAACGTTCGGCGACGCGGACTCGGATCTTGGGATCTGCGACACGATTGGGAATCCGCCCGTGCCGATCAGCTTCGCGGGCGCGGTCCCGAGCGGCGGGGGGCCGGGGATGGGTTACGTGGACACGATCATTCCCACGACCCTTACCGGAAGCGTGGTTCCCGTCGACGTACAGGGCGACTACATTCGTGGTGACGCTAACGGGGAAGGGATCGTCAATCTGGCGGACTCCATTTTCCTCATCAATTGGACATTTCAGAGCGGTCCCGCGCCGTCGTGCCTCAGAGCCGCCGACAGTAACGGCGACGGCACGCTCAACATTGCGGACTCGATTTGGCTGATCAACTATTTCTTTCTATCCGGACCCACCCCTCCGCCGCCGTTTCCGACGTGCGCCTTTGGGTCCGGGAGCCCGCTCTCGTGTCAGTCGTACACTCCCTGCGATTGAACGTGGCCGATCGACTGCTGGTGTGACCCCATCGCGCGCTTCCTCGGTATACTGCCGACATGAAACGCTACGCTCTCTCTTTGCTAGTCATGGGGCTCTTGTCCACGCACGCGCTTGGCGTCGAGCCCAACGCTGCGGATCGATCCGATTACGGTGCGGTGCGGCCGATCTTGGCGGAACACTGTCTCGAGTGTCACGGGCCAGATCCGTCGTCGCGTAAGGGCAAGCTTTCGTTGGACACGTCCGAGGGGATCTCCCGAGTCGTCGAACCCGGAGATCCCGCGGCCAGTGAGTTGTTGCGTCGCATTCGTACGAACGACGTCGATGACCGCATGCCTCCCCCGGGTCACGGGCCGTCCGAAGGGTTGAGCGCGGACGAGGTCGAGACTCTTCGTCAGTGGATCTTCGACGGCGCGCCATGGCGGCCGCACTGGTCATACGGACCGTTTCGCAAAGTGGTGGCGCCCGCTGTCTCGGACGAGCAGTGGATACGAACCCCCGTCGATCGTTGGGTCTTGTCGAAGCTCGACGACCTCGGAGTGAAGCCGGCGCGCGAGGCTGATCGGCGTACCCTGATTCGTCGCGTGTCGCTCGATCTCATAGGAATGGGGCCAACTCGCGACGAGGTCGACGCGTTTCTTTCCGACCCGAGTCCCGACGCCTACGCCCGGGTGGTGGACCGGTTGCTTGCGTCCCCGCACTACGGTGAAAAGTGGGCGCGGCACTGGTTGGACATGGCGCGCTACGCCGATTCGCACGGGTACACGATCGACGGCGGTCGCACCATGTGGCCGTATCGTGATTGGGTCGTCGACGCCATCAATCGCGATCTCGGATTCGACCAATTCACGATCGAACAGATCGCCGGCGACCTGCTTCCTGATCCGACAAACGGCCAGCGCATCGCGACCGGGTTCCATCGCAACACCCAGATCAATCAAGAGGGCGGCGCCAAGGACGAAGAGAATCGCGTCAACGCGGTGATCGACCGAGTCAACACCACCGGTGCCGTCTGGTTGGGGGAGACGCTCGGCTGTGCGCAGTGCCACACGCACAAGTTCGATCCCATCACGCACCGCGAGTACTACCAGCTGTTCGCGTTCTACAACCAGACCGAAGACGGTGGAGTGAGTACCGGGCCGACCGTGTCGCTCACGAACGAGAAAACCGCGCAGCTCGTCGACGCATTCGACGCCGAGCGAAAGGCACGAGTCGCCACCCTGAACGAGCGAGCACGAGTAGACCGCGCGACCTTTCGAGTGTGGCGGCCGGATCGATTCGAAGCGAGCGAGGGTCCCGAGCTTCGGCTTCGCGCGGACGGTTCACTTCGCAGCGTGGCTCACAACCCACAGACTTCGATCTACGCCTTGGAGGGGCGGGCCGGGGAACGGTTCGACACGATTCGTCTCGAGGCGCTTCCGGACTTCGGGCTCGGGGGCATGGGGCCCGGTCGCACTCGACACGGCAATTTCGTGTTGAGTGAAATCAGAGTCCTTCAGCGAACTTCCGGTGGGCCGTGGATCGAGCTCGAGATCGCGGCGGCAACCGCGGACTACTCTCAAGACAACTATCCGGTGATCGGCGCAATCTCCGCCGAGCCGGACACTGGCTGGGCGATTCGCCCTCACTACGGCGTGCCCCACGTTGCCCACTTTCGTCTGGCTTCGCCGTTCGGCAGAGACGAGGGCGCGGAGCTAAAAGGCACCGAGCTTCGGATCGAACTGCATCAACTCTACGGATCCAACCACGTCCTCGGTCGCTTCCGGGTGGCGCTGGGTCGCACTCGAGCGGACACGCCAGCGCCCACGATTTCGTCCGATTGGGTCGAGGCGTGGCAGCGGCTCGTCGATCACGACAAAACGCGCCCTCGGCTGCCGATGTCGCTCGTCTTGCGCGAGCGTAAGATTCCTCGTCCGACTCACATCTTCAGTCGCGGCAGTTTCCTCGACCCGGGTGAGCAGGTTTCGCCCGGTGTTCCGCGTGCGCTCGATCACTTTTCGGAAGAGGAAGTTCAACCCGATCGACTCGGCCTCGCGCGCTGGCTGGTGCACCCCAAGCACGCCTTGGTTCACCGAGTGACCGTGAATCGTTGGTGGCAGCGGTTCTTCGGCCGTGGTCTCGTCCAGACCGAAAACGACTTCGGGTTGCGAGGTGCCACTCCGACTCATCCCGACCTCTTGGAGTGGTTGGCGCAAGAACTCGTCCGAGGAGGCTTCTCCATGAAGTCACTTCACCGCACGATCGTCACGTCGTCGACGTACCGACAGTCGTCGAACGCGCGGCCCGCGCTCGACGAGTTTGATCCTCGCAATCGTTGGCTCGCGCGCCAGAGTCGGACGCGAGCCGACGCGGAGTGGATTCGTGATTCTGCGCTGCACGCGGCCGGAATCCTGACGCCTAAGATCGGCGGCCCGCCGGTGCAGCCACCCCAGCCAGCGGGCGTCTATGCGTTTACGCAGAGCCGGAAGAGCTGGAAGCCGTCGACTGGAGCTGATCGATACCGGCGGACTCTCTACACCCGTATCTGGAGATCGGCGGCGTACCCCTTTGCGATCACGTTCGACGCGCCGGTGGCCAACGTCGCGTGCACGAAACGAGCGACGTCGAACACGCCGCTTCAGGCGCTGACGCTCGCCAACGATCCCATGATGATCGAGATCGCCGCGGCGTTGGGCAAGCGGCTGGTGACCGAAGCCACTGGCGACGAAAACCGTATTCGCGCCGGCTTCGAACACTGTCTCTCGCGGCCGCCAACGGAAGAAGAACTCGGCATCCTGCGCGAGTATCTCGCATCTCAACGCGCCTCGTCTGTTGCTCAGGGGCTGGAACCGCCGCTGATCGAGCAACGAGTTTGGACCGCGTTTGCACGCGTTCTGTTCAATCTCGATGAGTTCGTGACTCGTGGCTAGTCCGGTGGAATGGATGGCGGTAACAAAATGACACAGCGTGATCCGGTCGAGAGTGAGTTGGCCAGCCGCTACCGGCAAGAAGTGACTCGTCGTGAGTTTCTGCGACGCGGCGGGCTCGGACTAGGATCCATCGCTCTCTCGCAGCTACTCGGTGATCAAGCCTTGGCGTCCATTCCGCTCGGGCCTCGGCCGCGCGCGCGCAATGTCATCTATCTCTTCATGGCCGGCGCACCGAGTCAGTTCGAACTCTTCGATCCCAAGGAGACGCTCCAGAAACTCGACGGCAAGCCGGCGCCGGCCAGCTTCACCGAGGGTAAGCGTTTCGCGTTCATCGACGGAGGCACCGCGAAGTTGATGGGGACACGTCGCGCATTCGCGAAGCACGGTGAGTGCGGGGCTCCGGTGAGCGAGCTGCTGCCGTATACCGCGAAGATTGTCGACAAGCTCTGTTTCCTCCGCGGGGTACACACCAACGAGATCAACCACGGTCCAGCGAAGCTGTTCATGAATACCGGGTTTGGTCAGTTCGGCCGTCCGAGCCTCGGATCGTGGGTTCTCTACGGTCTCGGCAGCGACGCCGACGAGTTGCCCGGATTCGTGGTTCTGCAATCCGGCTCTCGCGGGCCGCGCGGCGGAGCGCCGTTGTGGGGCAATGGTTTCTTGCCGACTCGGTTTGCCGGCACTCCGTTTCGTTCGGGCGCGGAAGCGGTTCTCAACCTGAAGAACCCAACCGGCGTGAGTTCGCAGGAGCAGGGCGAGTTCATCGACGTCCTCGATCGGCTCAATCGCGTCGCGCTCGAACGCAGCGGCGATCCCGAGATTCTGTCACGTATCGCCGCGTACGAACTCGGCTACAAGATGCAGTCGAGCGCTCCCGAATTGAACGACGTCAACTCCGAGCCGGAGTCCGTCAAGCGTCTCTACGGCGTGGAGGACAACAAGCCGTCTTTCGCGCGGAACTGCCTGCTTGCGCGTCGCATGATCGAGCGTGGCGTGCGCTTCGTTCAGCTGTATCACGCCGATTGGGATCACCACGGTGACCCCAACAACAACCTCGGTCGCCCGCTCGAGGCTCGCTGCCGAGAGGTCGATCAGGGGTCCGCTGCACTCGTCAGCGACCTAGAGCGACGTGGGCTTCTCGACGACACGTTGGTGATCTGGGGCGGTGAATTCGGTCGCACGCCGATGAGCGAGGTTCGGCAGGCGATCGGACGAGATCATCACATCGACGCATTCACGTTGTGGATGGCCGGTGGTGGCGTCAAGCGTGGATTCTCGTGGGGCGAGACCGATGAAATCGGCTATTCGGTGACCGATGGTGCCGTTCATGTTCACGACCTGCACGCGACGATACTGCATATTCTTGGGGTCGATCACAAACGGCTGACGTATCGATTTCAGGGCCGAGACTACCGGCTGACCGACGTGCACGGGCGAGTGGTGCACGAGATCCTTGCCTGACGACTTCCCCGATTCGGGCGAGCTTTCGAAGGTGCTGAACAGTACGATTTCTTCGTCCGGGGGGGCGATGGGCTAACGGTCATGAACAATCCAAAAGTTGACGAACTGGCGCTCGGAGATTCTGGCGCCAAGGTCGAGGGCCAGGTGCGTTGTTCGCTTCTACCAGCGGCCGTGCTTCTGGTCGCTTGTTTCGTCCTGCTCGGCTCGATGGCTGGGCCGCTTGACGCGTGTGTGCCAATCGAGCGCTTCATTCGCGGTGACATGGACGACGACACCGTGATATCGATCGCCGATCCGATTGCGTTGCTCAACATGCTGTTCGTGTCCGGTGTTTCGTACGACTGCGATGACCGCGCCGACGTCAACGACGACGGGCAAGTCACGATCGGCGATCCCATCTACTTGTTGTCATACCTGTTCACCGCCGGCACTCCTTCTCCGCCGAGTCCGTTCCCAGCCTGTGGTGAAGATCCGACGTTCGACTCCCTCGGCTGTTGGCCGATGCCGTCCCAGTGCTATCCACCGGAGGTCGCGTACGTGCTCGAAGCTCCGGGTGGAGTGTCGGAACTTATTCGCGTCGAGATTTCATTCTTCGATAGCACGATTACCGCGACCACAGTTTCACTTCCGCCACCGTTCGATCAGACGAGCCAACTCGAAGCCCATGGCCATAGCCTCTTCGTGGGTACCGAGTCCGGTTGGATTGGCCGGGTTTCGGGTGATTCTGTCACGGACTCGCACGACGTTGGCGCGTCGATCCTTGCAATGACACAAGGTGCTTTGCACGACGAGTTGTTCATCGTGACGCAATCAGGTCCCACGATCGAAGCGGGTACGTTCGACCCCTACGACGGAACGCACACGGTGCTCTGGTCGACGGCGGAACCTATCGACATCGTTGACGCTGCGATCACAGTGCTGGGCGAGATTTATCTCACCGGCAGCACGCCCACCGACAGCGGGTTCGCCCGGGTCGACAGCTCCGGCGAGTTGCAGTGGATCGTGTCGGGCGCGCCCGGTCGATTGCGCTACTCGCAGGACTTGTTCGTCATGTTCGGCGTCGCGAGCGACCCCGGCCAAGAGGCGCGGGTGTTGATGTTCGATGGCGACGCGATTGTCTTCGACAGCCCTATCTTCGGTTTCGTGAACCCCGTCCTCGGGGATGTGTCGAGCACGTTCGATCAGTTGCGAATTCCGTTTGTCGATGTCGGCATCGTCATGGGATTCAATCACTGGTCCACTTCCCCAGAAGTGTGGCTCGATCCCGACGATGGAATTACGGCGCCGCTGGACGTGACGGGTTACTGATCGTCGTCGGGGCTTTCAAATCAGAACGCAGTACAAGGAAGGCGTAACTCGTGATACGGATCTCCTCACGTTTCCAACCAGTTCTCTCCCTTGCCATAGTGTGTTTGCTCTGGTTCGGCGCTCGCGCCGACGCTCAGTTTTCGAACTTCATTCGGGGCGACGTCGATCAGGACACCGCAGTTCTGATCAACGACCCCATCGCTCTGCTGTCGGTCCTGTTCGGTCCGTCCGCGCCGTTACCGTGCGAGCAGGCCGCGGACGCCAACGACGATGATCAAGTCAACATTGGCGACGCGGTCTACCTGCTCGCCTTCTTGTTCGCTGGAGGTGCGGCGCCACCTGAACCGTATCCGTCGTGTGGCAGCGATTGGGACGGCGGGCTGCTGCAGTGTCTACAGCCGACACCCGCGTGTTTACCGCCGACGTACACTTACGTCCTGAACTCGACGTCGACCGCAGGAGGTTCAGCGGATTCGGTATTGGAATTCGTCACGGATCACACCGGTGTTCCCACGGTGACTCCCTACATCGATAGCGATCCTCAGTACGACGGGTTGAAGCACCTCGGCGTGTCGTTCGGCGATGTCTTCGTCGTACAAGAGAACGCAACGTTGGGTCAGCACCGGGTTCTGCAGCTCAGCGTCCCGGGAACCGTGCAGGATCAACTTTCGACGTATCCTGGCGAAGCTCAGGCGATGGTCGTTTCGGATTACGGGTACCTGATCCTGGTGACGACGAGTTCGAGCCCCGCGTCGACGTGGGTCGTTCGCTATGACTATTTCTCGTCGTGGGACGAGACGGTCTTACTCCAGCTCGATGAAGAGTACGACGTCCGTGGGGCCACCATCGACACTGAGGAGTCGGTCTTTTTCACAGGCTCCGGTTCGGCCGGTGCGGGTGTGTTCCGGGTCACGTCGAGCGGCGATTTCGAGTTGATCTATCCGGACAGCGGTGCCGGCTCGATTCACTACTCCGTCAATTGGGGCGCGCTCTGGTACGTTTCGACACCGAGCGGGAGCGAAGGTCAGCTCGTCCAGATTGACCCTCAGGGATTCCTGTTCGATCAGGTCCCGCTGGGCTTCGGTGTCGATCCCGTGATCGGTGACGTCGGCGTGCAGGACTCGGGATTGTTGATCCCGTTCCGCGAAGACAACGTGATTGTCGAATTCGACACGTCCGTCTACACGTTCGAGACGGTGTTGGGTGCATCGGTCGGCGTGGATCATCCGATCGATGCCACCGGACCATTCTCATTCGCGATTCCGTAGCCGACTAAGAGTATCGCTAGCGCAGAGCCTTCTTCGCGTCGGCCGGGATCAGGATCGGCTCGACCGAGCCGATCCTCGTCAGTCGATACCGGTGCTTGACGACGAGATGTTCTTCCGTCTCGAAGTCGGCTTTCGGTTTGACTGGCTTGCGGCCTGATCCGCGCGTCGGCGGCTTGGGTGACAGCGCCACCGAGATCACGACGTTGATCTCGGTGGGGCGGTCTTCGTCGGACACCACCACCTCGACCCGGCCGCGAATCCGAGTCTGTTCGATTCGGCCGAAGTGCTCCGGCGTGTCTTCGCCTTTCCCTGCCATGCATCGCGATCGGATCACGCGCTCCCAGTGTCGCGCCGCGATCTTTTTGGGAAGTTCGATCGCGACCACACCGCCGCCGGCCGTGTTGGCGGTCCACGTCGATCGACCGCGCTTCGACTCGTCGAGCAATATCTCCGGTCGAACCAAGAGCTGAGCGATCCACTTCCCGACAATATGACCTTCGTCGCTCTGCCAGCCGCGGAGCCCCTTGATCACACCCTTGTTGCCGTTACGGAATAGATCGAGAACCGGAACCGACAGGGTCGAACCGTGGATTACGGCTTCGTAGTCTTGCATGAACGCCACTACGTCGAGCGCGTGATCCTTCGAATCGGAGTACCCGATGTCGAAGCGCCAATGTGCCGCGTAGCTGCGCGCTTTCCGCAGAGCGTTGATCGCCCGGTCGAGTCTCGCCCGGGCCGAAGGCTCCTTGGGTGGGTCGTCGATGATGGTCCGATGCTGCTGCCGGCGGTGCGTTTCCAGTGCCGCTCCGAAGTCGCGTTGGTCATCGCGCCACAGAGTGTGGACGTGGCCGGGTTGGCCGGGCTCGGTGCGATCGAACTCGAGACAGAACGACGGCCCCTGCAGCCGGTAGTAACAGCGCTCGCCGGGCTTGGTCGATCCGGCCCACGCGAATTGCGCCGGCTCGAATTCGGATTCGCGCAACCGAGTGAGTTCACGTTCGGCAAGGTCTGGCCGCAGGTTCGCCGCGTACAGTTCGACCAGTCGCCACAGGTTTCCTCGCTGTTCGGGAGTGAGGGTACGAACGAGCAGTCCTTGGGCGGCGAGTGAACTCACGGCCTTCCCCGGGGTGAGTTGCACGTCGGACGGAGCGGTCTTGGAGATGATGGCTTGCGCCCGTTGGGCGTCCTTCAGCGAGGCGAGGAACGTGTGAGCCAAGGACTCCTCTCGCCCGAGCGCTGACTGACCAGCCGCAACTCCTTCCGTTACGAGTGCTGGATTCGCGCCGAGGAACATGGGTGTCGCCGAGATCTTTCCTCCGGCGGCGGTGAAGTTGAGCGAGAGGTGGTGCCCTTCGACTCGCCATCCCCACGGACCGCTGGGCGACGGCGTACCGAATATGGAGAACCAGTACTTTTCCGCGTCTCGGTATGCTGCTCGGCGGCCGCGTCGTTCTTCCATTTCACGAAGTACTTGATCGAGCGCCATGATCGCCGTCGACTTCAGGTAGCCTTGCTCGCTGAGCGCGGAGCGAAGGAGAGCGTGTGCGCAGCTGCGTTGGCGGAGGTTCATTTCCGAGAGGCTTACCCCGTGGCGGTCTTTCGGAACGTAGTGCCAGTCCGAGCGCTCTTTGTCCGCGAACTCGAACTGCACTTTTTTGCGCAGAGAGCCATCGAGCGAGTCGAGAAGCGCAACGGCAGCCGAAGCACTCGACGCTGCATCGGCGCGGGGAGCCGGCGAGGGGGCAGCTATCGATGCTACTGCGTTCGTGGCAACGGCCGTGGTCGCGGCTACCACGCTCACGCCGACGAGCGTCGCCAGAACGATGAACAGTGAGCGCATGCGGGACCTCCAGAGCTCACATTGACAGTTGCACCGTGACGCACGCAAGGACATTCTTCTGCTGTCGAGACACACGAATCTAGGAGGAAGTTTGGGGTCGACTCATCGTCACGCGTTGATCGTCGGTTCGTCCGACGGAATCGGACTCGCCACGGCGCGCCAGCTGTTGTCCGAGCGGTGGCGTGTGTCCGGGATATCGCGGAGCCCGTCGCCCCTGAAGCATGGGTCCTATGAACACAGCGTCTGTGACGTGAACTCGCCGCAATATGAGCAGGAGTTACGGAGGGTTGCCGAGCGGGCCGGCGGTCTCGACTGCGTTGTCTATTGTGTAGGGATCGGCAATGACTGTCCTCCGGAGCGCGGGACTGGCGAGTCAGCGGTGATCGACGTCAATCTTGGCGCGGCCATCCGAACTCTCGAGTTCGTGCTGCCTGTTTGGACCGAGAGGGGATCGGGACACTTCATCGGACTGAGCAGCTTGGCCGATGCGCTACACCTTCCGGACGGAGCGAGCTACTGCGCTTCCAAAATTGCCCTCTCCCGCTATCTCGAATCGGTGGGCCTGCAGGTACGGCGCTACGGCGTAGCGATATCGAACGTGAGGTTCGGCTTCGTCGACACGAAGATGGCGCGATCCGACGTGAAGCCGTTCCTCATCCCGGTTGACGAGGCGGCTCGGGTGCTCCGCGAAGTCATCTCCGAGCGTCCGCTGCGCAGGAGCTATCCGCGGCGGGCGGCGGCCGCGGCACTGCTCGCCGAGGTCTGGTCGAGGCTCCGTGTCTTGACCACTCGCCCGCTGAGCGGGGGCCGCTAACGTCATCGCCGTGTCACGGTCGTCCGGCCGCGTCAAACCGCCCTGCAATTAGGGCCCGTCGTGTGGGTCAATTCCGCACAGCACATTTCTGGGTCTGCTCAAATCTCGAAGGTCCGTTTGCACAAGTGGCACCCGTGGCGTGGTTTGCGTGGAGCACTTTCTTTCGCTCAATGGCTCGGGGCTTGCCGTACGACTCACAGGCGAATACCCTCTCTGTTTCGAGCTTCGCCTCGGCGTCTGGGTCCGGGTTTGTGAGTGGCTGCTCTGTTCACACACCGGCTGCGACAAACGAATCCAACCCTTGAGAGACGCAAGTGAGTGGGTCATTTCTCGTCCGGGGCATTTACCCTCGATCACGCAAGTGATTAGTGTCGGTGCGACGAGAGAGTTCGCGAAGTTCGAGCGGGAAGAAAGGAAGCAGATCTCGTCATGAAAATGAATGCACTTCTAGTTTCGATGGCCGTACTGGCCGTCGGACTCTCCGGTTGCAACAGTGGATCTCGTAGCTCCAACGGAACGCAAATTCCGGGAGTGAGTAACGCGGCTGCACCGTTGCCGACCGACAACTTTTCGTACATCGGGCCACCGCTCGAGACCAATCGATACTTCCACACGGCGACGGCCCTCGACAACGGTCAGGTCGTCATCATTGGTGGAACCGACGAGAACAGTTTCACGTCGCTCGACTCCGTCGAAGTGTTCAATCAGAGCCTCTTCGACAACCCGCCGCCCGAAAGTATCTCGGGAGATTTCATCGACACCGACTTTGTCGGTGACCCGATTACGCTCATCAACGGTGGCCGCCTCTACCATACCGCGACGCTGCTCGACGACGGCTCCGTCATCATCATCGGTGGTTCGTTCGACATTCTGATCGCCTTGGCTATCCCGAATGCGGAGATCTACGATCCTCAGCTTCGGTCGTTCAACGCGAACGGGGTCGAGCCGACCAACGAGATGAGAACCCCGCGATTCCGTCACACTTCGACGGTGCTCGCCAACGGTAAGGTCCTGATCGCCGGAGGACAGAAGGCTGTCGACGAGACGATCATCGACCCGAACTTCCCGCCGGGAAGCCCGTTCTTCCAGTTCGATATCACCGTGTTCCCGACCGTGAAGGAATTCGAGTTCTACAACATTTCCTCGCGGACGTTCGAGCAGGCGACGGACATCACGGGCGACGTGACGACCATGCAGACTCCTCGCGGACGTGGCGACCACGTCACCACGCAAGTCTCTGGCTTCGACAACATTCTGGGGACGTCGGATGACGTCGTTCTCTTCGTCTCCGGGTTCCAGACATTGTCTGGTGTTTTCGCACCGGATCTGAAGTTCCCCGGATTCCTAGGGCAAGCGGACCAGTCGTCGATGGAGTTCTACGATCTATCGACCGGGTTCAACTCGACTGCTCCTGGAATGAACATGTTCCAGCGGATGAACGGTGGTTCGGCCGAGAACCTCGGCCAGTTCCGAAACACGACGATAGACGGTTTGCTCGGTGTTTCGAACGTGGCCATTTTCATGAACGGCGACCAATCGAACGCTCAGTGCGCAGACTCCCAAGTTCAGTCTGAGCTGGTCATGTGCACTTACACTGGATTTGGTCCGGCGTCGGGGATTCAATTCTTTGAGCAAGAGCCGCCTCTGGCCGTCAACTCAATCGAGAGTGTGATCGCTGACCCCATGAACTGTGGCTTCATCGGCCGAACGTTCACGGACAGCGAAATGGCTGTGACGATCCGCGTCTACGACGGCGTGCAGCATGTGACGAACTGGGCGATCACCGGTGGTGGGCTCGGAGTCATTACTCCGCCGACAGGTTGTTTCCAGACGCTGTTCGGTGTCTGCGGGGCGCAGGTCGTACGAGGCTTCGAGTACTTCGATCCGTTCTGGGATCACCTCGATCAGGGCGACCTGGACGGGGATGGTGTCAACGGCGAGTTCTTGGCATTCTTGGACCTGGCGATCGACGACATTCCTCCGCCGTGGGATACGACGCGAAATCGCAGTTTGCTGAACCCGACCGGTATCACGGGTAGCTGGTTGCAGTCAGACAATCTCGTGCCGGACAACCAACCGCTCGACCCGTTGTACTTTCCGACCGGTGTCGAGGGTTACGCGGACGAACTCGTTCTCAGCGGTCTGCTTCGACGTGAGCGCATGGGTCACACGCTGACCAAGGTGCCCGGCGAAGACGGCGTGAGAAACACTCCTGACGACCGGTTGTTGGTCGTCGGTGGTGGGTCGAGCTACTACGGCACGTGGGGCGACGAGCCCGTCTCTGTCGGAAGTGAGCTGTACCTGCCGGTCAACGCCAACGGAGTACCCGCACCGTAGCGTTTACAAGGTGAGACTGCTTCCCAACGGCGCGGAACTGGTGATCCAGTTCCGCGCTGTTTTTTTGTGCCCGGCCTGCGGTCGAGACGTGTCGACCGGGGCGTTCGTGAGCGGAGCGCGGTCGAATCAGAACAAGCCCGGCGAAACCAAGAACCAGAGGATAGGCAGCCCGATGCCGACCGCAATCACCAGGGTGGTACCCACACCCTCCGAAAAGAGCATCGCGTTGGGGCCGCGTTCCAACGGAAGGTTGATCCCTCGATAGACGCGGAGGCTGTCGCGGTCACTGAAGAAGTGACCTGGGAAGATCAACAGGTCGCCGAGGTGGGCGATGGTCAGCGCCGAGTGTTCCAGCACGTAGAGGGGAAACGTCAACGGGAACAGGGTGGTCGACGTCGCGGTGTCCGAGAAGTTGTAGATGGCGTCCCGAAACGCCATGACCGGGATCTGTACCGGCGAGGTGAACACGACGAACGCGTCTTGGCCGATTCGCTGTCCGGCGGGCGTTTGGCACCCCACAAGGAGCGCCGCGAGACACGCAACTCTGAGCTTCATCGACGGTTCCTCGTTCCGAGACGCGGGTGTCCGGCGCCCGTTGTACGGTCGGTGGAGGCGGAATCCAAGGGAGGCTCGCCGACTTCCGCTGGGATTGAGATCCCGGCCGTCCCACGCCGCGCTCACACCGTCCCGTGCAATTGGGATGTCTCGACCAGAGCCCGTAACCTCGCTTCTTGATCAAAGAAGAAGCTAGAGCCGCTCGGAGGCCTCCATGCGTTGCGTTCTCTTGATGGTGTTGGCGTGTTTCGTTTCGCCGGTTGTTGCGGGGGATACCGCCCGGCTCGAGTCGGGGCCCGCGGCGAAGGGCATCACCGCGCCAGAGTTGCTGGCTCACCTCCGGTTCCTCGCGTCTGACTTCATGTCCGGCCGTGATACGGGTAGCGAGCATGAGAAGCTCGCGAGCGAGTACCTCGCAGCGCATCTCTCGGCGATCGGCCTCGCCCCCTGTGGCGACGTTGTCGACGGCAAGGCGAGCTACTTCGCTGAGTTTCCGTTGCGTCGCATCCAGCCGAGTCGAGAGCGCACTCGCGTGTCGTTGACGTACAGCGACGACGACGTGTCGCGAACCGTCCATCTGTCGGCGGCCACGGACTTCGTCATCAGCCCGCGTGGCCTCGAGCCCGGAGCGACGACCGCGCCGGTGGCGTTTGCTGGTGGCGGCGTGGTCAACTCCGAACGCAACGACTACGAAGGCGCCGACGTCAAAGGCAAGTTCGCATTGGTCGAGATGGAATCTGTCAGTGGCGGACGGCGAGGAAGTCTCTCTTTTGGGGCCATTCGCGCTCTGCGCAACAACGCCACCAAGGCCGGCGCCATCGGGTTACTGGTGATTCGCGCGAAGCCCGAGGTTGCGGAGGGTGCGGAGGGTGACGAGGGCGCGGCCGAGCCGAAGTCGTTCGGAGAGTCGTTGTCGTGGGCCAAGCGTAGCTTCGGTCGCTCGTCGCTCCTGCTCGGCGACGGCACGGAAGTTGGCGACGACGCTGAGAGCAAACGTCAGCCGACAATACCGGTCATGTACTTGGAGTCGGCCGGGACCGACTTCGTGCGCGAGGCCGGCAAGCTTCAGCCCCTGCGCCGGGGTCAGGTTTCAGGCCTCACCGCGTCGTTCGAATACGCGGCTGATATCACGCCGATCCGATCGAGAAACGTGGTCGCGGTACTGCCCGGTAGCGATCCGACGCTGTCGAAAGAGGTGTTGGTTTACTCCGCGCACTATGACCACGTCGGTGTGAACGCCAAGGGCGAAATCTTCAACGGCGCCGACGACAACGCTTCTGGGACGTGTGCGATTCTCGAAGTCGCGCAAGCGTACTCGGAGGCTCCGGCGCCGAAGCGCACCGTGGTGTTCCTGTGGGTCTCCGGTGAAGAGAAGGGGTTGCTCGGCAGCGAGTGGTGGGCTGGGCACGACACGCTCCCCGAAGGTCACGAGATCGTCGGCAACCTCAACATGGACATGGTCGGTCGCAACGACTCCGGCAAGATCAGCATTTGCCCGTCGCCAGAACACGACGGCCATTCGACCATGGGAAAGTTCTTGGCCGAGGCGTGTTCGCTCGAGAACTACACCGCCGTGTACGATGCCGATCGGTTCTATCGGCGTACCGATAGCTACAACTTCGCTAAGCTCGGCATTCCGTTCGTGTTCTTCTTCTCCGGCGAGCACGAAGACTATCACCGACCGAGCGACACGATCGACAAGGTCGATGCGGACAAGGCCGCGAGCGTTGCGCGCATCGCCTACCATCTCGGATTCGAGTTAGCGAACCGCGCCGAGCGACCCCGAATCAATGAGAAGAAGAGCGGCGAAGGCACTCCGAAGGAGTAGCTACCTAGTCGCAAGCTTCGGTACATCGGCGGTGACGGATCAGTCGAGTAGCCGCCTGAATAGGGTCATGGTTCGGTACTGACCGCAGTGGTCGTCTGCGATCTGGTTCAGCAGCGCGCTCGAATCCTTGATGCCGACGGTGTGAATCATCAACGGCGCCGTCTTGTTCTTTTCACCGAGCCAGTCGCGGAGTCGCTCAGGGCTGGCGTTCTGCCCCGTCGGCACTCCGTCGGACAGGAAGTACACGGTATCGACGTCGTTCATGTCGAACACACGACTGAACGCGGCCGAGTAGTTCGTGCTTCCTGAGGAGTAGTCGGCCAAGAAGTTCAGCGCGTGCCGGATATTCTTGGGGTCAGCGGGCAGCGCCGTGGGTGACAGCGTGTGGGCTCGATCCGCGAAGGCGACCACGTTGAATCGCACGTCGGGATCGAGTGAGCGCAGCGCCGCTTCGACTTCCGAATGCAAGACTTCGAAACGACTCGTCGAGTGAAGCCCGTCGTCGGCGTTCATGCTTCCCGACAGGTCGAGGACGAACACAACGTGGTGGCTGTAGATTCGGTGCTCGAAGAATCCAGCCGAGGTTCCGGCAGAGAGATTCGGAAGCTGGTACTCGTCCTTGCGATCGTCTTGCTGTGACCACCACTCGACCCACCGCGAAACGTCGGAGCCCCACGATTGGCCCGTCGCGTTCTCGAGGATGGACAACGCGTCGTTTGCGATCAGCGGGCCGCGGCCGGCAAGCCTCTCGAGCGAACCGACAATCCGATCGAGCGCCGCCGACTTGCGCGTGCGATAGAGACTCCACATCGCGACGTTGACCACTTGCGCGGAGTCGTCCTCTAGAAGCGGGGCGAGAATTTCGATCGCCGAATCGGCGGGTAGCTGTCGCGACAGACCAGCGACAGCCACGCGGACTTGGGGATTGGGATCGCGTGCGGCTTCTCGTAACGCGCCTTCGGCGAGCTCCGATCTGCCCTCGACGAGCGCCTCGAGAATTGCGATGGCAACACTGACTCGGTGTTCAGGCTTGCGAGTTGCCGTTGTTCGAACTCGCTCAATGGCGGCGTCGAAACCGGGAGCGTTCGCGAAGCGGGAGAGCCTTCGGATGGCGTGCACACGCTCCGAGATGCGTTGATCGAACACCGCTTCCGTTGTGACGAGTCCCAGTCCGAGTTCTCCCGGTTGTTGGGAGAGCAGGTAGATCATGGCGCGCGTCTCTTCCCGCGTGGGATCGACGTCGGTGTATCGATTCAGAAGGGGATCGATGATGCGCGCGAGCCGCTGCAAACGCTTCGAGTCGAGTGACCGGTACTCTCGACACGCGTGGGCGAGCACTCTCAGGTGCGCGGTACGGGACGGGTTTTCTTCGCGTAGATACCCGGCGGCGTGGCGCTTGAGGAGTTTCAAGTCGACGCTTCCTTGCAGCGCTTCGATGGCGAGCGTGCGCGTGCGTCCCCACGACTTGCCGTTTTCGATGAACTTCCAGAGTGCGGTCTCCATCTTTGTCGTCTTCGGTGTGAAGCGCAGTAGCTCCAGGTAGGCGCGGAGGACCGACCGTTCCCAGTTGTCCGTCTGGTAGCTGTTGGCGAGCGTACTCTTGCCCCGTCGATTCGCACGGCGTCGCTTCTCGCGTATCTTTGCGTTGTCGTCCAACTCGTCTTCGTACGCGTCGCGTAGCTTCTTCCACAAGCGCGGGAACCGGTCGACATCGACAAAGCTCGAGACGTGTCGCGGGCCGAGCAGCCTCGCGCGATGCCGAGTCGGCAGACAGATGAATGTCTCGACGATCCAGCGATCGGACTGCAGCTTGTCGTCACTAACGAGGCGGGCCCACGCCCCGCGCACGTCGTCTAGCGTTAGCTTCGCACCCGTCTTCGCAATGACGTTGCGTCGGACTTCGGCCGGGCGTGAACGCAACTCGTAGATCAGATCGGGTATCGATTCTTCCCCAGATAGAACGCGACCGACCCAGAGATCGATGACGTCCTGCGTGTCCCAACCGATCGAGCGGGCTATCGGTGACGCGGTCGCCTGGCCCGACAGGATCGCCAGCGCCAGGACGACGAGCAGCACGAGTGAGATCAGACGAGTGGAGAGATTCACAGTACCTCGCGTTCGTACTCTGCACTTCGCGCTCGACGGCATTGAGCGCGGTCGCACACCACGTGGGGGCGGCGCCGTAGACTTCGCTCGTATCGCAGATGCGAGCGTCCAGTGCTGAGCTTGATGGTCGGGCCGAGGAGGGATCGCAGAGTAGGGCTGGTGTCAGGAGCGTCATTGCGTGCTGTGTTGCAGGGTCGAAGGTACTCATCGAGCGCGTCCGCGTCGAGGATCGGGCGCGAGTGGCGGATCCGTGCCGCTGAGGAGTGTCTAGAACTTTTGATTGATTAGCCAAACATATGGCTTGAATGGTACTCATGTGGTGGCTATGGTCTGCGCTCTTCGAAGTTCACCGCCCAAGGAGCGACACGACGATGGTCTCTAACGTATCAATATTATTGATCTTAACTTCCCTGTTTGGTGCTCCTGCAATTCCGGGGGCTCCCCCGATTCCGCTTCCCCAGGTCGATGCGGCCCGCGCCGCCGGTGCCGAGGCGTCGGGCCCGCCAGCTTCTCAGCGCACCGGAGATCCCGATCTCGAGGCACGAGTGGCGGAGCTCGAAGCCCGCGTCGCGCGAGCCGACGAGTCCGGTGGATTCCTCGCGGATCGGTCCTGGATGACGCGATTCACCTTCGGGGGCTACGGCGAGATTCACGCGAACATGGCGGAGGGGCCGTCCAACGACCAGATCGACATTCACCGATTCGTGCTCTATCTCGGCTATGCGTTCGCGGATTGGTTGCAGCTGCACAGCGAAACGGAGATCGAGCACGCCTTCGTGTCGGATGACGACGGCGAGATTTCCATCGAGCAGCTACACGTCGACATCCTGTGTTGCGACGGATTCAACATTCGCGCCGGGCGCATGCTCGCTCCGGTCGGCCTCGTCAATCAGAAGCACGAGCCACCGAGCTTCAACGGAGTCGAGCGTCCGCTCTTTGCGAACGTCATCGTTCCGTCGACATGGTCTCTCGATGGTGTCGGTGTCTTCGGGCGCCTCGCTCCTGAGGTTCGCTATCAAGCGTACGTCGTCGGTGGTTTGGACGGATCGAAGTTCTCGGCGACGAGCGGCATTCGCGGGGGACGCATCAAGGAGCGATCGAGTCTGAACGAGCCGGCGTTCACCGGTCGCGTCGATATCTATCCGTTCGCTCGACGAGCCGCGCCGGGGCAAACGCTACGTCTCGGACTCTCCGGCTACGGCGGGGGGATCGACAACGGTGACCAAGGGGTCAATCCGAACGTCAACGGCGAGCTGTTCATCGCAGCGGCCGACTTCGAGTACTCGCTAGGCATCGTCGACTTTCGGGGCGCGGGCGCGATCGAGAAGATCTCGGGC
>JAJFFE010000006.1 GCA_021776775.1 Planctomycetota bacterium | reverse complement strand
GTTGAGATCCGCAATTTCCAAATCGCCGAAGAAGCCTACGGTGATCGTTTGCGCCGGCGCAAACGTCCCGAAGCCGTTGCCCTCGAGAACCAGAAGAGCGCCCTGCGAACCCGCCGACAAGGGCACGGTGGAAAGCACAAGATCGAGGGCACCGTCACCGGTAACGTCGGCGGCGCACAGGTCGCGCGGGATCGAGGCGAGCGAGATGACGCCGGTCGAACCAAACGCGAGCCCGCCACCGTTCTCGAACACTTGCACGCCGGCCGGGATCAGACCGGGCGTGAGATTGACGACGATGTCCGGATCGGAGTCGGAGTCGAGATCACCAAACGTGATTCGACCCGGCGGTGAGGCGGTCGGGATGGTGGTCACCGGTGCGTACGTTCCGCCAACTACGGCGAACACTGTGACCTCAGCGGTCGTCGCCGAACTTACGACGATCTCCGCGACGCCGTCGTTGTCGAGGTCATGCAAGTTGATGGCGGAGCACTCGAACCCGGCGGGAACCAACGCGGTCGAAATCAACTGACCGGCGCCGTCGCCGTAGAAGATCTCGAGTTCGTTGGAGGGACTACTGCACGTGACGACGTCGGTATGTCCGTCGAAGTCGAGATCACCGGCGGCTTGCGCGTCGGCTGGCCCCAACGTCGGGAACGGACCCGACAGGTCGAATGAAATCGCTTGTGCAAAACCGTCGTTAGATAGAAGCAGCAGCAACAAGATTGCAAGCAAAGAGAACCGGCGCATGGCCCACACCCTTCGTCTCGATACGTCGAGCCCCCGCCCGTTGACGTTGCGCATCATTTGGCTGACACGCTGTTTGTATAGATTCGATCCTAGTCGTACGGTCCTCGACGCGGAAGCTTCCATACCGCTCAGTACCGGTAAGCATATGGTTGGATTTACCAGATCCAATGGATAGTCGAGGTCCTAAGTGTCAGTAACGCCGAGCGTAACGAGTTCGACTTGCGACGGATCGCGGCCCCGCCGCCGCGCGAGAATCTCGCCGGCAACCCCGGTCGCGGCGGCCCACCGGACGCGCAACCATGACCTTGCGTCGCCCGCGTCCTTGTATTGGCACTCCCGCCACGATCTGAAGTCGGGTCGCTGAACAACTTCACTTCAGCGTGATGACCACCGGTTCGCCAAGCGGCACCTCTTCGAGTCGCGCGTCGCCGACGCCGGGTTTCTCCGCTTTGACGGTGACGGGAAAACCGCCGAGATTCGGGACTCTAAATTTGCCGGCGTCGTCGCTCTTGACGTCGAGCCGCAACAGCCCGTCCGTCGTATCGATCACGGTGATCGCCGCATCTGCGACCGGGTTGCCATCGGTATCCACGACCGTCCCCGTCAACTCGGCAGAGACAACTAAGTCGATGGTCACTTCGTTGACGGCGCCGCGAACCAACTTGACCGTCACGCCGTGCTGTGAGCGGTAACCGTCCGCTTGGATCAACAGTCGATGCGATCCGGCGGGAAGCCCGGCGATGCGGAAACGACCGCCGGTGTCCGCAACGTCACGAAGCTCGAGTTGCTCCACCCGTTCGACGAGATTCGACGTGCCGAGGACGCCGACGGCTGCGCCCGAGATCGGCTTCCCATCCAAGCCACGAACAACCCCGACCACCGCGAGCGGACGCAGGAGAACCAGACGCGCCGAAGGTAGCTCCACGCCCGGTGTCACGAGGAAAGCTTCTCCCTCCGCAGCGAGATATCCCGGGCAAACGACGCGATAGAAGTAGAGCTTCTTAGGAGCGACGTCTGTAAACGCAAATTGACCGGCCTTGTCGGTCCGCTTCACAACGGCTTCATCGGCGGGGGCCTTGAGCGTACCGACACTTTCCTGCATGAAGACGGTCGCGCCCGACACCGGTTGATCGTTCTCATCGACGACGGAGCCAGCGCCGATCATGGCTCGATGCAGGCGGATTCGCCGTTCTGTGTCTGGCCCAGCCAGCGTCAAACGCTCGCGGCTAGTGGCGTAGCTTGCCGCGGACACCGTCACTGTAATCTCCGGTTGACCCGTGGTCGGAAGACCTCGCACCGTGAAGACGCCGGCGACGTTGGTCACGCCGCTGCGAACGACCCCCTTGCCCTCTTCTACGGTCACCGACGCTCCGACTATCGGCTCGCGAGTTTGGAAATCGCGGAGTTTGATGTCGAGTTCACGACCGCGGGCGAGTCTGAATTTTGCGGGCTGATCCGAAACTCGAAATCGCTGGTGTCGGTATGCGCCGTACTCTGGGTGATAGACGAGGATTCGGTGCTCCCCCTTCGGCAGACCGTCGATGACGAACGCTCCGTCGGCCCCGGTGACGGCGGACAAGACCGGCGCCCCCATCGGTGTCGAGCGTCCCGGGAGCAGGAGGGTGACCTGGACTTCGGCCCCGACGAGCGGCCTGGCGTCCGGGCCCACGACGACACCCGTCTGGAGGAGGCCGCGTTCAAGGGTCACGTGAATCGGTCGCTCGGAAACGCCTAAGCCATCACCCTGTTGGAATCCACCCTTGCGAGCGACCGCCCTGAGCGCCATCCCCTTCATGCCGTAGGGACAGCCGAAACGCCCGTCAGCGTCACTGCGCCCTTTCCATAGCGGCGGTAAGAGACGCGACATCACCAACTCGACAATGTCGGGATCTTTGACTGGGTCGGGCGGCGCGAGGAACAACTCGACCTCAGCATCGGCTATCGGCTCACCGTCGTGATCGACGACCAGCCCCTGCGTCGCGATGCCAGGTTGGAGTTGCACAACGAGGTCTTGGGTTGGGTTTGGTACGCCGAGGAGCACGGCCGGGGCGTATCCGGCCGCAACCACGAACAGCCGGTATCTGAGCTCGCTACCCGCCGCGAGGACGAACGCGCCAGAAACATCCCCGGTGGCAACCGAGACCGGCAGGGTCCGCTGGTCTTGCAACCGGACCAGCGCGGCGAGCCGGCGCTCGATCCCGGCGTTCGGATCGACCATCTCCCGAACCGCAATGATGATTGGATTCGGAATGGGGGCACCGTCGGTGGCGCAGACGCGACCTTGGATCGTGACGTCACTAGCTTGGGCGCCGACGGGCGCTAGAACGATCGACAACAACACTGCCAACAGGCGAAGAGCTCGCATTCTGTTCCTCCGATATTCGTGGCGTGGGGGTGTATCTTAGCCGGCATAGTCACGCCGACAGGCCCGGGTTCGGACACTTTCCGGGACTCGCTGTCGACTCCGCCGGGAGGAGCTTCTAAGGTCCCCGCGTCCTGTTGTTCGCGTTTCGTACAGTCGAGGTTTGCATGCGTATCACACTCGCCCAAGTCCGCACCTTGCCCACGCGGCTCGACCACAACGTCGCCGCCATCCTGTTGGCGATGGAGCGAGCCAGCGACGCCGGATCCGACCTGGTGGTCTTTCCCGAGCTCGCGATTCCCGGGTACGGATGCCTGGACCACTTCGAAAACCCTCGGTTCATCGACCGCAACCTCGCCGCCCGTGACCGCGTGATCGCGGCGTCCGCGAAGTACGACTTGGCGGCAATCTTCGGGTTCGTCGATCGCGACGAGTCCGATCCGCGGCGGTTCTACAACTCAGCCGCCGTCGTGCAACGCGGGCAGCTTCTCGCGACCGTCGACAAGACGCTCCTGCCGAACTACGACATTTTCTGGGAGTCGAAGTACTTTGCGGCGGCGCGACACCGACGCCCGGTGGCGGTCAACGGAATCTCGATAGGGCTACAAATCTGCGAGGATCTTTGGGAGCACGACTATCCAGTCAGTGTGAGCGATGACTTGATCGCCTCGGGCGCGGAGTTGCTGATCAACATCAGCGCCTCTCCGTTTTCGGTGGGCAAGCTCGAACGACGCCGGGCTCTGGTCGACGAGGTGGTCGGGCGACACACGGTTCCGTTCGTGTACGTCAACTTGGTCGGGTCACAAGACGGCTACGAAGGCGAGACGGTCTTCGACGGCCGGAGCTTCGCCGTGGCCGCTGACGGACTGCTGCTGGCCACCGCCGCCGGTTTCGAGGAAGTCGTGCACACGTTCGACACCGATTCCGTCGCCCGCGTGCCGACGCCCGAAACGGACGCGATCGCCGAGTTGTACGGAGCGCTCACGCTTGGGATCCACGACTACTTCCAACGCAACGGGTTCTCCCGCGCTTACGTCGGTCTCTCGGGGGGAATCGATTCGGCGGTGACCGCAGCGATCGCCGTCCGGGCACTCGGCGCGGACAACGTCATCGGCGTCACCATGCCGTCTCACGTGACCAGCGACGAAACCAAGAACGACGCGATACTGCTCGCCGAACGACTGGGCATGCCTTGCCGCGTCCGACCAATCGGCGCCCTCTACGCCGCCTGGAAGGCGACCGCCCTCGAGGAGCGTGACCAATTCGCAAGCAGCCTGACGCCACAGAACGCACAAGCAAGACTCCGCGGCCTGATCCTGATGGAGTGCTCCAACGAAGACCCCGGCGCCATCGTGATCAGCACCGGTAACAAGACAGAGCTCGCCCTGGGCTACTGCACGCTCTACGGCGACATGTGTGGGGGACTAGCCGCGATCAGCGACGTGAGTAAACACCGCGTGTACGACTTGGCGCGTGCCATCAACCGTGAGCACGGACGCGACGTCATCCCGGTGACCACCATCGATCGCCCGCCGACCGCGGAGTTGGAGCCGGATCAGACCGACGCGGATAATCTTCCCGCTGACTACGACGTGCTGTCCCCCCTCGTCGAGGAGATTGTCGAAGAAGGGACGCCGCGCGCTCAGCTCGTCCAACGGTACGACGGGGCGGTGGTCGATCGCACGCTGCAACTGATCTTCCGCAGCGAGTACAAGCGGCGGCAAGCGGCGCCGGGTATCCGCGTCTCGAGCAAGGCGTTCGGAGCGGGGCGCCGCTACCCGATCGACGGCGAAGTGCCGCAGTAGAGGTGCGGCCGGAAAGTGCAGGCGCGACGACCTACGTTCTGGGTCGTCGCTCGATCGCGATGCTCACTCGGTCGCGTAGTCTTCCTCGGTGATGCCGTACTTCTCGAGCTTGTTGTAGAGCGTTTGGCGCGGAATGCCGAGTTGCTGCGTCACCCGCGACTTGTTGCCGCGGTTCGCCTTCAGCGCGTGAATGATGATCAGCTTTTCACACTCCGCGACAATCTCGTTAAAACCCTGCCGCAGCGGAATGCGCATGTGCAGCCGCTCGCCTTCTTGGCAGAGGTCGTCACTCATGAAGCTATTCGTGACTTCCCGATTGAGCAGCGGCGCAACGCACTTCTTGGAAATCGTTCGCCCGGTCGTCGACAAGAAGGCGCGAGTGAGAACGTTGCGCAACTCTTGAACGTTGCCCGGCCAGCCGTACTGCAAGAGCTCGCGCATGGCGCTGTCGGCGACGCGCTTCTGGGTGTCTTCCTCGTCGTTGAGGTTGCAGAGGAAGTGATCGATCAAGAGCGGGATGTCTTCTCGGCGGTCGCGTAGCGGCGGAACTTCGAGCGTCATGACGTTGAGACGGTAGTACAGATCCTCGCGGAACTTGCCCGCTTGAACCAATTCCATGACGTCGTGGCGACTGCTCGACACAATGCGCACATCGATCGGCAACGACTCGGTCGCCCCCACCGGTCGGACCCGTTCCTCCTGAAGAACCCGGAGAATCTTCTGCTGCATCTCCATGGACATGTCGGCGATCTCGTCCAAGAAAACCGTGCCGCCACTGCCCCGTTCGAACACTCCGACCTGGTCGTTCTCCGCCCCCGAGAATGCACCTTTGCGGTGCCCGAAGAGTTCGCTCTCGAGAAGTGTGTTCGGCACGCTACCGCAGGCGACGACTTCGAAAGGCGCATTCGCCCGATTCCCGGCGAAGTGGATCGCGCGGGCGACGAGTTCCTTACCGGTCCCGGTATCGCCGGTGATAATCGTCGACAGCTTGTTGTTGCGAACGCGATCGATCTGATCGAACAGCTCCGCCATCTTCGCACTGCGACTGACCATGTTCTGGTAGTAGATGACCTCGCCGCCGAAGTGCGGAAACTCGCTGGTAACCTCACCGGCCGGCTCGGGAGTCGTCGCCGACGATTCGCCCTCGAGTTCTTCAACGCGGTTGGCGCAGGCCAGCAGTGGGCAGGCGTGCTGCAGCTGGCCGGCGAGTTCCGAGCGCGTCAAACGCTGGAACGGATCAGCGCTGCTGACGAAGTCGAGCAACACGACCGCGTGGTAGTCGCCCCCGAGATCGCAGGAGAACGCCACTTGCGACGAGCCGTCTCCGATCATCACGCCGATTCCATCGTCCTCGATATCCACCGTGCGGGCGGATGCCACGAATCCGGGTATCGTCGACAGGTCGACTCGCGTTCCGGACGGGTCGACGGCGGCGAGGGCGCGGCCTTTGGAGACATCAGTGCCTCGCATGAGGCGAATCATCGCGGCCTGCGTGCAGCCGGTGCGGCCGACGAGCGCTTCGAGCAGCTCAGCACTGATTTTCGTCAGGCAGCCGACCGATCGGTCGGCGAGAAACGCTGAGCTCAGATTAAGGGGGATGATGGGTGTTGGGGTGCTGGTGAGGGTTCCATCCGACATCAGGGCTCACTCTCAGTCGTCGAAGTCCACTCTGGCTGCGGACCTGACAGTAGCAACGGGATTCCGTAACGTATGACCAAACCTTGGACAGCTCTTCTTCGGCTCGCAAGCCCTGCCAACTGAAACATCTCTCCGCGATGCCGGCGAGATTCACGGGGTCGACTCAGCATCGCCCGACGAAATCCCTGGCCCGCATCCGTCAGATCCGCGAAACTCAAATGGACACCCACTGCCCGAAGCCGAAAACGGCCGTCGAGTCTGGTGCAGTCCATGATTGTCCGACGGAATTGGAGTCCGACGAAATTGGACAAGTTGTTTCCACAAAGAAGTGAGTTCCGGCGACGAGCCAACCGCCGGCGAAGCAAAGATTAAGGGAGCGTCCTCAGTGAGGCAAGCGATTTCAAAATCGAGACTTCTGAAGATCTTAGGGATCATCCTACTCTTCGTTGTCGCATGGAATCGCGGGGAAGCAACCGGGAGAATCCCGTTCGACGGGTCGATCGACGAGCTGGTCGCGCAGCTGTCTAGCCCGCAGTGGTCAGAGCGAGAACGCGCTACCGCAGAGTTGATCGAGCGGGGCAACGAGGCGGCGGCGACCCTCCGGGCGCTCGAGACTCACGAAGATCCGGAAGTGCGAACGCGGGCTCGGTACATCCTCGATCTCATCGATCCTTGGGTTTACGACGTCCGCGTCTATCGGCTGATCCCGGACGCAGCCGACGCCCGTGTCACCGGATTCACCGACCTCCGTATCGTCGCCGAATCCGAATCGCAAAGTGTCCAGATTCGACACCTCGACGCGTCGAAGCGAGAAGTCGTGGACACCCTGATCGTCAAGGCGATCGGCGAGAGCAGCCCCTTCACCATTTCCATAGCGTTCGGCATGGACCAGAACTCTCCGACCGAGCGGCGGCCGCTGCAGGCCGAATCCGTCAGCATCCTTCGTCAGGTGGACCACCTCGAGGCGTTGGTGATGTCGGACGGCGTCGAGCGATCGGTCAGTACGGTGATGTGGATCGTCGAGTGCCGAGGCGTCGCTCGCATGACCAGCCAGACTTCGGCGTCGGCCACGCCTGCCGTTGGCCCCGAAGAGGCCGAAAACCAACTCTACGCTTCGCTCGAGACAGCTATCGACTCCGAGGTCGAAGCGGTCTCCACCCAGGCGGTTCGAATCGTCGGCTGGTTGAACTCGAGTCGCACCGGCCCCACTCCGGGGCCCAAGGCGTCGCCCCTCAACGCGCGAACGGCAGAACTCGCCACCGACGCGACCGGACCGTTGCGGTTGCAGTGCCAACTCGCGGCGATGCGCGCCGGCGATCCCAAGTCGACGAGCGCAGTCGAAGCGTGGCTCGAGTCCCGAGCAGAGCCCGGCGAGGAGCAGATTCGCGACGAGGCGTCGATCTCTCTCACCGAACGAGGATCCACGGTCGGCCTCACGGAGTTGCTCGCGCGAGTCGGATCGATGTCGAGTTGGCTTCAGTACCGCGCCATGCAAGCGATCATCGACCGCTGGGACGGGTCCGGGTTCACGGAGCCGGAGGCGCGTCAGATCTTTCACGCGTTCACGTCACCGCAGGTGTTCGGGTTTCTTCCGTGGTACACGGACGGGATCGTCCGCACTCTGTTTCGGCGGATGATCGATGCGGTGCCGATCGAAGACTCGCGCCCGATGATCTTGGAGTCGCTCGCCAACACCAATCCCACCGCGAGCGGCGGCGTCTTCCGCGTGCGAGCGCTGCTCGCCGCCGTGGGACGCCTTCGAACCTCCGGTAAGATCGAAGTCAGGGAGTGGCTCGCGCCAGTCCTCGAGTCCGTCACCAACGCCGCCGTGACCAAAGAAGCGCTGCGACTCGTGCTCGCCGCGATCGTCGCCGGTGAGCTGAACGACGAGAGCTGGGTGACTCTGCTCGGCCAGTTCGAAGAGGCGTTCGCCGGCGAAGATCAAGCCCTCATGCGCAATCTCGATTCCTCGATCGATAGCATGCTGGCCGCCCCGGAAATCTCGGCCGCCAACAAGCGGAGCCTCTGGTCCTTGCGAATCGGACGGCTGATTCAACTCGAAGGCAACCTCTCTCACCTTCGGCGCCAAGTCGACGTGAAGTTGGTCAAAGCGTTCGGCCTCTTGGACCAGGCCGCGCCGCGACCGAAGGAGAGCCCCGCGTGGGCCGCGCGAGCCGAACTGTGGACGGCACGTTTGGCCGAAGCCGACGACGCGGTCTTCGACCCGGTTCCCGGCGCGGACCAGTACCCATTCGTCGAACTCGAGTTGGAACTGACTCCTGGGCAACCGGCGAAGATTCTGCGTTTCGACCGCTACGAGCTTCGACCCGGACTTCCGATCGCGCGCCGTGAGCCTGGCAACGCCCCGAGCACTTTGCAGTTGGACGCGTACGCGAGCTCGGCCATCTCTCGCCGTCAGACGGGGTACGCCGAGCGTTTCCTGCTTTCGGGTGGGACCATCTACATGAACCTGCCGACGATACGCGCGAGCATCCGGGGACACCGGAGCTATCGATTCACGCTGGCGGAAGGGGACTACCGACCGCGTGCGGTGCCCGGCTCGACCACGAACCAATTCCGTACCCTCACTTGGCTGAGACCGGTCGACGCCCCGCCGCTGGAATCGTGGGACGACGTGGTGCGTGCACTGGTGGCCGGTTGCAGCGACGAACTCGCCCAGCGCAGCAATGGCTGCCGGCAGGTTATCGCCGACGCCGGAGTCGTCGAGGCGCTGCCGGCACTGCAAGCACTCTACGAAGCAAGTCCGTCGTCCGAGTTGGCGATCACGCTTCTGCAACTCGGCGACCTCCGCGGACGTGCGGAGCTGCTCGACGGCCTGGAATCGAAGACGCCTCGCGACGCGCTGGCCGTGCTGACCGCGCTCGCCGCCAACAAGGACGAAGAAGCGGTCGATTTACTATTGAGTTGGGTCGCCAAGCCACCGGCGCGCCTGCGGACTCAGACCTACGGTCTTCTGCGCATCTTGGAAGAGTTCGCTCGCGATCATCCGCACCTCGTCGAGACGCGAAAGTGGGTCGACATCCTGATCCCGGTCCTCGACCAACGGAACGGGCGCGACTACGGCACGAGGATTCTCCGTAGGATTACCGGCAAGGATTTCGGGTACGCCCGG
>JAJFFE010000050.1 GCA_021776775.1 Planctomycetota bacterium | reverse complement strand
GCGAGCGCCGGGGCAGTGTCTTGGTGGAGTCTAGGAGGTTGGATCATGGCTACGAAAAACTGGAGCATTGCTGTTCCTTTGATACTGCTGCTGATCGGCGGAGGAGTCATCTTGAAGGTCGCCATCGGCGAAGACGCAAGCAAACAGAATCCCCCACCAACGGTGGCGTCGCACTCGGACCCGAAATCGGGCGCGACTCCTTCGGTGTCCAACGAAACCATCGAACCGGTCACCGATAGTGCGACCGATTCCTCGTCGAACAAGAGTCTCGCGCGGGTCGAGGGTCGTGTCGTCGACACGTCCAAGGAACCTGTCTCGGGAGTTTCATTGCGCGTCGTCGAGGTAGGTTCGGGCAAGGAGATCACTCGCCTCGAAAGCGGATCGAATGGTGAGTTCGACTTCGAAACCCGACCCGGCGTCATCGACATCCTGACGTCCGACGCGCGCTGGACGACGTCCTCGCTGCGACGTCTGCAAATCAAGGGTGACGTCGACGACCTGACGATCGAGGTGAGCGAACCCGGAACGATCTGCGGCATGGTCCTGGACAAGGTCACCCAGAACCCGATCCCCGGTGCGCGGGTCCGCGCCCTCTACTTCGATCAAGTGCTTCGGGAAACTCTCTCCGACGAGGAAGGCCGATTCTGCCTCGACGGCGTGATGACGGCGCCCGCCGACGTGAAGATCTCCGCTCTGGCCAACGGCTACGTCCGATCCAACACGAACTACGAACCGAGCGTCCGTCTCGAACCCGGCGAAACTCAGGAGGAGTATCGATTGAACCTCGAGCCGGGGGTCCTCGTCTCCGGAAGGGTAGTCGACGAAGAACGCCGCGGACTGGCCGGTGCCACGGTGCGCTACTTCCCGTTCAGGGCAGCAGGGACATCGTGGTCGACGCGGGGCGCCCACACCGCAGATCCGAGCCGAGAGGACGACGGACACTTCCGCTTCTGGCTGCCGTCCGGACAAACCTACGCACTGTGGGCCGAGACCGAGAACCGGGTCACCGACTCTCGCTTCGACGTCGAACTTGGGGTCGAAGGTCTTCGCATCGGAGATTGGGTCGCGCGTCCCGGAGGTGTGGTCGAGGGCCGGATCGTGGACGAGCTCGGTGAGCCGCTCTCCGAGTGCCGCGTGTCGTGCAGCCCGCTTCGAGTCAACGCGAACCGCACAACGACGAGTGACGCCGACGGACGCTTCGTTCTCTCGAACCTCGTTCCGGGGAAGCACAGGGTCTCGACCATGGTGGAGGGCACGCCGCTCTCGGCCGAGAGTGATCGTCCGCTCGTGGTTGATCACGAGCGACGCACCACCGGCGTGGAGTTCCGGGTCAACGTAGGATGGAAAACCTCCATCGCCGGACGAGTCTCTTGGGCCGACGGCCGGCCGGCCGGTCAGCAATCCGTCCAAGTCCAGCGGGGCCAAGAGGTGACCTTCACCCAGACCGACCGCGACGGTCGGTTCACCGCTCTCGGACTGACGGCGGGAGACTACAACGTCATTATGGGTGAGAATTCCCGCGTCGTCGCGGCGGGAACCGACGACCTCGAATGGGAGATTCAAAGTCCTCGAGAGCAAACCATCGAGATCTCCGTGATCGACGGACTCACCGGCGAGCCGATCCCCTACTTCTCCCACCGCGTCACGAACGGGACCACAATCAACACCACCGCGGCGCGCAACCATCCGAATGGGACGTTCTCGCTGCGACGCGCTTCGAACGAGCGGCTCGTGGTATGGGTGGGTGCGGTGGAGAAGGGTGAAGGTGAGTTGGTCGTCGAATCGACCGGCTCGACCGAACCGCTCAACCTAGAGCTCGTTGTCCGTTCGGGAACCGTGGTACGGGGTCGAGTCATCGACGCCGACGGCGCTCCGGTCGCCGACGTTGCGCTCCGCCAGGTGGCGCATGAAGGTGCGGAGACCCTCGCCCGATCCGGGTCCGATGGATCGTTCCAGTTCGGGCGAAACGACGTGGCCGTACTCTACGCCCGCCATCCTGAGTTCTCGCTTACCCAGATCGATATCCTGTCAGACGACGACCTGGTGATCGTGCTGGAACCGCTGGCTCTCGTCACGGGTCGGGTCGTGCAAGGCGACGCGCCGTTCGTGGGCAAGATTGTCGCGCGCTTCTGAGAGCAAACGATCAAGGCGCAAGCGGACGCCAACGGCGAGTTCACGTTCCGTGTGCCGCAAGGCGAAGGGCTGGTCTCCTTCGAGCAGGACGTCGCCTCCGGTCGGGTCGAGATTCAGACAGTGCTCGACTTCGCGGAGAAACGGTACTTCACGATCCGACTGCCCCGCCTCGACGCCCGAGTCGACGGCACGGTGGCCAACGCCGCCAAGGCCATGACGTCGCTAGAGCTCTTGGTGCGGACCCCCGGCGGCTTCACGGTTCAGCGGCGCTGGACCATGGAGAAGGACGGGGCGTTTACCTTCGAGGCGCTGCCCGCCGGCCCGCTCACCGTCCGAGTCGTGGAAAAGGGAATGCCGACCGGCCAGTCTCAGTTCTTCGAACTGACGGCCGGGACCAACACGATCCACATCGATCTCGCGCCGGCTCGCGGTTCGTTCGCCGGACGGGTCGAAGGCCGAGTCGACCCCGAATCGCTCATGCTCATCCTCTGGCGTGGCGAGATCGAGATCGACCTGCCGAACCTAACGATGGGCGAAATCGCCAAGCTCCAATCGAGCGCTGCCCGTGCCATTCGGCTGGAACAGAAAGACGCCTTCGAAGCCACGGAACTCGAGCCAGGCGTCTACACCTATTGGCTGCTCGCCGCCGACCAAAGCAACCCTCCTCGGACCATCGAAGAGTTCTCGACCAAGGTACGATCCGCGGTCGGAACCGTAACGGTGCCAAGCAAAGCGGAAGAACTGGTGATCACGCTACCCGCCGGGCAATGAGACGGCCTCTCGCGGCGTGAGCCGTGCGGCGCTGTCACTCCACTCGACCGCTCCTCTAAGTGGCTCGCGAGTACAGTCTATCCAGTCGAGCGAACGGCGATTGCGATGGAGATCGCAGCCACATGTGAGGTGAGGTGGAGCGAGGTGTGGATTTCCTGGCAGGCCGCAGGCTACCGCGGCTCTTCGCGGCTGGAGTTGTTTTCGGTCACTTCGTAAACTGCGAAGAGATGCGTGCCGGCGGTGGGATGCAGCGCGACAGCCGAGAACGATCGCTTGGCCGCAACCGAGTCGACTTCTGCGCTCACGTCGTGGCTACTCGGGTTCTCAAACGACGATGCCCAGTGCTCGAACAGCCGTCCGGCTCGCTCTCATCCTGACGCTAAACACGGATCCGCGTCTCAAGGACACGACACCGCGCCTCTGCAGTCGATGGAATCGACCGTGGAATCGTCGCCGCAAACGGTGGGACCGGGAATCGCCGGGGCTCCGGGGATGAACAACCATGACACTGTCCATATTGCGTCTCCAAGACCGACGACGCCATCGTCGTCGGAGTCGCACGCGTCCAGACAGGTCGGGGTGTCGCCGCCGAGGAATGCGAACGAGAGAGCGGCGATCGGATCGGCGATGTCGATCGCGCCGTCGTCGGTGCAGTCCCCGCGCTGAAACGTCGATTGATCTTCGATAGCGATGGTGCCCGGGACGGTGAGCGGGGCTGGTGAAACGGTACACGCACAAACGATGACCGTTTGCACGGGATCCGTGCCACCTTGGGTATCGTCACAAAGTTCAACCTCGGTAACCGTGCCGTTGGGCCCCTCGAGAAAGTACTCCAGGACGAGCAACTCATAGCCGCTGCCGATAGGGAGAGAGTCGCTGCCGAGAAACGAGATGACGACGGCTTGGTTCGCACCGGGCGATGTTCCGAGTGGCTCCGTGCCCTCGAAGATGACGTTGACCTGCTCGAAGTCTGGTGGCCCGCCGCCATTGATCGTGGCCACGGTCGACCCGGACACTGCGCCTGTGATATCGAGCACCATGCTGTCGTGACACACTCCGAGTGACCAGCCGGCGATGGGTGCATGGAAGGAGTTCGAAAACCGCACCTCGACCGACTGAGTCGAACCCGACAGTCCCACGGCGTCCGTGACAGACATCACCAAACTCGGTTCAATCGGTGCCCCTATGCCCAGCGCAACGCGTCCCGTGAAAATCACGACGACGCACGCCCAGGCGGGTAGCAAGGATCGTCTCGACATCTCTTGCCTCCTCAGGCGAATCACTAGCGAACGAATCGGCACCGTACTTCAATCACCTTGATCGAACCGAACCGTCAGCTCTCCCGAGGTGGTCGTGACGTCGTCGATCTTCGAGGTTCGACGGCCGCCGCCCGCTGTCGACCAGATCACTTCGAGATCGACTCGGCTATCACGAAGCAAGGCGAATTCGAACCGACCGTCGTCCCCGCTTCTGGCGACTACGAACTGTTCATTGGTATCCGACGGCCCTTGCACGATCGCCCCGGACACCGGATCGCCCGCTTGGTTCAGAACCTGTCCGCGCATCACGACTCCACGCCCGAACTCGAACGTCAACTCTTGACCGTCCGGAACCACGCGGCGCTGCGCGGGTGCGACCAACGCTCCTGGGATTGGGGCAAAGACCGGGAAGCGGACCCATGTCTCCATCGCCGGCAGGGCGTCAAATTGGGCGCGACCGTTGGAATCGGTGACTATTCTCTGCGTGTCGTTGAAGCCAGCGACCGCTTCGATCGCAATCCCCGGGATGGGAGCGCCTTCGGGATCGACCACGCTGACGGCGAGCGTGCGATCTAGTTTCGGCTTTGCGATCGGCAGCTCGACATTCGAAGCGGGTGCGACAACGCCTTGAATCTTTCCGCGATGCGGACTGAAACCCGGATCCACGGCGCGACGCTCTCCGCTCCCGGAGTGATTCCCCTTTACCTCGAGGTCGAGCTTGGCACCCGGCTGTGCGTAGAGGCGAAACGATCCGTCCCGCGCGGCAATCACGAGTCGCGACGCCTCTTGCTCTTCGTGTACGGTGATATGGAACCGCGGGTAGGGTGCATCGCCTTCCAACGTGACTCGGCCTTCGACGAGCGCTCCTTCTTCTAGGGTGAAGGACTCGAGTTGATCCTTGGGCACGATGATCCGAGTGGGTGGCGGAAGGTAGTGCGAACCGGTCAGTCGACTGGTGCGCCGCACGTACACGGTCAGGCTTAGCGGTATCTCGGGTAGCCCTTCGATCAAGAACTCTCCAGACGTTCCGCCGCGCATCCCTTCGCTAAAGTCGTCTGCTCCATCGAGGCTTATCGAAAGGTAGGGAATAGGACGTTGATCGCGGTCGACGTACTTCAGTCGAAGAGAACGACCGCGGGGGATCTCGATAAGCTGGTCGCCCGTCGACTCGTTCAAGCTGAGAGACACAGATTCGGTTCGCCTACGGTTCGGCGGCTGAACTTCCAATACGTACTCGCCGGCAGCTAGGTCGGGAAAGCGAAATCGGCCGAGGTCGTCGGTAAACCGTGACTCGCTAGAGCCTCGTTGGGTGTTAACGGCCGACTCGGCGTCCGGGCGGAGAAATCCGCGATCGCTATTGCTTCCGGTGAGAATGACCATCGCGCCGGCATAGACGACACCGTGTTCGTCGATGACGGTTCCTTCCAAGTTGAGCGCGTCTTCGATGGTCAACTGGCCGAGGTCGATGGTTCGATCGACCGCGAACGAGTGATCGAAATCGATGAGCGTGCGACCAAAGCCCGATTTCTGGATGACGAGGGTGTGAGGCAAGTCTGCGCGCAGACTGGTCAGTGTAAAGCCCCCGTCGCTACGACTGCGCGTTGTGCGGGCGTCGCCTTGCACACCATCGTGACGATACTGCGAACCGATGGCACTGACGAGTGCGTCACCGATGGGTTCGCCGTCTATCCCGAGCAGCTCCCCCACGACCGTGTCCCCTGGGCGTAGAGCGAAGTCCACGACGCTCTGGCTCTTCTCCACCATCGTCGTTTCGATACCATAGTCGTCGCTAGTTGCGGTGAGTCTCCTAGCGCCGTCGGTGGGCAAGCCGCCGATTTCATAGTGACCGTCGGCATCGGTACGAACACTATCACCGACCCACCATCCGAAGCCGACGCGGGCGTCGCGCAAAGGGTCGCCGCTTTCGGCGTCGACGACTCGACCCGTGATTGAACGACCTGTCGCCAGAGTGATCTCGAGCGGTGTCGGTCGTCCCGTCCCCAGTTCGACCGAGACGGGCTGCGGCCGCTCGTATCCCACGTGCTCTACGATGACGCTGCCCGAGCCGGCGAGTAGATCGTCGAAACGCGCCTCCCCCGTCGTCGAGGTCACTAGCGTCTGCTTGGTCGAGGAACGCCGTTCGACGTGAGTCGCGGCGTCGTGAGCGCGAACCGTCAAGTTCACCCGAGCTCCCGACACGCCGGCGCCCTGGACATCAACCACGGTCACGATGAGCGGAGCGGGAAGGGCGAGAACAACTTCGACC
>JAJFFE010000049.1 GCA_021776775.1 Planctomycetota bacterium | reverse complement strand
ACTCTCGTCGGTTCCGTCGCCATTTCGCATCGGCTCGGGTTCGGTTCGGGTTCAGCGCGCGCCCCACGCTCCGCGCGGAACCCGCGAGTGATTCCACAACCCGCTGTGCGTACACTCCTTGAGTCGAGACTTCCTATCGGTGAGCACGTCTTCGTTGAAGAAATGGTTGATCGCCTCCGCCACCGCAGTTTGCTCGCGAGCGAAGTCTCGTTCGTCTTGCGCCTCAACGGCGAGGTTCGACGCTTCGTTGGCCATCCATAGCGTCCCGAACAGACCGGCGATCAACAACAAGAACGCAGCCGAAACGGCAGTGACCAGCCCCCGGTTTCTTCGCGCGAAACACGAGATCAGATACAACGAACTCGGCGGCCGAGCGTGAATCGGCTGAAAAGTGAGGTAGCGATCGATGTCTTGACCGAGCTCGATCGCGGAGCCGTACCGATAGTCCGGATCCGAAGCGAGCGCCTTGCCGATGATCGTCGACAAGTCGCCGGCGAGCTGACGGTTGTGTTCACTCATGGACCCGGGAGTCGAAACTCGAATGCGCTCGATCGCCTCGGGCCAGCTGAGCCCCGCGATGTCGTGCGGCGAGCAGCCCGTGAGCAACTCGTACCCGATCACGCCGATACTGTACACGTCCGATCGAAGGTCGACGTCGTCGCCTCCGGACAGACGTTCGGGACTCAGATAACCGAGGGTCCCGATGAGCGCGCCTGCTTCGGTGAGTAGCGTCTGTTCGTCGTCGGCCACTCGAGCGATGCCAAAGTCGAGGACCTTCACTTGCCCGTGCTCGTCGACCAAGATGTTGTCGGGCTTGAGATCGCGGTGCACTATAGCCTTCTGATGCGCGTGCTGAACCGCGTGGCACAACTCGAGAAGAAGCTCGAGACGAGCACGTACGCCGAGCTCCTCCTCCGAGGCGTAGCGATCGATCGGTCGACCGTCGATCCACTCCATCGCAATGAACGGCCGCTGCCCGAACGGACCCTCGATACTGCCGACCTCATAGACCCGAGCGATCGCCCGATGCTCGAGCGCGCCGAGCAACTCTCCCTCGCGTTCGAAACGCCGCAGCATGTCTTCCGAAGTGAAATCGGATCTCAAGACCTTGATCGCGACGGTTCGATTCGGACGTCGTTGCTGAGCCCGATAGACGGTGCCCATTCCGCCGCTGCCGATGGGTTCGAACTCTGCGTAGTTGTCGCAGTCAGCAGGTACGCCGTCCGCGGCCACCGAGAGAAGAGAGGTCCGCGAGTCTTCGAAGCCCAACCCCTCGGAGTCCTCGCTATCGTCCGATGCGAGCATACCCTCGACGATCACCCTCACCTTGGGATCGGTCCCGTCGAGAGCCTCGGCTCGTTGACCCTCGGGCAGGGCCGCGACCTCGAGAAACTTCTCAGTGGCTGACTCGTATATCTCGGGAGTCACCAGACCCCACCTCCCCCCAACGAATTGTATCGATCGATCGGGGAGCGTGAAGTGCCAGGGCGAAGGCCTTCTGGCGCGCAATCAGGCGAGGGCTTGGAGTGGCTCCGGGAGGATCGGCGCAGTAGTTGACCGGGAGCTGAACGCACCGCGAGTCGGTCGACACGCGCAAACGGCGCCGACCGGATTGCGCCCCCTCGTCCGACTTTGGACGGATTGAGATCCGGTCGACGCCGAGACCGATCAGGAACTCACGGCCCAAGAACGTCTTGTGCCTCCGACCGTGACTTGGCGTGACGCGTGCCAGGACCTTGCCGACCCGAACAGGAGGACCCGTGAAGAAGCCCCGCGACTACCAACGCCACTCGGGACGGACTTTGGTCTTAGAAGCCGAGTACGTGGAAGGCTGCGAGATCTTGCCAAGCGAGGAAGTCAATCAGATCCAACTCTACTCCCTGGGCGTCGCTGTCAACGAGTTCGATATCGCACTTCACTCGTTCAACTTCCTTCCCCGTAAAGCGTGCCTGTGCTTCACCGACCAACACAACAACGCGAGGCAGTTCGTAACTCGATTCACGGAACTACTCGACGGAGCTCTCTCCGCTCACCTCGGTCGAACCGAATCCATCTGGGATGGGCCGATACGCTTGAGTCATCAATGAAGACCGATCCCGGGCGTCCTCGCCCCCAAGAACCGTCGGATCGGTAGAAGTACTCTCGGCGCAAACAGAACGCACAACGTTCGAGCTAGATGCCCGGGCCTGTGGCAACGAGTGGGCGCCCGGCAGTCGGGTGGATGACGAACTGCCGGACGGCGGCAAGGGGCTCAACCTCAGCAGGCTACTTCGTCAGCCATACCTTCCGCTCCGCCTTGGCGTCCAACGCTTTTAGCAAGAATGCGCGACGATCCTCGGAGAACTTCCGAAGAGTGACGGAAGAGCGGCCGCCCCGACCCCGCCGTCCCTCGCCCGGCTCGGCCTCCACAGGCGCCGGAATGAGGTCACCCGTCAACCGGACAAAGTCTTCGTAGCTGCCGAGCTTCCGGGTGTCTCTCTTCAACTCGTCCTGGATCAGATTCCGGAG
This sequence comes from Planctomycetota bacterium, assembly GCA_021776775.1. Taxonomy (GTDB): domain Bacteria; phylum Planctomycetota; class UBA8108; order UBA1146; family JAJFFE01; genus JAJFFE01. The sequence goes on along the minus strand of JAJFFE010000049.1, from coordinate 2,972 downwards.
CTGTGCGACCACGGGGCCCAAGTTGTCCCACTTCAGCTGCTCAGCGATGGCGCGAATGTTCGCGAGGTACTGCTCGCGAAACTCCGGTACCGTCAGAATCTTGCTGCGAAGCGGCTTTCGGTCGTCGTCCAGTCCAATCAGTGGGTCGAGCCCGCGGGGACTATTCGGCTCGGCATCACCTCGAGGGGGGCCGCCCGCACCGGGCCTGTCCCCGCGCGGCCGCTCTCCACCGGGTCCCCCTCCTCGGGAACCTCCTCTGCCGCCGGGCGCGCGAGCTTCCCGAAACGCCTCGTTCATATCGTGCGGAAGGATGTGAAACATGTCCTTCTTGTCGAGGAATATGCTGTAGTCGCTGGCCCGTACCCAGTACCCGTCGGAGTTGCACAGAGCATTGTCGTAAGCCAGGAACCAAAGAAGCTCGTCGATGTCGATCTTCCCGACGAGAGCAGACTTCAGTTTGTCGGCTGGAACCTCTTCCATGATCCGACAGAGCTCGATGAGTTTATCCAGAGCCTCATCGTCGCCGTCTTTCATGAGGTATGGATGGCCGTACTGGTCGCGGTCCGGTCCGCGATAGTCCAGTCCGCCGCCACCCCGAGGCGAGCCCTCTACTTTCCAGCGCGTCCCCTTTGCCGACGAGTAGTGCTCGCGCAGGAACTCCTTGTTGAACTGTTGGGTGTTGGCGTACACGCCCCAGTTCTCGCCGTTGACAACAACCCGAACGAGATTCGCCTTCGGCACCGGCATGTGCTTGCTGGCGAGTTGTGAGTACAACACGGTACTCATCATCGTGGCGTCACCGTTGCAGTTGAGCAGGTTCAGGGTCTTGTACCCGTACAGTCTTTGCTTGTCATCCACCAGGTCCAACGCAACGTTGAACGACCGCTTGCTCCCGGCGCGAACCAACATGTAGCTAGACATGCCGCGGAATCGGATTCCGCAGAGCGGATACTGCTTGCCGTCGACCGTCAACGTCGCCGGGACCTCGACATCGGAGTTGTGAAACTCCTGCAGCTCCAATTCCCAGTCGTCATTCTCGAACTCGATGAATATGGTCCGCAGCACTTCGAGATCGTAGAACTTCCCCTTCGCAGGCTTCACATCTTCGATCGCGATCTTCTCGCCTGGCTTGGGAGCCGGACGATTTCCACCCGAGCCTCGACGCCCGCGGCGCATCATCGCTTCCATCGCGGCATTGAACTCTTCCAGCGTGACCGCTTCGTCCCCGTTCTTGTCAACGGCGGAGAAGTCACGGATGAACCGAACGTTCTCCACTTCGTCCTTCGTCAGTCGACCGTCCGAGTTCTTGTCCTCTCGCTTGAACATCTCTTCCGGGTCAAAACTACGTCGTCCACCTCCACCACGACCGGCCCGGCCGCCTCGGCGCTCGGGCGGGTTCTCCTTGATGAACTTTCTTGCCGCTGCTCGTTCCTCCTGGTTCAGCCAGCCATCCGTATTCGCGTCGAACTGATCGAGCAGTTCGCGCTTTACTCCACGAAAGCCACCAGGCGGACCGCCGCGGCCTTGCGGCGGCTGCGCGAAGAGCGGGCTCGACATCGAAACCAACAAAAGGACAACCGCCGAATGAACGAGCTTCATCATTTCTCCGCCTAGGCTTGCTGTATGAATCGGGTGAGCGTTGCCATCTTCACTGATCAACTAACGATAATAGCTACGGACTCACGGTATTGCTACTGGAGCTCGTTACGAGTGCCGCCGGCTCTCGAATGCGCCGACCCGATAGTGATTGAAAGCTGCGCAGGTCCGCTACACCCGGCGTGAATCTGCATCCCCGAGGGAGGAGCGTGTGCCGCGCGCCTGTGGGGCAGCGTCCAAGTCCGGATGCGCAGGAGTGGCAAGTCCCGAACTGGCAGGCGTGACCCCCTCCAGGTTTGCCAGCGCGCGACGGACAGCTCGTTGTACATCGAGCATCACGAACGGCTTAGCCAGAAAAGCGTGGGGTTGTCGGTCGGCAAATCGCGTCGTACTCTCCGACTCCGAGTAACCGCTCGTCACAATGACTCGGGCGTCAGGATTCCGACGCAGGATTCTCGCAAAGAGCTCTTCCCCGCTCAGTACCGGCATCGTGAGGTCAAGAACGACGAGGTCAATCTCCTCGGCCCGCTCCGTATAGAGGGTGAGCCCTTCGCCACCGTTGGCAGCGGTGATCACTTCGAAGCCTGTCAACGACAGGATTTGTTCGAGAACGATTCGCACCGCCTCATCGTCGTCGACGACGAGCACCGTTCCCGACAGGTTCATCTCTTTCATTTGGACGTCGGACGACTCGATCACGACGGGGTTCTGAGAGGCCGGCAGCCGGATACGAACTCGTGATCCACCTCCGACCTCCGACCAGACACCTATCGTTCCCTGGTACTCCTTCACAATCCCGAGGACTGCGGAAAGACCCAGTCCACGCCCCGTGAACTTCGTCGTGTAGAAGGGATCGAATATCCTGGCGCAGGCGTCCGCAGCCATTCCGCATCCTGTATCCGCGACCTCGATAAATGTGTAGTCGACTCCAGATTGCTCGTCTCCGAACTCGAAAACAGCGCCGGGTTGCTGCGAATCCCCGATCCCCGTTTGGATCCGTATCTCGCCACTCCCTTCTTCAATGGCTTCGGCAGCGTTCGTCACCAGATTCAAGACCACTTGACGAATCTGAGAGGGGTCCGCCTCGATGACCGGTCGTGAGTTGGCAAGATCGAGTGTGACGCGAACGCTTTTTGGAATGGCAACGGCCGCGATTCTTAGCATTTCATCGACAAGACAGCCGAGATCGATCGCCTCGCTCACGAACTTTCCCCGCCCGGAATATGCCAGAAGCTGCGCGCACATCTCACCCGCGCGCTTGGCGGCCGACACGATGTTCTCAACACTGTTGCCTGCTTCGCCGGGCGATAGCCTCAACAGCTCAGCATTGCCCAAGATAGCCGCGAGCAGATTGTTGAAGTCGTGGGCAACTCCTC
>JAJFFE010000048.1 GCA_021776775.1 Planctomycetota bacterium | reverse complement strand
CCGTTGTCGACCAGAAGGGAAACGTAGCCACTCCCCTTCGGCGCCTTCCACTGCCAGACGATGTCACCGTTCTTCGGGTCGAGCGCAGCCACACGCTTGTTGAACCCGACATAGAGGTAATCGCTCACGGTTGTTCTGTTCCCTTCGGCGGCATTGCGATGCACGGAGACGACGATCGTTCCCTGTGTTTCAGGTGCAGTGTCTTCCAAGCAGAGTGAACAGTATCGCCAAAGAGTGCGACTCGCGCCAACCTTCCGCGTTTCTCCTAGAAGCTGAAACGCCACCGTGCCGTGTCGAAATGGAACGTGGCCGAGGGGCGGTAGCTTTCGCGAGACGGCGAGGGAGTTGGGTGGGCGTGGTGGAGACGGGGGAGATGAAGACGGCCGTATCGTGGCGCGGCTCGAATTCGAGTGGGCTGGGGATGGCCGTCGATGGCTGGCCGCGAATCAAGACTCGCTGCCGGCGTTGCTTGCGTACCCCGCCACTCTTCTGCGACTTCCAGCCTCCGGAAGCAGCATTTGCGTCCGCCGGTTGCTGAGGGTACGGTTGAGGTCGTTGATCGCATCTATTCGCCATTCTATTTGCTGTTTTGGAGGAGCACTCATGGTTCGATCCGGTCGTGCAGTTCTCTCTTTCTCCCGCTGGTCTTTGTGTCATACGTAGAGGCTGGTGATCTTTTCCGGCTCTACCTGTCGGGACCTAACGTCGTCGAATCGGGGACGCAGTTCGACCTCCGCCTCGTTGTTGACAACGATGAGTGGCCACCAGGATCCGGAAGTACAATCGATCCTTCGGTGATCGCTTTCACCTTTGGTCTGGAGATTCCGGCACCACTGACATATGTCGGCCACTCGTTCACGAATACTATTGTCGACTCGGTTCTGACTGGCGACGTTCCGCTCTTCGACCACACCGTCACCGTTACACAAGGCGTCAATAGCGCGACGCTACTGAGTGAGTCTCTGGACGTTGTAGCTCCTGGTCTGGCCCAACTCGCCATGGGAATCACGTTGGCCGTGCCCGCCGGCGCACCCACCGGAATCGTGTCGCTTGCCTTTCGAGACGACCTCGGGGATCCCGAAATACCGATTCAGTTCGTGACACCAGATGGCAACGTCGTCCCCGCCACGCGCGGCATCGACATCACAATCGTTGCTCCCAGTGGGGGTGGTAGTAGCGCGGCCGCATCCGGCGGGGGCGGGTCGTCTATCGTGGCGTTCCCGTTACCCCTTCCCGAAGAGCTTGGCGTCACGTGGATCGGATCTTCGGCCCCCGCGCCTGCGGTCGGCGTGGGGGGAACTGCCGCAGCGTCCGGCGCTGGTGGTGGGTCGGATCTGACGGACGCTTGCGACTACCAGACCTCAGACCTTCGTCCGGTTCTACCGGCCACGCCCGATGCAGAGGTGCCCACCGACTACGACACCATTCAGGCCGCGATCGACTCGGCAGCAGGAGCGAGCGGCGACTACTTCATTCGGGTGCTGGGCAAGATCCAGGGCATGCAGACGGTCTACTCCGAGAACCTCGAGATCAACCCCGACGACTTCAGTGGCGCGACGATCTACCTCTACACGCTGGAAGGACCCGAGTGGACCGTGATCGACGGTGGCGGTTTAGGTCCCGTGATCGAGATCGAAGGGTCGGTCGCAGCGACGGAAGGAGGAGTCGTCATAGGGGGTACCGATAGTGAATATCAGGAATCTAGCCCCCCCAGCGGCTATCCGGGTTGGTACGGGTTCACGATTCGAAACGGGGCCTCGACGGGGTTCATTGGTGGACCATTCGAAGGAGCTGGCGTGCGTATCGTCTCGACGGAGGGCCCCGTCGAGGTTCGAGGCAACGTTATCACCGACAACCCTACCGTTGGAGTCGCTCAAGACCTCGGCGGAGGCATCGGCATCTCCGACTGCAACGACGGAGGCAATGTCGTCGTGAGAGTCGTCATGAATGAGATATCGGACAATTTGGCGGTGGGCGGTGGGTTAGCCAACTTCGGCGGCGGCGGAATCTCGATCGTTCGCAGTGCTGTGCTGATCGCGAATAACTGGATTTTCGATAACGGGTTCGAAGAGCTGGCCACATCGGAGAATCGCAAGGGAGGCGGCGTCTATTGCCTCGCCGAACTGGGAAACATCGACGAGACAGACGTGCGGTTGTGCCGCAATTGGATCAAAGGCAAAGCGCGAAACAGGGCAGTGGAGTGTTCGTCGAGGTGGATCAAGAATTGAGCACAGATAACCAGTTCGTCAACATTCACCTCGAAGTGAACGAGATCTTCGAAAACAACGAGCCGTGGACACCGCCGGTGTCGCCCCCTCCGACCGCGTCGACAGATCCGTACGTAGGAGGCGGGGTCGCAATCGTCGGAACGTTCTTCGACGATGATGCTGTAGGTCGCACGATCACGGTTCTGAACAACTGGATCCACGACAACAGCATCGAAGCCCCCGCCGGATTCGATACAGGGCCAGCGCCGACCGAGGTTGGTGGCGGGCTCTACATCGACCTCGTTTACGGTGAGACGTTGGACGGCGCTACTACGCCGTTCGAGATCTTCGGGAACCATATCAATTACAACACCGCGGTGGACGAAGGAGGCGGTGCGCACCTTGGTGCCTACCGTGTTGTCGACACACCCGGCGTGCCCGTGTTCCTTTTCCGTCACAATACGGTAGCAGCGAACGAGCTGGTCGGCTCCTCACCGAACGGAACCGAGGTGTACATTCCGTACGATACGAGCGGGACCTTGGCTCTCGGCGGATCGAGTCGCGTCGAGGGCGACAGCAATGTGATGTTCAACCCGGACCCTTTGCACCGTGATTGGTTTGCGTTCTGCGGCGCAGGCGCCGGGACACCTCCGGTTTGGATCTTCACGCAGATGGAAGCGTATCCCGCGAGCCCTGGCTGCATCGCGGACGGGTACGATCTGTTCGGCCCCGACTGCGATGATGCGAATCCCAATCTCGATCCGACACCGGATCTGATCTCGCGCCTCGGTCACGCGCCGCCATGCGCCGAGACCGGGAATGCGGCCCCGATCTTTCCGTCGCCGGTAATCCGGGATTGGGACGGGAATCTTCGCATCAACGGAGTGCCCGACCGCGGAGCAGACGAGTTGCCGACCATTTCCCGTGGAGATTCGAACAACGATAACAGCTTCGACATTTCTGATTCCGTCTTCAGTTTGGCCGCCTTGTTCACGGCAGGGTCGCCGGCCCCACCCGTGTTGGATGCTGCCGACGCCAACAACGACGGCAACTTCGACATCAGCGATCCCGTGTACACGTTGGCCGCCCTGTTCGTCGCTGGAGCCCCGCCGGTCCCCGCTCCGAGTTTCCCGGACTGCGGACTCGACGACGATGTGGATAACATCTTGGCTAGCCAACTTAACTCTTTGGGGTGCCCATGATTTCAGTTGTACGGATCCTCGTTGCTCTCGCGTTCGCGATGACTTTGTCCCACGGTGCCGACTACCTTCCTGGGTGGCCGATGCCGCTCACGTACAACGTTGGGGGCGCGCCAACGGTTGCGGACCTAAATGGCGACGGACTTCCCGAGTTGATAGTCAACGAAGCCAACGAACGGATCCACGCATTCGCATACGATGGGACGGAGCTGCCCGGCTGGCCGGTGACGTTCATCGATATCGCGCCGCGAGGCAATCCGATGGTTGGCGACCTCGATGGCGACGGCGGGATCGATGTTGTCTTCCGGAGCCACGGCTATCTGTCGCTCTTCCGCGCGATCGATAGCCTTGGCCAGGTTCGCGTCGACTGGCCGATCGACTACCCCGACTGGGGTTCGGTCTCACCAAACAGGGACTTCGCGATGGGCGACCTAGATGGTGACGGTGCGGACGAAGTCTTGGTTCTCTCAGACTCTTCCGAGCGAACGGTCTACGCACTGGGCGGCGATGGGTACTGGGTCCCGGGTTGGCCCTTCGAATTCGACCTAGTGCCGCCGCTCGGTACCACGGGGCTGGCGCTTCAGGGCATCAGCGTAGGTGATCTCGACTTCGACGGATCCGATGAGGTGGTCGTAGGCATCACTATGGCGAGCGGGATCACGCCGATCCCCAGCCCGCAGTACGTTCTGAACGGCGACGGGACCATTCGAGACGGCTGGCCCGTGACACCGCTCGTTCCCATCTGGGCGGCCCCGAACTTCTTCTTTCCGATCCTCGCGGATCTCGATGGGGACTTCGCGTGTGAGTTGACGGGACGGGGCGATAGCATGGCCGTGTCGTATCACGCGGACGGCTCGTTCAACTTCTTTGAAGAGGTCGGGGGTTGGCGACAGCCGAGCGCGTGCGGCGACCTTGACGGCGATGGCGATCTCGAGTTCGTCTTCACGGGGTGGCGTCTTCAGATCGTCGATCACGAAGGTCACATGATCGCGGCGACGGATGAAGGCGGTCCTTATCATCGGTTCTATGGGCTCTCACTCGGCGACGTCAACGGGGATGGGCTTCAGGAGATCTGCGCGGTTTCCACGCGAACCAACGGGCTTCTTGAAACCGTCGTACATATCCTCGACTTGGATCTGCAGGGGATCCCGGGTTGGCCTAAGGTGGTGAGCCCAGCCGATCCTGCCAAGTCTGGGACTGCCCTCGCGGATCTCGATGGCGACGACGACTTAGAGGTCATTTTCGCCGGAGGTGTCGAGATTCACGTATGGGACGAACCGAACCCCGGCCTCCTACCCCCCACCACCGAGTGGCCCATGCGAGGGCACGATCCTTCACTGGGTTCGTTCTACCACCACGGCGAGCCACTGCCCCAGCCGAAGTTCATCCGGGGCGACGCCAACCACGACGGCCGCGTCAACGTTGCCGACGCGATGATGATCATGATGACGCTCGCCGACGCTTCGACCGCGACATCGTGCCCCGAGTCCCTAGATGTCAATCCCGACGGCCAAGTCGACCTCGCCGATGCGATCGACTTGCTCACACACGTTTACCTGGGCGGGCCGGCACCCGATGCACCGTACCCCGAGTGCAACTCGATGCCTGGCATGCAATTGGGATGTTCGACGCTTGCATGTCCGTGAAGGTCATTCGTCAAGAAGCCAAAAGAGCCGCCCCCTGAGTAACCGAGTGTAGTCGGGGTGGTGGGAGTCGGACGACCGGCACTCTGGCGGACCGTTTCGGTGACTCGGGGGTGTCGCTTCTCAAGGCCTCGAGCCCCGCCGCACTGGAGACATCCCAGTGGCCGAGGGCTCGAAAAGTTCAACATCAACACTACGGGCATGCGGAGCGGAGGCACGGAATCGTCGATGGGCCGTCGCCTATCCCACAGTTCGGGTACGGGGCGGGCGGTGGAGCTGAGCCTATGACGAAGAGGAAGTTGAGAAGGAACGCTGCGTCTGAGATGTCGACGGCGTCGTCGTTGTTGGTGTCGGCGGAGGCCAAGCAGTCCAGGGTGGCACCGAGGAAGAGCGACTCGAGGAGGCCTACTGCGTCGGTGATGTCGACTGCGCTGTCATTCGAAGTGTCACCGCGAAGGAACGGCTCGCACTCGTCCAGGACACCGTCTCCGTCGCTGTCGGATGAGGTGCCGGCGGCTAGATCGCGCGCGTCCGGAACTCCATTCCCGTTGCAGTCGATGAACGACTCATTGAAGTGAACCTGGATTCCCGCGCCTCCGGCGGCGGGGAGCACCAAGTCGAGATCGCCGTCGAGGTCCAAGTCGCCAAGCTGGTCGGCGTACAGCCTCGAGCCAACGCCCGGGACGATGGATTCGAGCACGAAGTTCGAACCGGTGTTTCGATAGAAACGGACCTCGGCTTGGGTGCCGAGCAACAAGTCCGGCAATCCGTCGCCGTTGAGATCGGCGCCGAGCGCATCGGTCGGTACCGCCTCGACCATTTGCACTTGATCCGGGATCAAGACTCCGCCGACGCTGCCCCGAAGCAGGTGAAGCTCCCCGTTGTCGAGGCAAACGACAACGTCGGCTCGACCGTCCGTGTCGAAGTCGGCGCTGGTGATCGCGCGCACCGTATCGGAGAATTCGATCGAGTGCGACAGGTCGTACCCGCTCGGTTCGGTTGACTCGTAGACGTTCAACGAGTCCTGGTAGAACGTGAATAGATCGAGCTTCCCGTCTAGGTCGAGGTCCCCAAAGCTCAGACCGCCGGCCGGCACTCCGATCAGAAGAGTTTGTCCGGAGGCCGGACCGGGTTCGGTCAACGCCACGCTCGAGTATCGCGCCACACGATGGGGGGAGCTTTCGACGGTTACGAAATCCAGCGACCCATCACCATCGAGATCGACGACCCAGCTTTGGTTGATGACCGTGATGGTGGAACTTTCGATCGGGGAAAGGAATGCGAGCGGTGCGCTCCATTCGCGAAGAGCCAATCCGTCACCGCCACCGATCAGGTCGGGGGCGTCGTCCCCCGTGATGTCGAACGCGTTCACGGTGGTCGAAGGCGACAAGTCGATGAACTCGGGCGCGGCAAACGTGCCTGCACCGGAGTTTGGGTGGATCGCGATGCCGGAGTTGGCCTTCCCCGTCGGATCGAGTAGGCCGTCGTCGTTCAAGTCTGCCAAGAACGCTCGAGAGACAGTCGCTCCGAGGCCGGTCGGAGTGTCACTCGGTAGTAGCGATGGTGACTCGAACGATCCGTCGCCCAGACCACGCAGTGTTGAGATGGTCCGGAACCCCGAGGAACCGTTGCCGACCGCGAGGTCTAGGATTCCGTCGTCGTCGAGGTCGACGAGATGGTTTCTTCCCGAGGGGGCGCCGAAGTTGTCGCGCGTCACGCTCCCGAAGCCATCGTTTAGCCAGACTTCGTACGCCGCTCTGTTAACGGTGGTCACGAGGTCGACGTCGC
>JAJFFE010000047.1 GCA_021776775.1 Planctomycetota bacterium | reverse complement strand
CAAGCGAAGCAAGAGGCCGACTCGGCTCGTGCAAACGATGGCGACTCCGCCGAGTCGCCCCCTGACGTCCCCGCCGGTACAGACCGATACGTCCCCACCGAACTCCGCGCTGAAGTTCTTCACCGCGCTCAGTACCGGTGTGAATTCGTGAGCGACCACGGCACGCGGTGCGAGGAACGCACGCGCTTGGAGATCGATCACATCGAACCCTTCGCGAAAGGCGGAGCTACGACCGTCGACAACCTTCGTTGCCTGTGTCGTGCTCACAACCTTCGGCACGCCGAACGATCCTACGGGATCGCGTTCATGCAGGAGAAGATCATGGCCAGCCAGCACAACAGGGATCGTCTCGGGGCGTGACGCTGACGAGGCGTCGCCGGCAAACGACGAGCTGCGTGCGAGGCCGGTCACGGATCCCGCCGCCCAGCGCACACTTCTCATCGCTCCCTGTGTACTCGCTCGGGCGCCTCCGCAAGCATCGGGCACTTCCGTTGCCCAACGCACCGAACAGACTCGGACCGACCCCGATTCGCCCCGTCCGACGTTCGAAGCCGTCCCGGTCTCCTGCCACTGCCCCGGCGCCGAGATCCACCCCTATCCTCATCGTCGGTGGCGAGCAGGTGACTCCGCCATCCCCAACCCACTGGTGTTCGAGCCACGCCACGATGCGCCCCGCAAGGGCCATCGCGGGCCTTGTCAGGCAACCAACGCGTGGCTGTGCAGGTTAACTCCAGTGATTGAGGTCTCAAGACCTGAACGCCATGCCTGGCTACGCTTGAACTCCAACGTATGAGCCGCCTCTAGCGCCGGGCGATCCAAACATTGCGGTAGCGAATGCGGTTGCCGTGGTCTTGCAAGAGAATGGGCCCGGCGGAGGCCGCCTCGGGCTTGCCGGCGCCGGTCTTGCGACTCACCTCGACGTCGTCGTGAATGATGACTCCGTTGTGAACCACCGTGATGCGAGCGTTCTCGGTCTTCGCTCCCGCTTCGTCCCAACGCGGCGCGGTGAACGTGATGTCGTAGGACTGCCATTCGTGCGGGGGCAGACTCACATTGATGTCGGGGCGACGGAGCCGGTACAGCGAGCCGCAGTTGGACGGATCGTCGTTCATGTTGTACGAGTTCAGGATTTGCACTTCGTAGCGCCGTTGAATGTAGACGCCGCTGTTGCCCTGGTCGGCCGGCACCGAGAACTCGACATGCATCTGGAAGTCGTCGTACGACTCCTTCGTTTCGATCGACCCCTGCCCGGGCACCACCTCAGCCACGCCGTCGTTGAGCGACCAACCGGGCGCTTGGTCTCCGCCCGACTTTGATCCGCCCGACTTTGAAAAGTGCTTCCAACCCGACTCGGGGCCGAGCAGCACGCGCGCGCCGCTGACGGGCGGCAACCCCAAGGTCGGCGCAATCTTCACCGGCTGAAGCAAGTGCAGTTGGCCGAGGTCCAACCCGTCTCCGGCGGCGAGCTTCACCTGCGCGCCGGAATCGTCACCCACTAGAGCGTCGGTCGCGGCGATCCGTTGCCCACCGACGTGAACGACCCCTCGTCGCCCCAGGGTGGTCACGGTGACCGAACGCTCTTGATCGTTGGCGGGGATTGGCTTCCCGCTCACGGTCGGCGCCAGAGTCTCGCCGCTCTTCGCCCACACACCACCGGTGCCGTCGCGCCCGCCCCACAGGGTGGAAACCGATCGAAAGTCGAGCGTCGGCGCACCGCGGGGCGATCGAAACGATGCGCGAAGCGTGAAGTCGCGATACTCACCGGGAAGTTCGAACGAGAGCGGTTTATCCTTGGCCGCCAAGAGAAGCCGACCACCGCGTACCGCCTGCCCCGCTGCCCAGCTCGGCAGTGAGATACCGTCGAACAACGACCGCCAACGGTGCGCGCCCAGATCGATCAACGTGATGTTGCGCCAACGGATCTCCAGGGGGTCGGTACGTCCGCCGACGCCGTGCACCTGTAGCCCGATGAACCCGGACAGCATCAACGAGTCGAGCAGGTCCGCGGCCGGTACCCCGTTGATCCACGTTCTAATGTGCGAGCCGACCGCGAGGACGCGCACTCGGTTCCACTCGCGGGGCTTGAACGCTTCGCGCGCTGGAGCATTGTCCTTCAAGTCGTCGAGCCAACCGCGCCGCGACTCGTCGTAGATCCCAGCCGTCCAGTACCGTTTTCGTTTTTCGTCGGGATCGATTTCGATTTGGTAACCGGCGACGTGTCCGTCCACCTCGTGGCTGCGAATCTGCACACCCGAGTTCAACTCCGGATCGACCTTGAACTCGTACGACAGATCGAAATCGCTGTAGTGCTGATTCGTGCAGAGGAATGTGTTGCGACTGTGAGGAACAGAGCGCCCGACAATGACCCCCCCCTCGACCGCGTAGGTCGCCTTGCCGCCGCGGGTCGACCAACCATTTAGCGTCTTTCCGTCGAACAACGGCTGGGCGTCTTGCGCGCTCGATATCGACGGAGTAGCGACGAGACACAGAAGGAGGAAGCACATGGGGCGGATCACTGGGGGATCTCTTTCAATTCGTCGACAGTCCAAGGATCGGACCGCTCGGCGTGCAAGGCGCGAACGCGCTTGACGGTTTCCATCGACACCGCGTCTCCGGCGTGGCCCCACGAACGACGAATGTAGGTGAGCACCGCCGCGACCGAACGATCGTCGCTGACCTGATCCTCGGGGGGAGGCATAGTGTCATTCCAGCGTTGCCCGGCCACCACTAACGGTCCCTGCAACCCGTGAACGAGAATGCGAACCAAGTGATCATCGCGCCCGGTGACCCACGGCGAGTCCGCAAGTTGCGGCGCGAGACCGGGAACGCCTTCGCCAAACTGACCATGGCATACGGCGCACGCTTCATAAACCACGGCGCCTTCAGCGAAGAGAGTTTGCTCGGCTGCGGTCAACGGCTTGACCGCCGGTCCCTCCGTCACTGACGTTGCGATGCGACTGAGTTGCTTGGCCATGTCAGGATCGGCAACCGTCTTGGTGAGGATCGCGGGTCGCGGCGAAAGCTGGACCTTGCGTTTGCTTTGGTCGAGGTACGAAACGGCGCCAGCCAGGATCGCGCGGTCGCGCCACGTTTGATCGGACGAGACCCGCGCCAGAAGCGCCGCCAAATCACCGGGCCGATGTCGCAACGCGGCGTGCGCCAACTCGCGGAACATCGCAGTGCGGCCGGATGACGCTTCAGTCCACTCTTCGTCGTCGGCAAGCTGTCCCAACGCCCCGAGCGCGCGTCCACGCCATCCGCTGAGCGCCGCCGTGCGTAGCAGTCGGTCGTCGATCCCCGCTGCCAACAGTTCCAACTTGAGGTCGTTGGCGTCCGACGAGCTGAGCGGGAAGGAGCCGAGCGTGAACATCATTTGTACTCGGACCGCCGGATCCAACGGCTCTTCGGCCCGCTCCATCATCGCGAGCAGGAACGACCCTTCGTGTTGCTTGTGGCCGATCCACTGCTCGCCCGTCCGCATGGCGTGAACCTGTACTGTCGGGTCCGGGTGATTGAGGTTGGCGCGCGTGGTGGCTAGGTCCAGCGCGTGCGCACCATCCACCGCACCCATCCCGTGCAGCGCCCACATGGCGTGAAGCCGTGGCAGCACCCCCGGGCTGTTTGTCGCGAGTGCGCGGAGAGTGGGCACGCTCTTCGGATCGGCGGTTTCGACTAGCAGTCGCTGCGCCGTGTCTCGAACCCACCCGTTGCGATGGGACAACGCGACCACGCGAGCGCCGGACTCAGCGCCGACGTTGACGCGACGATCGATAGGCCGCCCTTCCCACACCACGCGATAGATCCGCCCGAGCCCGATCGGCTTGTCGAGGCCACGCTCGAGAATCTGTTTGCGTAGGAACGTGGTGACGTACATCCGGTGTTGAAGAATGCCACGGTACATGTCGACGACGTACAACGCGCCATCGGGACCCACGGTGCAGTCGACCGGTCGGAAGCGCTCATCGGTCGACGCCATGAACTCCCGCTTGCCCCACGTCTCATCCTCGAAGAGTTGATGATCGGCGTGCGTCTTGATCCCCTCGTGAGTCAGACGGAAGTGCGCCAACACGTTACCCGCCGGCTCCGGGACGAACGCGTCTCCGACATAGTGCGGAGGAAACTGGTCTCCACGGTAGATCGTGAGACCGCTGACGGAGGTCGTTCGCGCCAGTCGCCCGTCGGCGCGCAGCATGTGCTTTTGATAGCCGCGGTTGATTCCGGTGTTGACGCGAATGGTGTGGACCGACTCGTCACGCACGATGCGCTGCCCGATTGGATGCAGCTGCCCCACCGACTTCCCGCAGTGCGGATTACGCAGGACATACTCGGCGGGGACCGCGTCGCCGAACAGCCAAGACGAGTTTCCGTTGTAGTACAGCCGACCGTAGTTGTCCTGGGCGATCCCCCACTGTCCGCGAAACTGAGTGTTGGCCTCGACCATGCGCCCACCGGACCATCGCATCCGTCGTTTCGACTTCGCGTTGTAGATCCAGTTGTCGAGCCCCCAAAGTAGACCGTTCTCGGTGTGCTCGAGGTGATTTGGATGGTCGCTGCCGTACTGAATCACTGACGTCTTTTCGTCGCACCGGGAGTCGCCGTCCGTGTCACGGCACAGCCACAAGTTCTTCGGTTCGGCGATGAACACGCCATCCTTGACGATGGCGATAGCGCGCGGGTTGACCAGTTTGTCCAGGAAGACCGTCGACCGATCCATGCGGCCGTCGTGATCGTCGTCGTCGAGCACGACCACTTGACCGACCGGGGCGCCCTCTCCCTTGCCGTCGACGTCGGGCATGTAGCCGCGCAACTCAACGACCCACAATCGTCCCGCGGGATCGAACGCGATCGCCACCGGGTCTTCGACCAGCGGCTCGCTCGCCACCAACTCGACGCGAAAGCCGGGCGCGATCAGCAGATGACTCAGTGAGTCTTGAGGAGAAACGACGGGTGCGGGCGGCACGTCGAACTTCTTCCAAACCTCCGGCTGCTTCTCCTTGCCGTTGTCTCCGTTTTGCGCCGACGCCAACGGTGCGAAGGAAAGCAGGAGAGCTGCAAACGGAAACGCGACGACGAAACGGTTCATGAGTTCTCTTCTGGTTTGGCGGGAAGAGTTGGGGGCACAGCGCCGGCCCCGGCGACGATAGCGTCGTGGTTGGCGCCGGTCAGTGTCGAAGCGTTGAAATCGCGAATCTCAGAAGGCGAATTCGAGCCCGAACGCCGGGCCCTGAGCGTCGACTTCGACATCGGTGTGAAAGCTGCCGCCCTCGTCCGCCCGGTATCGCCACAGACGCCACGCGCCGAACACTGAAACACCCGGGGCGGGTTCGACCGAAACTCCGGCCTCGAAGCGCTGCAGTTCGGTCTCGTCACCCGCGTGCACGCCGAAATGGTAGCTCGCACGCCCGTAGATACGAGCCTGCGGCACAGGATAGATCGACATACCGACGCCGACTTCCGGGCCGAGCGCGGTTCGATTCGTGCGGTCTCGAACCCGAGTGGTTGCGGCCACCCCGCCAGGCACCGTCACTTGCGTGCCGGACACCCTGACCTGCATGTCGCTCACCGCGAGCCCGCCGAACACGTCGAACGCGATGTGCGGGTTCACGAAGCCGTGGCCGTGCGCGTGGATCGACCCGGCGGTGAGCGCGAAGCGACCGCGCGCTTCCGAGGGACCGCTGTACCTCACATCGTGCAACTGCAAGGTCTCGGTCGCCGCCAAACGCTGATCGAAACTTCCCTCACCGCGAGACACTTCACCGTCGAGAGTTAGCTTCCAGCCCCGATTCGAGGGGTCGGTGCCACCGCTCTCGACACGAACACCGACATCCTTCGGCCCTGCGTCGGCGATCAGGAAGCTGATCCGCCCGGTCGGAAAGGCGACGTTCTCATCGCGTCCTTCGAAGTCGACGGCGTTGCTCGTTACACAACCGGTCATCAGAAGGGCGAGTAAGGTTACTAAGGTGGTACGCATCGCGACGCTCCTTCCGAGCACCATTCATAAGGTCTGACCGAAGCACGCAGTCGTTGCTAGGAAGCTCTCCGGACGGACCACTGAACGATCGCTCTCGCTTCTCGATCAGGTCCAAGTCGCCATTGTCGCGAACCGGCCCACGAAGGTCAAAGCACGTGGGCCGAGTTCCCGTCTTGACAATGCCGATCGGCGAAAGTCAACGACCGCCGCCCCGGGGGCGGCGGCGAGAAGAAGGACAGAGCAGTCGTAGAGCTACGGGCAAGGCGACACGTCGCACCCCAGACCGTCCAGGGTCGGATCGCTCCCGCAGTTCGAGGGAGCGGGGACCGGTGATCCGGAGTCGAACAGGCTAGTAAGCTGATACACGACGTCGGCCACATCGAGGGCGCCGTCGTCGTTGGCGTCGCACGCGTCGGAACAGTCCAGACCGCTCTCGCCCGCGAACAGGAAACCGAGCAGCCGCACCGGATCCGCAATATTGACGGCCGCGTCGCTGTTGCAGTCTCCGCGGGTAAACACCTGCTCGGTATCCGTCGCCCACAACACGGTTCGTTGAAACAGGTCCCGTGCGAACGGGGTGGCCGGGAACAACCCAGCGTCTTCGAAGAACAGGAAAGCTCGCTTGGCCGGAGCGATGTGCCCGCCGAGGAGGGTCGCGCCGGAGTCGGCCACCAAGATCGCCGCGTGCGCCGCGAATCCCGTTCGAGTCGCTAAGATTTGCGCGTCGGGACCGTACGGATTGACGGCCACACTCATGTTGCTCGGCGCGCTGAAGACGGCGTGGTCGCCTAAAGATAGCCCCGCCGTTACCGGGTGACTGTTGTTGATGATGTTGATCGAGTCGACCCCGCTCATGACGGTTGCGTCGCCCGCCAACGGTTCGCGGTCGGCTCGCATGAGTGCGCTCTCCCACGTGATCAACGCGACCGGTTCATCTCTGAACTCCCCCGCGATGTTCGACGAAAGCACGGTCGAACTGACCACGACCAGCGCGTGATCGGCCGCGATGACCGACGCCGGCGGACGGTTGAACGGTTCGTCGTCGTAGTGAACGACCTCGAAGCCGAGCGACGCCAACTCATCGGCGACGCCTTGGTCGGCGGCGACCGGCGGTAACTGCGAACCGATCACGGCGACCGACGGGAAGTCGCCGACCCGCATGAAACCAGGTTTCTCTTCGACCGCAACGCCGTTGGCTCCAGTCACCGTCAGTCGCACGGTGTAGATGCCCTCGAGTTCGTACAGGTGAGTCGGGTTCTGCTCCGTGCTCGTCGTGCCGTCGCCGAAGTCCCACTCCCACGCCGAGGGCGCCGGCACGTTCGAGAGATCGGTGAAGTTCACGGTCAGCGGCGGCAACCCGTCAGTCACGTCCGCGGTGAAGTCGGCGTCGCCGATGAATTTCACGCGCAGAACGTTCGCCCCGAGTTCAGTCGGGTTGGACGCGCCGATGTCTTTGTACAGGTCGGTGAAGTAGAGGCCGTCCGGGCCGGCGGCCAAACCGCACGCCGTCGCTTTCCCGGTCCCGACGTATTCGATGAAGTCGA
>JAJFFE010000046.1 GCA_021776775.1 Planctomycetota bacterium | reverse complement strand
ATGCGAGAGGTCGCGATTTCAAGGTCAGTGCGCCCGGCGAAACGCAGTCGTATTGCTCATACTTCGAGTTTCGCCGGGCGTGCTGGCCGCCGGAAGCTTGAGATCTCGCGCGACATGACTTTTCGGCCGGGCCTCTAGAGGTGGTCCCCGATTCATGGACGGCTGTCGCCGGCTCAGCGCCGACCACCCCAATCCGGGAGTTCCGGGAACTTCCATTCCCGCTGCGTCATTGCTGATCGTCTCAGGTCCATGCTGATCCGCTCACCGAGGCGGCTTTGGAATCTACGCGGCGAATCGAGGGACTTTGGAACCGATCTTCACCATCACCGAACTGGCCGAAGCGCTGGACGTCACACCGCGAGCGATTCGGCTCTACGAAGACAAAGGGCTGCTCGACCCACGTCGGGCGGGCAAGACTCGAGTCTACGGAGCGGACGATCGGAACCGACTCGAGCGGATCTTGCGCGCCAAGCGGCTCGGCCTCAGCCTGCGAAAAATCGGCGAGTTCCTCGAGTTGCACGACCGCTCCAACGGCACGACCCCGAGCGAGATCCAACCGCGAATTCGGAAGCTGATCGAACAATTCGAAACGCAACGGGACGACCTCGAGACGACCATCGCCGAGTTGCGAGACCTTCAGGGTCGCTAGCCCGCGACCCCCGAGGAGACCTCGGGACAGCCCTGCGGGACGCTCCCCCCACCGAGAAATCCTCCATTCGCGGTTCAAGCGGCGGGCCGATAAGTCGATATGAGAGTTGGAAACTCCTGACTTATCCGCTTGAAGCGAGGACCGACGTGAGCCCTTCGACCACGACCCAACCGCCGCGAACCATGGTGCGTAAGGAGGGATCCATCCTCAAGCGCACCCTTCGTGCGCTGTTGATTCGAAGCGGCCTCTACCCGCACATCACCATGAACAAGGTCGCCTTCAAGACTTTCGAGTTCCGAGAGCTCATGCGGCAGAGTCGCTTGCAGTCGAGCGATCGAGTCTTGGATCTTGGCTGCGGGACCGGCACGCAAACGATCATCGTGGGTCGTCGCGTACGCGAGGTCGTCGGAGTCGATACCGATCCCGCTTGGATCGAGCGCGCCCGGTTCTATCGACAGGGATTAGGCGACGCGGTCGACGTGAAGTACCTACTCGGTCCGGTCGAAGAGCAGGGGCTCGAAGAGAACTCGTTCGACAAAGTGTTGAGCTTCTGCGTCATCGAACACATCCCGAACTACCAAGAGGTCCTGGCCGAGCTGTTCCGAGTGCTGAAGCCGGGCGGTGAGCTGGTCCTATCCGCCGACGCGCTGCAAGGAATCGAAGACCCCGAGCTACTCGCGAAGCACAAGAGTGAGAACTCCGTGATTCAGTACTTTCGCTCGGATTCGTTTCGCGCGTGTCTCACCGAGGCTGGATTCGAAGTCGAAGAGCTCTACCCGATCTTTCGCAGTCGCTACGCTCGAACCTCGTTCGAGCACGGCATCCGAACCGGGTTCGTCTCGGGATACTGCCGAGCGGTGGTCAACTACGTCCGCCTCCGGGTTCACGAGGCGCTTTGTCGACAGCGCGACCGCGGCTTGTTCCTGGTCGCCCGATGTCGCAAGCCGAACGCCGACTAACAGGCCACCGAACGATAGTAGCGCCCAAAACCCATCAATCACGTGGTGCCGCGTCATAGCTCCTGTTGGGATCACTAGCGCAGTCAAACTCGCACGCCACGCTCGCCAACCATTCGAATGATCCTTGCTTGCCGAGCTCAAGTCTCAAGCGCCGCGAATCGCCGGCGTTCATCTCGACGCGAAAATGTCCTTCGCGTCTGACTCGGAACACGGGGTCGTCGGGGATGACCGGAATGACATGAGGTCCGTACACAACGCGTCGGGTCCCTGGGTCCACGATCCGAAACTCGTACTTGGCGTAAAGTTTCGAACCACGAGGCACTCCGAAATCGACACGGTAAGACAAGTCCATCACCGATGGATCGTTGGGCGAAAGATCCACGAGAAGCGGTAGCTTCTTCTCATTGATGACTTCGATATCTCGACTGCTTCGAAGCTCAGCGGTCTGCGTCGTCGTGCTGCAGCCGGCTAGGAGCACCAATGCTAGAGCCGTTCCGCGCATCTGCCTTCCTTCCTGGTCCCCGTTTCGCCTACGGAATCCAGCATGCTGCGCCTAAGGAGCGATGACAAGTACAAACGCGGAGCGACAGGCAACGTGCAGGCTGTTCACCGTAACGAAGCCGACACCTGCCTAGCGCGTCGACCCTGCGGTCTCACGCGATGACGGGAACGCGTCGACCTGAATGGCGCGATCCCGTGCCTCTTGAGCGGCGACAATCAAGTCGCGATCATCCTTGTCGATGACCCCCGCCTCGACGGCGCGATCGACCACGTCGTGCTTGGGCTTCTTCTCCAGCTTACCCACGTCGATCGCGTCTTTGATGCGCGCCGTCACTTCGCGGGACTTCATGACCTGCGCTAGCGTGCTGCGCAGTAGACCCAGTCCGGGTTCGGCGTCGTCCGGGCGATAGACCGACTGAGTCAGTGCTTCGCACGCTTCGCTGGTTCCGAGTAACGCATTGGCGACGCGCGTTCCGAGCTCGTCACTCGGCGGCCGATAGCGCGCGCCGAACGGAAACAGCACTCGTCGTAGCCCCCACGCCACCGGTCGCGCGGGGAGGTTATCCAAGAAGCCGACGAGACCTTGCTGCGCTTCGTAGAGTGCGTGCTGGCACGCCCACTCCAAAAAGGCACGATCACGGTCGGGCCGCCCGTCGGCGCGGAACTTCTCAAGGCAAGCGGACGCGATGTACATCCACGCCAGGGTGTCGGCAAGTCGTCCGGTGATGCGTTCCTTGAACTTCAGCGCTCCGCCAAGCGTTCCCATGGCGACGTCGGCTGCAATCGCAAACGCCGCACTCATTCGGCCCACCCCTTGGTAGTACTGCGCGACCCAGCCACCGTACGGCGCAGACGCCAGCATGCCGCCGGTCAACCCGTGCACCAGAGCGCGCGTCGCGTTCTGAAAAACGAAGCCGACGTGGCCGAAGAAGCAACGATCAAACTCCGCGACGTCGTTGTCCGCCGCCGCGCGGATCTCGTGCTGCGCAAACGGGTGACAACGCAGAGCACCTTGCCCGAAGATGATCATGGTCCGCGTGAGGATGTTGGCACCCTCCACGGTGATTCCGATGGGGAGCGAGCGGTATCCGTTGCCGAGGATGTTCATCGGCCCCTGCGAGATCCCCGCGCCGCCGAAGATGTCCATCGCATCGATGACGACTTGGCGCATTTGCTCGGTGCCGTAACACTTGGCAATGGCGGACGCGACCGACGGCTTCTCGCCGGCGTCGACCGAGGCGGCGGTCACCGCTCGTGTTGCTTCCACTGCGTACGTCTTGCCACCGATTCGCGCCAACGCTTCTTGCACCCCTTCGAAGCGACCGATCGGCAGACCGAACTGCTCGCGAACCGTCGCATAGGCACCGACGGCGAGGCTTGACAGTTGCGTCGCGCCCGCGGCCAACGACGGCAGCGAGATGCCGCGCCCAACCGAGAGGCACTGCATGAGCATCATCCAGCCCTTGCCCGCCATCTCGGCGCCGCCGATGATCGCGTCGAGCGGCACAAAGACGTCTTCACCCGTCGTCGTGCCGTTCATGAAGGCACACCCCATCGGGTCGTGTCGGTCACCGGTCTTGACGCCCGGGAGGTCCGTCGGAATCAGAGCGCAGGTAATACCGAGGTGCTCAGTATCACCGAGCAGCCCGTCCGGATCGCTCAGTTGAAACGCGAGCCCGAGGATGGTCGCCACCGGAGCAAGCGTGATGTAACGCTTGTTCCAAGTCAGCCGTATTCCGGTAACTTCTTTCTCTTCGTATTGGCCTTTGCAGACAACGCCGTGACTGGAGATAGCGCCGGCGTCGCTGCCCGCTCCCGCTTCGGTTAGCGCAAAGCACGGGATCTCGTCGCCGACCGCAAGCCGCGGAAGGTAGTAGTCCTTCTGGGCGTCGGTCCCGTAGTGCATGAGGAGTTCCGCGGGACCGAGAGAGTTCGGGACCATGACCGTCACGGCGAGCGCCGTGGATCGGCTCGACACTTTGGCTACGACCGCGGAGTGAGCCTGAGCGGAGAATTCGAGTCCACCGTACGACTTGGGAATGATCATTCCGAAAAAGCGCTGCTCACGAATGTATTCCCAGACCTCTTCCGAGAGATCGCCGTTCTGCTCGACTTGCCAATCGGAGGTCATGGCGCAGACGCGCTCGACGGGGCCGTCGAGAAACGCACGCTCCTCGTCCGACAGTTCGATCTTCACGCTGTCTTGGAGTTGGTTCCAATCCGGGGCCCCCGAAAACAGCTCGGCGTCCCACCAGATGGTTCCGGCCTCGAGGGCGACTCGCTCGGTCTCGCTCATGCGCGGCAAGATTCCGCGCACGACCGTCAGCACCCGTGGGGTGATCAATCGCCGCCGCACCGCGGGGATCGCCAGGACGAGGACGGCCAGCGCAAACGGCACCGCGACCACCCACCAAGCGACAGAGTCCTCGACTCGCATGTACCACAACGTAAGTAACGCCGTGCCCGGCACCACCCACGCCGCCCGAGTCCAGCCTCGGTACAGACAAACCACGGCGAGCAACAAACCGATCGCGAGCGAGAAAAGGGCCATCGATGGCCTCCGCTTTCTTCGAAACGAACGTACCACTGGGTTCACGACCAAGGAACCCCTGCAGTCATCGACACCGTAACGCCGAAGTCTTGAGAGTCGTCTACGGTTGCCGCGACGGCGACGAAGGGTGAACACCCGTGCTCTGCTATCGCGACCTCTCACTTGGAGCCACAGACTATTATACTCCGCACCGCTCGGCCTCCCGCGGGGAAGTCCGTCCCCGCAATCGAACCGAACCAAGGAGCGACGTTGAAAGAACCGATGGCCATCGAACGAGCCGCCGTGATCGGCGCTGGTGTGATGGGGGCGGCGATCGCCGCTCACCTCGCCAACGCGGGAATTCCGACCCTGCTTCTCGACTTGAAGCCGGACGCACTGACCGACGAGGAAGCTGCCGCCGGTCTAACCCTAGACGACCCTAGAGTCGCTCTGAGGAACGTGAAGCGCGGATTCGACGGCGCGCTCAAAGCGAAGCCCGCCGCGCTCTACAATCTGCGCGCGTCGCAGCTGATCACTCTCGGAAACCTCGACGACGACCTTGAACAGCTCGAACACGTCGACTGGGTCATCGAAGCGGTCATCGAAAACCTCGAAATCAAACAGGACCTGCTGGCGCGTATCTCTCCGTACCTCGGACTGCGCACCATCCTCACGACCAACACGTCGGGGCTGTCCATCGCTGATCTGAGCGAAGCGATCCCGGCCGGCGTTCGCCCTCGGTTCTTCGCCACCCACTTCTTCAACCCACCCCGCTACCTCGAGCTGCTCGAATTCGTAGCGGCACCCGAGACCGACCCCGCTTTGATCGAAGCGGTGGCGGAGTTCGCAGAGTCGCGGCTCGGCAAGGGTGTCGTGGTGGCGAAAGACACGCCGAACTTCATCGCCAACCGGCTCGGCGTGTTCTCGCTGATGCACGCGATGCACACGATGCTGTCGAGCGGTCTGACCGTGGCCGACGTGGACGCGTTGACGGGCCCCGCGATCGGCCGCGCGAAGAGCGCCACGTTTCGCACAGCCGATGTGGTCGGACTCGACACGCTCGTCTACGTCGCCCAAGGCATGGCCGACCGTTTGGAAGAAGACCCGCAGCGCGACACGCTCTATCCGCCGGCGGTTGTCGACCAACTGGTCGAGGCCGGCCGACTGGGTCAGAAGTCCGGCGCGGGCTTCTACAAGAAGGAAGGTCGTTCGATTTCGATGGTCGACCCGTCGACTCTTGAGTACGTCGAGCGCAACAGTCCGTCGTTCCCTTGCCTCGCGCAAGCGGCGAGCGAGCCCGACCTCGCGAGCAGGATTCGCGGCTTGTTCCACGCCGACGACGCAGGCGGTCGTTTCCTGCGATCGAACCTCGCCGCGACGATCGCCTACGCGGCGCAGTGCGTTCCGGAGATCAGCGACCGCCTTCCCAGTATCGACGACGCCATGCGGTGGGGCTTCGGCTGGGAGCTCGGTCCGTTCGAGCTGTTCGACGCCATCGGGTCGGAAGCCGTTCTGGCCGCACTCGACGAACTCGAAATCGCAACGCCTCCTCTGTTGGCCAAATTGGCCGAGAAGAAGCAACCGGCGTACAAGTCGATCGGCCATGAAACCGTCTGCTTCGACCCGGTCGCCGGCAAGCACGATTTGGTGCCGACGAACCCGCGGCGGTTGAGCCTCGCTGGTCGCACCATCGTGGAACAGCTCGACGACGCTCGACTCGTCGACCTCGGTGAGAACGTCTTGGCCCTGCAGTTCACGAGCAAACGCAACACGATAACCCCAGCTTGGATCGACTCCGCAAGCCGCGCAGTCGATCGCGCGGAACGCGACTTTCGTGGGCTGGTCCTCGGATCGGACGCGAACGACTTCTGCGTCGGCGCCAACTTGCAGCTGGTTCTCGACGCTGTGAAAGCGGGCCAGTTCGACACGGTCGATTCCATCGTCCAAGACTTCCAGGCGTTGACCCAGCGCTTTCGCGGTGCGCGGCGTCCCGTCGTGATCGCCCCGCGCGGGCTCGTCCTCGGCGGCGGCGCCGAGTTGGTGCTCGCGGGTGGCCGCGTTCGCTCGGCGGCGGAGTGTTACATCGGTCTCGTGGAAGTCGGAGCCGGGCTCATTCCCGCCGGCGGAGGCTGCACGGCGCTTCTACGTCGGCTCGACGAGAGCGTTCCCGACGTCGCCGCCGACCTGTTCCCCTACGTGCGGCGCATCTTCGAAACCGTCGGCATGGCGCGCGTTGCAACGAGCGCCGCCGAAGCGCGGGAACTCGGCTACCTGCGGCCCGGAGACGGCATCAGTTTGAACCGCCACCATGTGCTCGCCGATGCGCGAGACACTGTGCTCGCCATGGAACTCGAGGGGTACACACCGGAGCGACCGAGGACCGACATTCGCGTGCTGGGGCGCGACGCGTTCGCCACGATCTCGTCGGCGCTCGACAACATGCTCGAAGGCCGCATGGTCACCGAATACGACTCCGTAGTCGGTCGACGCCTGGCGTGGGTGCTGTGCGGTGGTGAACTAAGTGCACCGAGCAAGGTCAGCGAAGAGTACTTGTTGACGCTCGAACGCACCGCCTTCGTCGAACTCTGTCGGGACGAGCGCACGCAGGCACGAATGGCCCACATCCTCGAAACCGGCAAACCTCTGCGCAACTGATCGGCGCACGAACCGAATCTGATGATCGGCCAAGAGCCGAAATGGAAGGCGTCTCCATGAGCTCCGATCGTGACCCTGTGATTCTGAGTGCTTGCCGTACCGCGGTCGGCAAAGCTGTTCGTGGATCTCTGCGTTCGACCCGGCCCGACGAATTGGGGGCGGCCGCCGTGCGCGAAGCGTTGAACCGTGTGGCGGGGCTGGACCCCGCGACCATCGATGACGTGATCATCGGCTGCGCGTTCCCGGAGGCGTCGCAAGGAATGAACGTCGCTCGTACGATCTCGTTGCGCGCCGGAATCCCACACTCGGCGTCGGCGATGACCATCAACCGGTTCTGCTCGAGTGGCCTGCAGGCGATCGCCCTCGCCGCCGATCGCATCCGGCTCGGTGAGGCAGAAGTCATCGTCGCCGGAGGTGCGGAATCGATGAGCGCGGTCCCCATGGGCGGTGACCGCTACCTACCCAATCCCACGCTGGTCGCGACCGACCCGGATAGCTACCTGGGAATGGGGCTGACCGCCGAGCGCGTCGCTGAGCAGTACGGCGTCTCCCGTGAAGAGCAAGACGCGTTCGCGTTGGAGAGCCACCGTCGCGCGCTCGACGCTATCGAGAGTGGTCGGTTCAAGGACGAAGTCCTTCCGATCGATGTCGAACTCGTCGAGCCCGGCCCCGACGGACCTCGCATGCGGACCTTCCGCTTCGACGTCGACGAAGGTCCGCGGGCCGATACGACGCTGGCAAGACTAGCCAAGCTGCGCGCTGCGTTCATGAACGGTGGCACCGTGACCGCCGGCAACTCGTCGCAAACCAGCGACGGCGCCGGCGCTGTGGTGATCACGAGTCGAGCGCACGCCAAGGCGATCGGCGCGAAACCGTTGGCGACGTTCCGAGGGTTCGCGACCGCGGGAGTAGCCCCCGACGTGATGGGTATCGGCCCGATTGAGGCTGTGCCGAAACTGCTCGATCACACCGGGGTAGCGCTGGGCGACATCGACATCATCGAACTCAACGAGGCGTTCGCGGCGCAAGCACTCGCCGTCATGAAGACGCTCGAACTCGATCCCGAAGCGGTCAATCCCAACGGCGGAGCCATTGCGCTCGGCCACCCTCTGGGCGCAACGGGCGCCAAGCTCACCGCCACCCTGCTCCACGAACTCCAGCGGCGAGACGCCAAGTACGGCATCGTCACCATGTGTGTCGGCGGCGGAATGGGCGCAGCAGGATTGTTCGAACGCGACTGAGTCGCGGCCACCGAACGAGACAACAATCGACCGATGAAAAAAGCCCCGCGGCCACTCTTGGCCGCGGGGCTTTTGTCGTATCGAACGAGCTTCTGTCGTTACGGGCAGGCCGTGAACGAATCGCAATTGAGTGCGTCGGGACTAGGGTCCCAGTCGCATGCGGTCGGCGCCGGCGGAGCCGGTGACCCGGGCACGAAGAGTGCGAACAACGAGTAGACGGAGTCGGAAATGTCGAATCCACCATCGTCGTTGGTGTCGGCAGCGTCGTCACACGTCGGTTGCGGTGCACCGATCACGAACAGCGACGCCAATGCGAAGACCGGATCGGAAACATCGAATGATCCGTCGTCGTTGACATCACCTCGCGTGAAGTCGGGGAAGATCGGTACCGAGATGAAACACGAAACGGGCGGCAACGCGTCGGGACCTTCGTACGGCGTGAGCGCGTAGTTGTACGAACCGCCCTGCATGGCCGTCGAGTCGAAGTACTCGGTGCTTGCGCCTGGAATCGTCGCGATCAACAGACCAGCCCGACGAATCTCGATGTCGGTGTAGCTCGCCGCGTTGATCCACTCGAGTTGCACACCGGTCGGTCCGGCGAGGCAGTCGAAGTCGGTGATGGTCGGGAGGGGCGGATCGCCTGGGCCGAGCACGGTCACGTCGACGACATCGGTCGTCTTGAACATGCCCACTTCAGCCGTCACGAGAACCGGAGCCGCATCCGCGTCGAAGCGGTAGTTGTACATCCGGCTCCAACGAAGTGCGTTTGCATTCTCGTCGACGGTAAACGGCGTCGTCGAGAAGGTCACGCTCGTCGATCCCGTGGCGATCGACCACGGAGCGACACTGTACGGCTCACCACTGTGGTACGGCACGTGGAAGAACTCTTCGTTGGTAATGGTGACGCCGGCGGTGACCGGAACCTGGAAAGAGCCGACCGAGACATCCGAGTTCATGTTGTACATGGCGTACTCGTAGTGCCAGGTGCCGCCCGGGTTTTGGGTCGCGGTATATCCGAGAATGACGAGACCCTCGTTCGGCACGCGCACTTCTTCGATCACGACGCTCGGATCGAGCGTCGGCCAGGCGAGGATCGCCGGCTCTTCGCGCGTCGTCGATTCGCCCGGCATGAACTCGAGAGCGTAGTCGGACGGGTCGTTCTGAATGCTGACTTGACGCCAGGCGACGTTGTTCTCGCCGTTGCCGGCAACAGCGTCGTCGGCGGTGACGTAATGACCCTCGACGAAGTAAAGCGCGCCGGGGTTCACGTCCGGATCGACGTCCGCGACTTGCGCTTGCATGCGGCGACCGATGACCGGCGCGGCCGGCGGAGCAGCGAACGGATACGGGAACTCACCGATCCATGCATTGACCTGGGAACGAGGTCCCGCCGTTCCTTGCGTACCGTTTCGGGTCGCGGTGTACGGATCGGAACAGCCGATCCCGAGCGTGTCGCACGGAGTCGGCGAACACGGGTCGCAGAGGTCGAGGCTCAGGGCGCAAAACGCGTGCTTCAACCAGCCGAAGGCAATTTGCTCGAACTTGCCATCTTTGTATCGGTAGAGTTCCTGTCCGATCACCGGGTGCAGCGGAGTACTGGCTTCCCAAAGCAACTCTTCGTTACCGATGTTGCAAGAGGTGGTTCCGACGGAGTAGGCGTAGATGTCGCCGACGTTGCCGTAGGACGCAAGGCCCTGCAAGTCACCGATAATCACGTCTGTCTGTGCATGAGCAAGCCCCCCGACGAGGACCAGTAAGGACGCCATTGCGAATCGGCGCATCTGCTCTCCTTCTACCCATTGACCGGAAGAGTTCCCCCGACCGAAGTGAAACGTTGTAAGTTCACGCCCATGAATCGAGTGAGCTGCCGTCCCCTGACCATCGCCGGGTCGCTACGAATGTTGAACGCGAACCGGATAAGCGGAGACCGCGGGTCAGTGCCCCACGAATCAATTCGGATTATAGGTGCGATCGCCCGTGAACCCAACGAGGGTTTCGCAGAACCGCTCATCCCACAAAGCCACTGCCGAATAGCATTTGCGCGGCCGGGGCCAACGGGCCCGCGACCGGGGCGGAACGGGCAGGTTGATCAACGAACAGGAGCCGGACCCAGGTGACGCTCGAAACGTTGAAGTTACGGGTTCCCGCCCCGGAGCTCCCGGGCGACGTCCAGAGCTTCCTCGACGCCGCGGATGAACGGATTGAAGGATTCCTTCGACACCGGCGCGACAACCCGATCCACAGCTACGTCTCGAGTGACTTCCCGCTCGCGTACACCGGCCTGCGCGCCCTCGTCGAATCGCCGATACTCACCGGCGATCGATTTTGCGAATGGGGAAGCGGTTTCGGGATCGTCACGGATCTAGCCGCGTTCCTCGATCTCGAGGCGTACGGCGTCGAGATAGAACAAGACCTCGTCGCTGAAGCGGAAGAGCTCGCGGCAGCGTTCGAGATCCCGGCTCAGTTCGCGTGCGGCAACTTCATTCCCGGAGGCGATGACAACTACCGAGACAACCTCGGTCCCTCCCCCTACCTCGAGATGGAAGCCGATCCGGCGTACGACGAACTCGGGCTGGAGCTGGACGAGTTCGACGTCGTGTACGCGTACCCGTGGCCCGGTGAGGAGCGGACGCTGTCGGATATCTTCGAGCACTACGCCGCCCCCGGCGCCGTCTTGGTCTTACACCACGGGCTCGATGGTTTAATAGTGAAACGAAAACCGAAACTCGGCGGTCGAACGTTCTAGCCGGACTAGAGGCCCGGCTAGGTGTTCGTTCAGGTCTTGGGGCCTGAATCACTGGAGCTGAATCGCAAAGCTATATGTGTTGGTCCCCTGATAAGGCGCCGTTACTCGGCGGCCGAAGGGCGCGGATCGGTGCGTCGAGCGCGATCGAGAGCTTCGAGAGATCCGAGCTGAAACACCGCCTCGACATACGGCTCACCGGCGAGATGAACTTGACCCGTGCACCGCGTCGCCGCGTGCGACTCGCCCGAAGCCGCTACCGACCCTAGAACCGATACGCTGGCGTAGAGGCGATCGCCGATCAGCATCTCGCGCCGTACCTCCAAGGATTCGACTTCGTGAAGCCAGGTAAAGCCGTCGAGTTCGATCGGTTCCGGAGCTGGCGTGCGCCCCTTGGAGCCGGCGTCGAGTCTCATTCCGTAACGTCGTGGATAGTGCAAAACGATGGTCGCGAGTTGCACGAGCAGCTCGAGGGCGAACGGGGCAGGGAAGACGAATCCGTGTTTGCGGGTGGCGAGCCCATACTCGTTCCCGGTGACGAGCTTGAGACCCACTGCGTGAGTTCCCGGCACCAACGCAATCACACGATCGAGTAAAAGGTTCGGCGAACGATGCGGAAGCAGTTCGAGCACCTCTTCGATGTCGAGCTGCAAGACGGTGCCGTCTCGTTCTCGGCGCTGCGCCGGATCCAAGACCGACTCTACGGTCGCGGCTCGCTGTTCTCTCGGCGCCTCGCTCAAAGTCCCCGCGTCCTCTCTTGACCAGCGTTGTGGCACGACCTCGACGTCGTGCGAAGCGGCGCATGGTACCCGGTCCGGGACACCCGGTCTCGCGATCTCGGGCGGTCCGTAACCGATCACCGCACCGTGCACTCGAACCCAACCCGAACGGCGCCCGAACTAAGTGTAGTCGCGACAAGGCGCAATGGAGTCGTGGTTGTCAATCGACCGCGACGCGATACCATCGAGTCGACAGCACACGTCACTCTCCGCTCGTCGTCGACGAGCCCCTGGAAAGCGCGATCATGACGACGCGACTCATCCAAGACATGCGAATCACGCCGCCAGCGCTCGGCGCCTTGGCCCCCCCCACGCATAGCGATCGACGAACGACGCTTCGATCCTGTTGTTGTTGCCGCTGTAGCTAGGGATGTTTTCACCCGTCGACGCCTGACGGCCTCGGAAGACATCCCGGCTCCCCACATACGGCACTCAGAGCGCGCCTCTGAGACGGACCCAACAACTCGACGACACCCAACCCAGAAACGATATCCCTATGGACCGCTTCCTCGCGACCCATCGGCACACCAATACGTCTGCTTCCCCGTTCAAACTCGGCATCATCTACGAAAACGGGAGCTGGATAGAACGCCTACTATCCGAACTCGAACGCCGCGCGATTCCGTTCGAAGCGATCGACGTCACCCAGCACTCGTACTCGCTCGAACCCGACCCCTCGACAACGTTGTATTTCAACCGCGTCAGTCCGAGTTCGCACCTTCGGGGCCACGAAGCCGCGGTTCCACTCGCTCGTACTTGGATGCAAACGTTGGAGTCCCACGGAGTGCGTGTTATCAACGGCTCGACGTCCTTCCAACTCGAAACCAGCAAGGTAGGACAACTCCTCCTCCTGCGCCGACTCGGTGTCCGTACACCGCGCTCCTGGGTCTTCAACGATGCAAATCAAGTACACAAGCTCGGGGAGTTCCCGTTCCCGGCCATTCTCAAGCCCGATACGGGCGGCAGCGGAGCGGGAGTGCGGATGGTGCACAGCCGCGACGAGTTGAAGGAGATTGCGGCGCACGAGCCCGAGCTCTTCGGTCCGGATCATCTGCTGGTGCTGCAAGAGTTCATTCCCAACGACGCTATTGTTCGTACCGAGTTCGTCGACGCAGATCTCGTCTACACAACACGAGTCGTAGCCACGAACACGTTCAATCTCTGCCCCGCGGACGGTTGCCACCGAGATCCGGTGGACTCGAAACTAGCCCGACCGTCGGTGGAGTTTATTCCGTACCCTGACGTACCGGCGGATGCCGTGGCGCAAGCGCGCGAAGTAGTTCGCGCGGCGGGGCTCGACGTGGGTGGCGTCGAGTACATAGAGACTGCTGACGGCGACCGGGTCTTCTTCGACATCAACGCGACCTCCGTCTACCGGGACGACGTGTGCCGCGTGCTCGACGTCGACGGGTTCTCGATGCTCGTCGACTTCCTCGAACGCGAGTTCGCAAAAGAGAACGCGAAACGGCGCGGAAGTGGTCTCCTCCTCGGGGTCTAACCGGGTGGAACCGCCGCGCGAGATGCGTTACAACCCGGGTCCAGAAAAAGCCGTCAACCCGACGGCTTTTTGCTTGTGCGAGGTCGTTCTCGCACGCACGAGGTCAAGCTCGAAAACGACTTGATCCGACCAACAGCGATCTGTGGGCTCGATTTCGTCATTTCAATCCGTTGGAGTTTTCATGGAACGTGTCGACCGGCGAACCGGCGATAACTTGTACCCGACCGAACTCGAGGTCAGCTTCGGCGACGTCGAGCTCAGCCTCGACGTTCCCGCCGGGGTTTGGAACCCCACTCCGCACGGGCTGCACCTCGGCAACGTGCTGATGACTATGGATTTCTCCGATGAACGAGTGCTCGAACTCGGCACCGGATGCGGCCTGCACGCCATCGTGCTCGCAAGGCGGGGTGCCCGGGAGCTTCTCCTCACCGAGATAGACCAGCCGACGCTCGACAATGCGAAGCACAATCTCGACAAGAACGGCGTCACGGCCGACGTCGAGTATCTCGTCGCCGACTGGGTGCACGTCGACTCCGAACCCTTCGATACCCTTGTCGCCAATCCGCCGTTTGGCAAAAGCGGTAAACGGTATCGGCGGTACTTCATCGACTCGTTGATCTTGGAGTCGCACAGACTCGTGCGACCAGGCGGACGGTTGGTCTTCGTCCAGTCGAGTATGGCGGACATTCCACGCACGATCGCAACGCTCGAGGAGAACGGAATGACGGTTCGCGTCGTCGCCGAAACCGACGGTCCGTTTCGCGACTACTATTTCGAAGACGCAACCTACATGAAGGAAATGGCGTCGATACCCGGTGCGTACCAAATCCGCGACGGTGTTCACTATGAGCAGTTGATCGTCTTGGAGAGCACACTACCGGGGTAGGAATTAGTCGCTCGGCGACGCGACGTTCATCGGCGTGGGATTCACGAATAGCAAGGGGCCGCCGGCAACCCGTACTTCAGTCGCCCGTACTTCAGTCGCGCGGGGCCCAGACTTTCGCCGCCTGACTCACCGGAATAACCACGCCCATTCCTTCGAGCGGCTTACCCTCGTCGTCCTCGACCCGTCCCTTGGCGATTCCGACGACCCGCCCACGTTCGTTTACCACCGGGCTTCCACTCGACCCGGGGGAGATTCCACAGTCGAGCTTTAGATACTCGTCCCACTTCGTCACGGTGCCGCGCGTGACCTGAAACGATTTAAACGGGAAGCCAATGACAAAGAGCTGCGCTCCGTCCGGAGGCAGAGGCTCGCTCGTGGAAAAGTCGGGGACGACAGGCATGCCCGCGAACGGTTTTATCCTGAGGGTTGCGACGTCGGCGCCGCTGTTACTCTTACCCGGATGCGCCGAGTACGACTTACTGCCACCGTCGACGAACGACACTCGGTAGTCCGGTTCGATTTCAGTCTCCCACCCGTGGATCGACAGGTCGATCGGCTCGACTTCGATCACGTGAGCGTTGGTCAAGATCACGCCTTTGGAAGAGATGCAGAAGCCCGTCCCTACACTCTCGACGTTGACCTCCTCGCCGCGTCTATCGAAGTTGTAGACGCCTTTGGCGTCGCGGTACAGGTAGCGGCCGGTTCCGAGCTGCTTGTGCTTCACGCTCAGGTGTACGAGTACGACGGCGGGTCTCACCTGGCGGATCTCGGGGGTGGCTTCCGTACTCGCAGCCGTGTCGGAGCGCAAGCGCTCCAAGTCATCGAGTCGTTCCTGCTCGCGCCGCAGATCCTCGGCGATGACGCGGCGCTCATCGGCGCTTGCCGAGCCGTCGGTCTCCAGCGCCTGCTGACGAGCGATCAACTCCTTGATATTGCCGCGCACTTGATCTGCGTTGCGCGCGAGCTGCGCCTTGTACTCCTCGACTTCTCTCTTAAAGACATTCAGCTCGTCTTCGATCTCCTTCTGGACCTTGGCGAGATTCGGATCGACCCGGTTGACCGCGATGGAATAGGTGACTGCGACCAAGACGAGTGCGAGCACGGAGCCGATCACGACGTGGCGCCGGGTTCGGGCGCGAAGAACGTCGTCAACGTTAGCCCCTTCGGGTAGCCCCAACGCCTTCTTGACGCGGACGATCGTGTCCGCGTCCCGCCGCAACCCGTCTTTGCTGGGCAGCACGTCCGCAGTTTCGAGCATGGTCGGCTCGAGCTCGTCTCCCGACATGTCCTCGGACAAGACGAGAAACTTCGGACCCCGATAGCCGAGTTGGATCACTTCCCCCGGCCGCAAACGGTGGTCCTGGACACTGCGCCCATCGACCAAGGTGCCGTTCTTCGAGTCGAGGTCGGTGACGACGTACCCATCGGTCACGACGCTGATCCGAGCATGTCGCGACGAGACGTGCGGAAAGTCGACACTGGCGACGACGACGTCGTTGGTTTGCTCGCGCCCGATGATGAGCCCGTCCAGCGGGATTTCGATCGGACTTCCCCACCCGGGCACATTGAGCGCCTTGAGTCGGACTGCAGTTGTTGGCTCGCCCATGTCCGCGATTCTATTCGGGTTGCCGAGTTTTGCCAGAGCACTGAAAACAAGGCAGGGCTGGCTGGTCGATGGGGACAAAGATGGTCCAGAGAGCGGGGTGCGACGAAAACTCCGAGAGTCGTTGACAGGGTTTGACGGCGAAGCAGGATGGGCGCCCAACTCACCCGCCACCCGGCGGATTGTGAACGACGCCCCCCCGGAAGGAACGAACCTTCATGGAACGCGAACAGCTGCCCGTCGATGTGCTCTTCGTCGGAGCCGGCCCCGCCAACCTCGCCGCCGCGTACTCCCTCGATCGCCAGCTGAGGGCGCTCGGGAAGCGCGATGAGATCGAAATCGCCGTCATCGAGAAGGCGCAGGCGGTCGGAAGCCACATTCTGTCGGGCGCGATCATGGATCCTCGTTCCATGTCCGAGTTGTTTCCCGACGGCTGGCTCGAGGCTGGCTGTCCGGTGGAGGCCAAGGTAGGGGCCGAGGAGGTCTACCACCTGTCACAAGGCAAGGGCCAACGGATCCCCGTGCCGCCCATGCTCAAGAACCACGGGTTCCATATCGTGACGCTCTCCGACGTCGTCGTGTGGCTGAAGGAGAAGTGCGAAGAGCAGGAGATCATGATCTTCGAAGGCTTCCCGGGGCACGAGTTCCTCTGGGAAGACGGCAAGGTCGCCGGTGTCCGGACCATGGACAAGGGTCTAAACCAAGCCGGTGAACCCGGCCCGGCGTTCGAACCGGGCGCCGACATTACAGCGCGCTGCGTGGTCCTGGGTGAGGGAACGCGCGGATCGCTGACCAAACAGCTGATCGACAAGCTGGGGCTGCAGGGCCGCAACCCGCAAATCTACGGTACCGGCTGCAAGGAAGTGTGGCAGCTGCCGGCCGGTCGGCTTCCCGCCGGTAAGGTGATTCACACGTCCGGGTGGCCGCTCGACGGTGACATGTACGGAGGATCGTGGATCTACGGACTGGGCAACGACCGAGCCTCGGTCGGCTTTGTCACCGCTCTGGATTCCGGGGAGCCGTGGCAGGATCCCTGGGAAAACTTCCAGCGCTGGAAGACGCACCCGAAGATTCGCGAGGTGCTCGAGGGCGGTGAAATTCTCAAGGCAGGAGCAAAGACCGTCCCCGAGGGCGGCTACTGGTCACGACCGAAGAGCTACGGCGACAACTTCATGATCGTCGGCGACAGCGCGTCGCTCTTGAACATCAGTCGACTGAAAGGGATTCACTCGGCGATCAAGAGCGGTCTCATGGCCGCAGACACCATCATCGAAGCGATCGAAAAAGATGACTTCTCCGAGGCGACTCTCGCAGGGTTCGAAACTCGATTTCAGGAGTCGTGGCTGCGCAAAGAACTCTACCACGTGCGCAACTACCGAGCGGACTTCAAGAACGCGAAGGGCTTCTGGGGCGGAGCTCTGAAAGCGGGCTTCAAGTACATGACCGGCTTCGGCGCCGAGTTCAAAGAGCTCACCTCCGACTACGAGGACATGAAGAAGCTACCCGACGCGAAGCCCGCGCTCGAGCCGCTCGAGTACGACGGCAAGTACTTGATCGACAAAGTGACTCAGGTCTTCCACGCCGGTTCGATTCACGAGGAGCACCAGCCGTCCCACCTCGTCGTGCACGATCCGTCGATCTGTGCGACGACGTGCGCGGAAGAGTACGGCAACCCGTGCCAGTACTTCTGTCCGGCGAACGTCTACGAAATGGTCGACGATTCGACGAGTGGGGGCAAACGGCTGCAGATCAATCACTCCAATTGCGTGCACTGCAAGACGTGCGACATTCTCGATCCGTACGCAATCATCACGTGGGAGGTTCCGAGCGACGCCGGCGGGCCGAAGTATCAGGGGCTCTAGCCCGAATAGGCGACGCGCTTACTACTCGAAGTATTGACGATGCAGTGCGTTCACGACGGTGCCGACTCGATCGGCTGCGATGAGGAATGACAGGTTGATCCGAGTCGCGCCGTAACTGACCATCTCGATCTCGGTCCCGGTGTCGGCGACGGTGCGAAACACGTCGCTGAACAGTCGGCAATCTCGGCGGATCCTCGCCCCCACGATGCTCACCATGCCTCGGCACCGCTCCACTTCGACGGTCGAGAACTTCGCCAGGTCTTCGGTCAGTCCCGGAAACGATGCGAGGTCGTCGTCGGTCGTGAGAGAAACAGAGACTTCCGAGGTCGAGATCATGTCGATCGACACGCCGTGTCGATCGAAGACGTTGGCGATTCGTGAAATGAACCCGTGACGAGCCACCATGCGCGGCGAGATAATCGTCACGACGTGAACCTTGCTCTTGTGCGCGATGGAGCTGATCGCCGATCGAGCTTCATCACGATCGACGTCTTCGTCGTCCAAGATCAAAGTGCCAGCACAATCCGGGCGACGAGTGTTCAACACGCGGACCGGAATACGGCCTTCCATCGCCGGAGTAATGGTCTGGGGGTGCAAGACCTTCGCTCCCGAGAACGCCAACTCGCTCGCTTCGCGGAATCCGAGACGGTCGATGAGTTTCGCCCCTGAAACGACGCGTGGATCCGCCGTGAGTATTCCGTCGACGTCGGTCCAGATCTGAAGCTCGGACGCCCCGACCGCCTTGGCGATGATGCTCGCGGAGTAGTCGCTGCCGCCCCGTCCCAGCGTCGTCGCCTCGCCGGACTCCGTTCGCCCTGCAAAACCAGTCACCACCGGCATTGCGTCGGGCGCCGCCCTGAGGTTCGCGGCGATGCGCTCGTAGGCGACGGGAAGCGGGCGAGCACGCGTGAATCGATCGTCGGTGATCATGCCGAGTTCTCCGGCTTCCCACGCCCGCGCCGGAATTCCCGATACGGTGAGGTGCGCCGCGAAGATCGGCGCGAGCAAGAACTCGCCGTACGACAAGACCAAGTCCCACGTTCTCGGTGTGACTTCGCGCAGCAGTGCGACCCCGTGCAACAGATCGCGCAACTCGTCGATCCGGTGATCCACCAATGAAGGAGTCAGCTGCAGATCTTCGAGAATCGCCCGGTGCCGCTCTCGGAGTTCGGATAGCGGCCCGGCGGTTTCTTCTCCGCGACGTGCCATTTCCAACAGCTCCGACAAGCGAGTCGTGACACCGGACGCCGCAGATACGACGACCAATGCTCCGCGACTCGCAACTCCGGACACAATCGTCGCGGCCGCGCGAATGGCGTCGGCGTCCTGGACCGAAGTCCCACCGAACTTGAGAACGAGACTGGGTAACTGCATGCGGAAATCCTAACGAGAATCGAAACCGCGTCGAGTCGGATTCCGCCGCCTTGTAATACGCGACTGCCGTTCCTAAAATCCGGCACTGCAACGAGAAACGACCCCATTAGAGATCGGACGCTGGCCGGGCCACTCTCCCCGCCGACGCCCCCCCGCCGACGCGACTCTCGTCCGGTGGCCGAAAGGAACTTTCCATGATCGAATCCGACGCTACTGCTCGAAACGGGGCGACCGAGGGGCAGGAGCTCATCTACGACTGGAACACCATCGAGAACTTCCAGCCGGTCAATCGGCCGATCGAGTTCGACGACGAAACACTTCGCGACGGACTGCAATCCCCCTCGGTAACGGATCCGAGCATCGAGCGCAAGATTGAGATCTTGCACCTCATGGAAGAGATCGGCATTCAGTCCATGAATGCCGGGCTTCCCGGGGCCGGCCCACGCGCCATCGCCGACGTCACGCGCATCGTCGAAGAGGTTCGCGACTCCAAGATGCAGATGTCCATCAACTGCGCCGCGCGGACGCACGAAGCCGACATCCTTCCGATCGCCGACATTTGCCAGAAGACCGGAGTCCAAATCGAAACGGCGACCTTCATCGGTTCGAGCCCCATTCGACAGTACGCAGAGGGCTGGACCGTCGAGCGTATGCTCAAGCACACGATCGATGCGAGCAAGCTGTGTCAGAAGCACGGGCTACCGCAGATGTACGTCACCGAAGATACCACTCGGGCTCATCCCGACACGTTGCGCCAGCTCTACCTCGCGGCCATCGAACACGGCGCGCAGCGCATTGTCGTCTGCGACACAGTGGGACACGTCACTCCCAATGGTGTTCGTAACTTGATTCGCTTCATTTTCGGATTGGTCGAAGAGAGCGGCGAGGACGTCAAAGTCGACTGGCATGGGCACCGCGACCGAGGACTCGACATTCAGAATTCGATCGCGGCAATCGACGCCGGAGTGCACCGCGTGCACGGAACGATGCTCGGCATCGGCGAGCGCTGCGGCAACACCTCGCTCGATCTGTTGCTCGTCAATCTGAAGCTCATGGGGTACATCGACAACGACCTGCACAAGCTTCCGCACTACGTCAATCTCGTGAGCGAATCGTGCGGTGTGCCGATTCCCAGCACCTATCCGGTGTTCGGTAAGGACGCGTTCGAAACCGCAACGGGAGTCCACGCTGCCGCCGTCATCAAGGCGTTCAAGAAGAACGACACTTGGCTCGCCAACCGGGTGTACTCCGGAGTGCCTGCCGATGAGTTCGGCCTCGAGCAAATCATTTCAATCGGTCCGATGAGCGGCCGATCCAACGTGATCTTCTGGCTCGAACACCGCAGCATCGAGCCACGCGAAGAACTCGTGACGGCCATCTTCGACACCGCCAAGAAGAGCAACCGACTGTTGACCAACGCTGAGATCATGGCCGTCGTCGAACGCGGCTAGCCCGGGCTACAGGTCGGGCTCGTCGACCACGAGTTCGGTCTTCACCCGGAGTTTGAACTTCCCGCCGAGTACTGTTAACTGCTTCTTGAGTTCCCGGAGTTGGCCTGGAGTGGGCTTCGTCGGCCCTTCGACGACCACCTGCAGAATCGCCGGCTCGCTCGATACCCACGTCGCCCGTCGTACGCGCGCGCCCCACGCGTGGACCGACTCTTCGAGCGCGACCCGATCAGCCGTTGGCAGCGCGGCCGCTCCGCGCAACGTCGTCACCAGTCCGGCCCCGAGCGGAATCGAAAGAGCGGCGGCTGCGACCAGGAGGAGTACCAGAGCGTACCGCGCCCACGGACGCTCGCCCGCTTGCAGCCGCTTCGGACGGATTCCTCCCCCGTACAGGCTGAGGGCAGCACCGATAACGATAGCGACGACGTTGGTGCCAAAGAGCAGCGCCGCTCCTTGGGCGTTCTCGTACTCTCCGTGGGCGATAGAAACCCCCGCGGTGGCGATCGGCGGAACCAGGGCGGCCGCGATGGCGACTCCCGGCAACGCCGCGGACAAGGTCGGCCGGCCGAGACAGTACGCGGCCGCAAACCCCGACAGGAATGCGATGCCAAGGTCGAGCAACGTGGGTCCGCCCCGCGCTAGCAATTCGTTGGTCAAGTCTGGAATGGGAACGAGCCACCCGAACACCACGCCGATTCCGAGCGCAGCTAAGAACCCGAGCGCAATCGCCTGAGCAGACATGCGCAAGAGCGGTAAGTTGCCCTGCACGACAGCGAGGCCCGCGCCGACCAAAGGCATCATCAACGGGGCGACCAACATGGCTCCAATGACAACTGCAGTGCTGTCTTGCAGTAGGCCGAGCGTTGCGATCGACGTCGACAGCGCGATCAAGATCATGAAATCGAAACGCCAACTCGACCCGGAACGAATCTTCTCGAACAGAGCGACCCGCTCTCCGCGAGACAACTGTGGAATCGTCAGGTCGAGCCAACGTTCCAAGCGAGCCTTGAGTCGATGCCCGAGCGGTCGTCGCTCCCGAACGACGCCGATGGCGCCTCCCTCGTCGCGTCCCAGGTAGCGCTCCGGAATGGTGCCGAACAAGCTGCGGCGCACGGCACCAGCCTCGGACGCACCGAGCAGAATGAGATCTGGCTGCTCCTCGGACGCCTTCACGATGCCGCGCACCGGGTCGGCGGCGACGACGACTTTGGGAACGATGTGATCGCCCTCGCCGAGGTCGGCGTCTTTGAGGATTTTCTTCATGACGAATTCGCCGACCTGCTCGGCCTCTCGACTGAACGGCGGCTCGACATAGACAGGTGTGACGACTCGGTCTTCCGTCAGCGCGAGCCGCGCGCCGATGCGCAGCGCGGCCGATGCGTGCGGTCCGCCGGATGCGGCTACCATGATCGACCCCGTTGCCTCGGGATCCGAACGACCGGGCCGCAAGAGAATCACGCGGCACGGAGCCCGGTCGAACAGGGCTCTCGCAATCGCGCTGCGCCGGCGATTGGATT
The DNA here is from genome assembly GCA_021776775.1 of Planctomycetota bacterium. GTDB lineage: Bacteria > Planctomycetota > UBA8108 > UBA1146 > JAJFFE01 > JAJFFE01. The sequence goes on along the minus strand of JAJFFE010000046.1, from coordinate 3,026 downwards.
TTTTTTCCTTGGCGAGCAGCAAGTGGGTCACACCGGGAGCCGCGGTGAGCTCGAGCACCTTCGCTGCAAGATCGGCGGCAGCGAGTTCTTCGAGGGCGACAACTCGAGGCGACGGAGCTGGTTCTTCTGAAGAGACATCGTCAAGGTCAGACAACGTCAACGAGAGTTCCGCCGCGGCCAGATCGAGAACGCTCCGCAATTCGGCGTCGCCAGCTAAGACGAAGACGACGTCTTCCTCGAGCGCCTGTCCGAAGCGGTCCGCCCAGCCGACCAACGACCTAGCGTCGGACGAATCGAGCAAGACGGTGACGATCGTCATTTACGCGCCGAGTTCTTCGAGCGTCCCCACGACCGCTCCGCTCGGCAGAGAAACGGTGAGGGAGGACCCCGGCTCGGCGGTTTGGTAACGAACGTAGGCAAGGGCGACCGCACCCGCGCCGGTCGCCGCGCACGAAGTGACGCGTCCGACCACCTTGCCGTCGGCGTTGGTCAATTCGGTGTCCGCAGGAGCGAGCTCCTCGGTCGCCCAGCGCACGCGGCGGAGCAACCAATTCACGTGGCCGTACGTGCGAATCCGAGCGACTACCTCTTGCCCGGGGTAACACCCCTTGTCGTAGCTGATGGCGTCGTCGTACACCGCTTCGGGAGGCATTCTCGATCCGTCAGCGTCAACACCGAAGCGTGCATAGCCCCCGTCGATGCGCGCCGTCTCGGCAGCGGCGTAGTCGACGTCGACGGCGCCCGCCGCGCGCAGCGACTCATGCACGTCGGCGCTGCGATCACGAGAAAGCCAGAGATCCCAACCACCGACCGCCGACCGGTGACGACGTACAACGGTCACCCCGTCGACGCTCTTCGCCTCTAGCGGATCCTCGGGGCACACTAGCCCGTCGAAGATCTGGTGCAAGATGGCGGCGGCTCGAGGACCCTGCAGCGAGAACCTTGGTTGGACATCGACCGTACGGTCGAGAACAACGTCCTCGAGAATCACCAGTCGCTCCAGACCGTCTGCAAGTGGGTCGAACGCAATTGGATCGACCTGCAAAGCAAAGCGGTCCGCCCCGGCGTCGAAGATCTCGAACGCCGCGATCATCTTTCCTTTGGATGTCATCATGGTGCTGGTCAAACCCCGAGAGGGTTTCAACTTCCGAAGGTCAGCCGACAACATCCGTTGAAGGTAGTCCTGCGCATCGCCGCCGGATACCTCGAAGGACTTTGCGTACGGCTCGAGGTCGACCAACGCGGCGCTATCGCAGAAAGGATTCACGAAAACCTCCGAAGGGCGGCCCGGCTGGGCTCGACCGGGGTAAGACACTTGGAAAAGAACGAGTGTAGTCGGCGGGCCCAGGGCGGCCGAGATGTCAGAGGCACGGTGCGCGGCCTCTACCGACCTGTGAAGTCCGGAGTTCTCTTCTCGAGAAACGCAGTCATGCCCTCGGCGACGTCCTCGGTCGAGCTGATCACTCCGAACAGGTCGGACTCGAGATCCAACCCTTCACGAAGGACGCCGTCTGCACCCCGCAGAACGCTCTCGAGCACGAATCGAAGCGCGACCGGGCCGCGCTGCAGCAGTGTTCGCGCGAACGCCTCGGCGCCATCGATCAGCTCTTCGGGCGCGAACAACCGGTTCACGAGTCCGATCCGATGCGCTTCGTCGGCGCGGATCATCTCGCCAGACAGTACCAACTCCAGCGCTCGACCGACGCCGACGATTCGCCCCAACCGTTGCGTTCCGCCGAACCCAGGGATGATGCCGAGAGTCACTTCCGGCAACCCCCAACGCGACTTCTCTGAAGCGAAGCGAAGGTGGCACGCCAACGCGAGTTCGCACCCACCTCCGAGCGCGAAACCGTTCACTGCGGCGATGGTCGGCTTGCCCAGTTGCTCGATGCGATCAAACGCGCGTTGCCCGCGCCGCGAGCGGTCTCGCCCTTCGGTGGCCGATTGCCCGGCAAGCTCTTGGATGTCAGCTCCGGCAACGAACGACTTCGGACCCGAGCCCGTCAAGACCACCACTCGGGCGGAGGGGTCCTCTTTGAGCTGGGCGAAACAGCGATCAATCTCCGCGATGGTCGCGTCATTCAACGCGTTGAGAACCTCGGGTCGAGAGACCGTGACGCGGAACAGTCCGCCGTCACGGTCTTCGACCTCGAGGTGCTCGAAACGATACTCCACGGGGTCCCTCTCTCGAGGTTGAAGGTTTAGCGGCCCGGCTTCGAGGTCGCTTGGACCTTCTCGACCTTGTACTCGTGATTGCGCTTGCGCAACACTTCGATGGAAACGAGCTTGGTCGTCTTACGGATCTTTTGCGAGACTTCGATCCCCTCGACGACTCGCCCGATGACAGTATCGATTCCGTCGAAGAACGGCTGCGCCTCGAGGCAAATGTAAAATTGGCTACTCGACGAATTCGGGGTGCGACCCTTTTTCGCAAACGCGACGGTTCCTCGCCGGTGTTTGCGCTGGTTGATCTCGTCCTTGATGAAGTAGCCGGCGTCGCCTGTCTTGGTCCCATCCGGGCTACCCGTTTGCACGAACCCGAGGTTGTCCACGCGTCGCCACTTGTCGTGGAATGTCAGACCGTTGTAGAAGCCAGCCTCGGTGAGCGTGATGAAGTTGGCCACCGAGTTCGGTGCGTCGTCTTCGAACAGCTCGATCGTGAAGCTTCCGATATCGGTCGTGACCTTCACCTGCGGGCGAGGCTCGGTCGATACGGGCGAGGCCTTCGCGTCGACCACCGCTTTGACGTCAGCCGGAAGCAAGTCGTACGAGTAGATGAGGTTCAGCATGGTCCGCGGTGACTGATTGCGAATCTCGTATTGCGCGTTGATCGCGTCGAGAATCTCGGTGCCCTTGCCGGTGACAACGGTCCCGATCGGAATGCCGCGCACCTTCGGCTCGTCGAGCGTCAGGTAGTAGCGCGTTCCGACTTCGAAACCGTTGTCACCCTTGGTCACCTCGAGAGCGAGGGTGTACGGATCGACGGGTCCAGGCGTCACGCCGCTCGGGAGCGGGAAGGTCGCGGT
>JAJFFE010000045.1 GCA_021776775.1 Planctomycetota bacterium | reverse complement strand
GGCACCTCGCGATCGAAGACGAGGAGGCCAAGGCCTCGGCGATCGGTGAGGCGATGGCCGAGAAGCTGGCGGCGGCGCCGGTCGAGGTTCCCGCTGCGGCCACCCTTGACGAGTTACCGCCCGCGGTCGAGATCGACGAAGAGTTCACACCCGCCGTCGACGTGTCCGAACCGCGTTCAAGTTTCAGCTCAACGGCGGCCGAGGTCCCGACAGTCGCCTTGAACCGCGACGTCGTCGCCCATGTGCCGAGCGACGTCACCGAAGTGGCCTCGGCAGCGCCGACCTCGAGCAAGCCGAAGCAATGGCGTCGCTCCTCGACCGCGGATCGTTGGCGTTTCGCGGCGGCGCTGCTATTGATCGGCGGCCTCACCGGATACTGGATTGGCGGAGATCGTCGTCCGCCGCGAGAATCGCAATTCGAGCTTCTTCGACCGTCGGGGCTTCAACGCGCGGCCGCCGTATTCGATCGCCCCGCGGGCGACGATTCCATCGAACGAACGCCGGTGACACTACCGGCCGTGGTCGACGAGACTATGGTGTATCGAATCGGCCCGTGGGATCCGGTCAGTCTTCCGTTGCGGCCGACTCCAGTTGCCGTCGGGAGAGCTGCGGCCCTGATCGAGGAGACGCCGATTGGAGCGTCGACACCGGAAGCCCCTGACTCCGGCGAGGGCACACCCACCGTCGAACGGGTACCAACGCCGAGCAAGCCTGAGCGTAGTACAGGCGAGCGCATTTCGATGGGACCGGCGCAACTCTTCGGTCCCCTGGTCTCTGAACTCGAACTCGACGACTACTGCGACGGGTTGCTCGCGAATGCGCTACCGCTGCTCGAGCGATACCACGTCGAGGCGTACAGCTATCAGGAGCTGCTGCCCATTCTGCGGGACTTCCAATGGCTCGATCGTCCCCGAGTGGTCGACGCCTTATTCGAGCTGCGCGAAGAAAACCTGAAGATCGAGCGCCGGTTGACCCGACGCATCAAGAAGCTGACGTCGGACAACACGGTGTCCCTCGGTGGTGGCCGTCGTTCGAAGCCGGTCGAAAAAGAACTCGCGTATCACCTGTTCACGCTGCTGACCAAGCAGCACGCAACTGTGCACAAGTCGACGATCGCGATCGAGGCGACCCTGTTTTCTCTTCGTCTTGATGCCACCGTACTTTACGCCTTGAAAACTGTGATCGGGGCGCGGGATCGGGATGCCAAGGTCCTCTGGGTCGAGCACGTCGGCCAGCTGGCGATCTCGGCTGCGATTCCCGTCTTGATAGACCAAGTCGGAACCAGCAATTACACTTTGCGTCGAGCAGTACGTAAATCCCTCGAGTCGCTCACCGGTCGCGACCTCGGTTCTCGTAAGAAGGACTGGGTGGCGTGGTGGGAGAGCAAGAACCAGAAGGAGGACACGTGATCCGTCGGATCGCTAGCATCCTCGTCGCGACCGCTGCACTCACTGTTACCGGTGACGTGTTCGCGGACTACGGACGACGAATCGATGGCTCTGTCGTCGAAGCCCGCACCAAAGAGGTGCTGACCAAGGTCAAGTGGCACCGGGATATCGATGAGACATTGAGCGCCGCCAAGTCGCAGAACAAGCCGATGCTGTTTCTACAGATGGTCGGCGATCTCGACAGCGGATTGTGAAGCGCGGGACACTCACTGCGAGCCGTGACGCTCGCAGACAAACAAGTCCTACCGCTGCTCGAGAAATACTTCGTTTGCGGTTGGCGTAACATCCAAGGCAAAGAGAAGTACGCAGGACGCTCCGGTTCCTATGTTTGCAGCAACGCGGCTGTGACGACGACGAACGGCGCCGGATCGAAGAACATCCAGTTCATCATGACTGACCCCCAAGGGCGAGTTTTGCTCGTGCTACCGGGTTACTGGAGCCCAAAAGATTTCCGCAAGGAACTCGATCTCTGCCTGAAGCTCAACCAGATCTCTCAGGCCAAGGGCCCCGACAGCACTCGCAACGACGAGTTCATGCTCGCCCACTTGAACCAAGCGGTGAAGATCGCGGGGATCACGTCGGAGCGCAGCAAGTTGCAGGGCTTCGACGAAAACGCCGAGCGTAAGAAGGGCGAAGGATCCGCTTTCGTCAAGAAGACCGGATCGTCGAAGGACAAAGAGCGTCTCAAGACGGTCGATCAAGTGGTGCACGAGAAGATGGCCGAGCTTCCTTTCCTTCGGTTGGCCGACTTCGACGTCGGAGCGTTCGTCAACTACGGAACGCGCCACTACGACAAGCACGTACCCGGAACTCGCAGCGTGCCGCGTCCCGCGGCAGGCAAGGGGATGAAGGGCTCAGGGATGAAGCCGACCGGATCGGGCCGCTAGTCCGACCGTTCTTCGTCCGCGATCTCGAAAGCCGCAGCCACTCCGGGGAGTGGCTGCGGCTTTTCTTGTGGACCGCTCGTCACCGGCAGTTCTCTCAGGGTTTTTCCCCCGAAGCTCCCGGGAGAATTGCTGGTTGTTCGGTCCAACGTAGAGTGCTGCAAAATCGTGCAATGCATGTGTGTCCACTGTTCTGTCTGCAATCGAGACGTTTTCGTATCTTCAACAGAGATAGGAGATGTGGTTTTTTTGATCGTAGGGCTTGCGTCGTACGAGGTTTTCCCTACGTCGTACACGTGCTCTCGGAGGATCTGAGAATTGTCAGAAACCTTCATGGGGACAGGGTTTCTTTTCTTTGACAGGCGTAGCATCCCGGAATACTCTCCCCGGTGAGTTCGCCGCTCGATCACGTTTGGGATAGTGCATTGGCTTGGCCTGAGGCTGGGCTGCGTGTCGCTGGATCCGGTTAGGCCGTGATCGACTCCTTTCGCTACGTGGACCTGATGACCGCGTAGTTCCCGGGACCGCTCGAACCCCCAGGTCGACGTCTCCGGTTTGGCATGGCCAAAGTTTTATTCCAACGGGCCCAACCCTCGTCCGCTTCGGGGTGCGTCCGTCGGTTTGAGCATCCAAGTAATCGGTCCGCACTCAGCCGCGGATCGGGCGCCTTGTGCGTCGCTTGGTTGAAAGGCGACTCGCTTGCGTTCATTCGGCGTTCCTCCATCGCTCCCATTCCAGCACGCGGACGCTCACACCGAGCCTTCCGCCTCCGGTTCTGATCACTGGGTGGATATCGACAGCGTGGGGATCATTCGAGCCGTCGACCCGCGGTTCGCCGAAGCGATCGAACTCCCCATCAAGCTGGTCGCCGACCGCCCGCTGCTCGTTTTCATGCCGTCGGCCGACCGAGTCACATTTCTGCGCGCGTTTCGGGGGGCGCTCGACAACAAGTCAGCCTCGTGCACGGTAGAGATCGGCGCACCCGATGGTGATCGCCAACTTCAACACCTCAGTTTGTGTCGGCACGATGAAGGATTGCGCTGTTATCTGGCGAAGGTGGCGACGGACGCTCCCGAAGCGAAGTCGCGGCGAGAGAACGGCGCGACTCCGAACGGAATAACGCCGACACGTGCCCCCGAGGATTCGTCCTCGAGAGGGGTGCTGGCGAAGCGTGTCGAGTCCGACGGTCGCACGGAAGACGGTCGCGCGGAAGACGGTGCCGATCGCAGCGACGCGACACGAGATGCAACTCGAAGTAACACGAGGCAGGGTGGAGCCACTCTCACGTCGGACGACGCCAACGAACCCACCATAGCCGAACCGATAGCGCAACCGATCGACAGCGAGGACGGGGTCCCCGTCGACGTTGCTGTGCTTCCCAACGAGACAGTGCTTCCCAACGAGACCGTGCTCCCCAACGAGACAGTGCTCCCCAACGAGACGGTGCCCGAGGCCACATCATCTCCGTTGACGGTCGTGAGTGATCCGACGCCGGACTCAGGGGGAGAAACCATCGACCCGATGGACCTCGAGCGCTGGCTGCTCCTCGGGGTCAAGTCGGCCGGTCACGGGATCGCTATCCTCGATACGGATCGGCCGGGCATCCCGATCGTCGGCTGCAACGAGACCTTTCGAGTTCAGAACTGGATGGACGGCCAGTGCCCGACGTCCGACGAACCGTTGTTTGCAGCGCTGTGTCCGGAGAGTGTCGACTACCAGCCTTGGGGACGCATTCGTCTAGCACTGACACGCGGCGAGTCGTGTCGCGAGACCGTGCTCTGTGCGCGCGGCGCGGACGAGACCTACCTGTGCGAGTTGTGCCTGACGCCGATTCCTGATTCGTCGCGACACTACCTTTGTATTCAGAGTGACGTGAGTGAGCGCAGTTCGCTCGAGCAAGAACTCCGAGACTCCGAAGCGCGGTACCGCGCGGTGTCCGAACTGGTTTCGCACGTGACGTACGGCTATCGCCTGTCCGACGCAGGATTGTCGTTTGCCTGGTTGAGCGGTCAGGTGGCACCGATTACGGGATTCTCCTTGGCTGAGTTGAAAGAGCTTGGGTCGTGGCTCGAGATCGCCCACCCGGCGGATCGCGAACGTATCGAGGCTCACTTCGAGCACTTGCGCGGTGGTCGAGAGTCTGAAGTCGAGTACCGAGTCATCGGTCGAGGCGGAGCGCACCGTTGGATCAGGGATCACGCCCGTCCCATTCCCGATGCTTCGGGGCGGGTGTTTCAGGTGATCGGCGCTGCGCGAGATCTCACCGAAGAGCGCCGCCTGGCGACGGAAGTCCAAACCCGCGAAGAAGAAGGCCGTCACGCGCAAAAGATGGACGCGGTGGCTCGACTCGCGGGTGGGGTCGCCCACGATTTCAACAATCTCCTCACGACCATTCTTGGCAACGTCTCGCTGCTCGAGGAGCGTCTCAAGGAGCAAGCGGATGTTGCAGCTCCGCTGATCGACGAGGTCGTGCAGGCGGCGCGCCAAGCGTCTGAGCTGACCCAACAACTGCTCGCCTTCGGTGAGCGCCAAGTCTTGCGACCCGAACCGATCGACCTGAACGACGTTGCGATCCGCGCCGTCGGCTTGCTCGAGCGCCTGATCCCCGAGAACACGCAGCTGTTCCTCGACCGAGTCGAGGGTACTCTCGGCACCGTCGCGGATCGGTCGCAGGTCGAACAGATCATCTTGAATCTCGGCCTCAACGCGCAGCACGCACTCGGCGACGTCGGCACGATTCGCATCGAGACCCGAAACGTCGAACTCGAGGACGAGGTGGTGCGCGGGCCGGTGGTCGTTCCCGCGGGACGTTACGCCCGACTCTCGGTGATTGACGACGGAGTCGGTTTCGACGACTCCGTACGCGAGAGGATTTTCGAACCGTTCTTTACCACTAAGGAATTCGGTGAAGGCCGCGGGCTCGGGCTCGCGACGGTCTACGGCAGCGTGCGGCAAAGCGGAGGCATGATTACGGTCGAGAGCGCTCCTGGGTGCGGGACTCGATTCGACGTGTACTTCCCCTTGGACGCCAACGCGGTGGACGTCGCCGTCGGTTGCGGGCGGGGTCGACTCGTGCTGGTGGTCGAGGACGAGCCAGCCGTGCGACGGCTGTTGTGCCAAGTCCTCCGCGACGCCGGGTTCCAGATTCTCGAAGCGGAAAACGGCGCGCGCGCTCTCGAGGTCCTGCGAGGGAACGGCAAACCGGTCGACCTTCTGGTGACCGACGTGGTGATGCCGGAACTCGGCGGGAGAGATCTCGCCCAGCGAGTGCGGGCAAGTCACCCGGAAACCCGGGTCCTCTTCATCTCCGGCTACAGTTACGATGCGATCGCGCGCGATGGCGTTCTGGACGAAGACGTCCAGTTCTTGCAGAAGCCGTTCGTGCCGGAGGCGTTGACCGAGAAGGTCGAACACGTCCTTTCGAGGCTGAACGCACCGTAGCGGATCGAACTGGAAACGGCGTGAAGACCGCCCGTCGGTCTTCCGGTTCGAGACCTATTCCGGCTTGCGCGACTGACTCCGCCGAGGCTCTCGTTTCTGTTCTCCTTACCAATGGACGTCCAACGTGATGAAATTTTGCATCGTTCGCGCGCTTCTTCGGAGCGTCGTGCTCGTGATGGCGATGACCGCTGTCGCCGTGGCTCGCCCCGATGACTTTCCGCTCGAACTCCGCGCCACTGACATCATTCGAGGGCCAGCGGCCACCCCTTCCGCCATGGTCCAAGCGACCTTGTCACGGGCACTCGTCGAGCCGGCGTGGGTTGAAGTCTGGCACCAGGCCGAGCGAGACGGGACTGCCCACACTGCGTTTCGTCGCGTCGAAGTTCCCCACAACCAATCCGATGCCACCCTCTACATTCCGGTGCCGCTGCCCGTCGATGCCCCGGTCGACGTGTTGATTCGCGTCGTCGAGCCGGCTGGTTCGCCGAAGGCCAGTTCTAGCGAATCGGAGTTCACCGTCCCGGTGCCCGATCCCGAGTGGCAGATGCACTTCATCCCGGGCTTCCACTACGACCCGGTTTGGTGGAACACGCAAGCGCACTACACCGAGACCGGCAAGTACATGGAGAAGCACGTCGGTCCCGGGTTGACGCTCGTCGATGAGTATCTTCGCATGCTCGAGACCGATCCCGAGTACAAGGTTGCGCTGCATCAGCTGCCGTACCTGAAGACGTTCGTCGAGTCGCGCCCCGATCGAGTTGCGGCGCTCCTGGCGCAAGTCGATCGGAAGTGCTGCGAACTGGTCGGAGGGACGTACTGCGAGTTATCGAGCACGCTCGTCAACGCCGAATCCACGATTCGCAACGCGGCGTTCGGCTCGATCTTTCAACGCGACGTTCTCGGTGGCACTGGCGATGTGTTCTGGCAGTGCGATGTGTTCGGCCACGACCCGATGTTCCCGAGTCTCATGGCCCGCACCGGTCACCGTGCCGGCGCTTTCGCGCGCGGTCCGTTCCACCAGTGGGGCGCCGCTCGCGACCAAGTCAACTTCCCGAGTGAGTTCATGTGGATGTCACCCGACGGCGAGCAGATTCTCACGCACTACATGACCGGGCACTACGGCTACGCGTACGCACGTTTCGCTCCCGGCAAGAACACCGCCCCTGATGATCCCGCTCGTTCCAACGCTATGATCGCGGCGATGTTCCTGGATCTCAAGCAGCCGGCACTCACGCACCACGTGATGTTTCCCATGCACATGGACTTCATTCGACCCCTCGAGAACTTGAGCGATGTCGTTCGCGCCTGGAACGAAACCTATCTCGCGCCGAAAGCGATCATCGCCACGCCGGAGGGGTTCTTCGACGCGGTCGACAAGGAGATCGAGGAACGCAAGATCGTCGTGCCGGTCATCACCCGCGATATGAATCCGGTCTATACGGGTTGTCCGGTTTCGTTCGCCGATCTCAAGACCGCCAACCGCGAGGCCGAGAACGAACTGCGCGACGCCGAGTTGTGGGCGACCCTGTGCATGATCGAGGAACTCGCCCCGTACCCGCGCCTTGCCCTCGAGCGTGCGTGGCGTCAGGTGCTGTTCAACTCTCACCACGACGGTGTCACCGGCTCCATGTCGGATCAGGTTTATCTGGACATCATGGCGGGGTACCGCGACGCGATCGATCTGGCGCGATCGGTGAAAGAGGCGGCGCAGCGTCGCATCGCCTCGTCCATCGAGACACGCACCGATGTGCCCGGTCGGGCACCCGGCCCGACGTATGTCGCGTTCAACTCGGTCGCTCGCGCTCGATCCGGACCGATTGCCGGTGAGCGGCGATCCGGCGAGCGCGGAGAAACCTTGTCCACGAACGTTCCGTCGATCGGTTACCGACTCGTCAAGGCTGGCGAGTTGCTGCAACCGTCGAACCCTTCGACGGTCGTCGAATCCGCCCACGTCACTCTGGAGAACGAGCTCCTGCGGATCGTCGTCGATCCGGCGCAGGGCGGGGCGATCGTCAGCCTTCTTGACAAGGTCAGGGGGAGTGAGCTCTTGCTCGGGCCGGCGAACGATGTCGTCGTCCACGACGAGTACTCCGTGCTTCCGGGACACGGCGAAGGGCCGTGGCACCTCGCCCCGACGGGGAACAGTACCGAAGGCACCGGCGTGGCCGCCACGGTGAAAGCCGAACCGGGCGCGATCATCGTGGAGGCGAAGTACCCGACGTTCACGAAGTGGCAGAAGATCACGCTGCGCCCCGGCGATTTGTACTTCGACTGCATCACTGAAATCCGCGATTGGACGGGAAGCGACAAGCTGCTGCGGGTCGAGTTTCCGTTCTCGGTTCAAGGTGCGAAGCCGATCTTTCAAACCGCCGGCGCCGTGATCGGGCGTCCGTTTGCGCGCGACGTCGATACGCAGAAGGACTCCTGGACGTTGGACCAAGCGTGTTGGCAGTGGGCGGGCCTCGGCGCGGTTGCCCGCGTGAGAGTCATGTTCGAGGACAAGGTGCTCCGCCAGCGCTCGCTCGGCGTGGGGGAGATCGTCCTGCCGGCAAAGCCCACCGACGAGGACCGTCGACAAGCGAACCGACTCGCGGCCGCGCTCGTCAAGTCGGGCGTGACGACGACCATTGTGAAGGAAGACGATCGACGTTACGGAGACCTAGCCCTCGACTCGAATCTGCCCGACTTCCGTCTGCTGTTGGGCGAGACGCCGCGTCACCAGTGGGTGACACGACTTGAAGGGGAGTTCCAAATCGCCGCCGATGTGAACTTCCTCGAGATCCCCGGGGATCCGGTGCCGCTCTTGGTCGTCGCCCCTCACGAAGCGGCCATCGAACGCGTCGAGTATTCCCTTGCCGCCGGTCACACCATCGATTGTCAATTGTCACACGCGCAAGGCTTTGATCTCACCGGTTGGAGTGATCGCGGGGCGGCCATTGCAAACAAGGGGTCGGTCAGCGTCAACGTGCAACCCGACGGCACGATCGGGCTCAACCTGATGCGCAGCTGCACGAGCTGGCCGTCTGGGGTATGGATCGATCCGCCCGCTCGACGCCTGCCCGACGGTGCGCCGCTGGGCACCATGCACGGCAGCCATCGATTCGAGTACCGGGTGATTCCCTACTCGGGTGATCACCGCGACGTGGGTGTCGATCGAATGGCGTTCGAGTTTCAACACCCGGTCGAAGTCCGATCGGCCCCGCTCGACGTCACCTTAGCTTCACAGAATCGAACGAAAGCAGTGCGATTCATCGATATCTCCGATACCGCGGTACAGCTCCTCGCGGTCAAGGCGGCGGACTTTCCGGTCTGGGGCTGGCAAGCGGGCGACGAAGCGGATCGCACATTCGTGTTGCGGCTCTGGAACCCAAGCGGTCAGACGTTGAGTCCGCGCATTACATTCCACCGAGCGATCCGTGAAGCGTTCCTCTCCGATCACCTGGAGTCCAAAACACAGAAGCCGATCGAGATCGATGACACGAGCGTGCATGTCTCCATGGGACCGAACGCCATCGAGACTCTGCGGATACGGCTGGTCGAGAAAGAGCAAGGCACTCGACTCGACGAACCGAAGCCGCTTCGGAACTTCGAGACGGGTCACTCGCCAACTCAGTACTGGCTCGAGAATCGGGGGGAAGGCATCACCGGCAACGGCGTGGTGTCGATCGTACCGTCGAATCGCGAAGTGACGATGGTGCGCGGTCGGGCCATCATCCCAGTGACGATCGTCTCGAATCTGCGCGAGGGCGCGACCGACATCACGCTCGACGTCGAGCACTCCGAAGAGTTGGACGTCACCCTCATCCCGAACCACTTCGAAGGGTTGAAGCGTGGTGAGCCGGGGAAGGCGACGCTTTCTATCCGAGCACCTAAGCCCGACCGAGATCACCGATCGGTGGTGTCGATCAAGCGCCGACTGGCGGACGGTCGGGTGCGCGAGACGTCGTCGGTCTGGGTCTCCGGCGAAGGGGCGACGGGATCGGCAGACCCGGCCGTTACCATCGAGAATGCGGCGTCTATCGTGCTGAGTGGAGGGGTCCTCCGGGCGACGATCACCAACGACACCGACGGACCGATCACCGGGACGGCGCGTTGGCTCGGTCCCAAGATGCTCTGGGACCATCAGCACGAGAGGCAATGGCGTCGCGATGTGACCATCGCAAGCGGAGGCAAGCTCGAGATCGTGAGCCAAATCGGCGCCGACGCGCCTGCGACGTACGCCATGCTGCAGTTCTTGTGCGGGGGGCAGGCGATCTACGGCGCGTCGATCGCGATCACCTCCGATCGTGAACGTGTCATTGCAGGCTTCCCCGTGGACCGTGTGCGACTACGAAAGGGCGAACCGTCGGAGGTGACGATCAGCGCGCGCAGTCTCGACGGGTTGGATGGAAAGCCCGCGTTCACACTGCAGGGACACGCGGGTTGGAATGTCGAAGCGGACGAAGTCTCGATCACTCGTCAACCGAGCGGGGTGGTGGTGGCGACGCAACGATTCGCGGTGACTCCGTCCGATGACTCTCCCGTACGCGGGGTGATCTCGGCCATTGCTCCGGACGGGAGCGTTATCGGCGCGGCGTACTCGATCGCTCCACAGCAATCTGCGAAACGATCACTCGACACCGTTACCGTCGATGCGAACCATTCGGAGTGGGACCCCGCTGAGTTCACCGAGTGTCGGAGCGAACACCACAACCGTGTGCGCTGCGCCGCGCGATACGGAGTGAGTGGCTTGGCCCTCGCTCTGGAAGTCGAAGACGATCGATTCGTGCAGACCAACGAAGGCGCGAGCATTTGGGAGGGTGATTCGATTCAGTTCGCGTTGTCCGTCGCGCCTTCGACGACCTCTGGCTACGGCCATCACGATTTAGAGTTTGGCTCTGCGCTGACTCCCAGTGGACCCGTCTTGTGGTGTTGGTACGCCGGGGAGGGGCGCGACACGGGACTCATCGCAGAGTCCGAGGTCGCGGTCGAGTATCGCGACGGGAAGCTCTTCTACGAGATCATGCTGCCGCGATCGGCCGTGCCGCAGCTGTCGTTGGAGCCGAGCGCTGTGCTCGGCTTCTCGTACATTGCCAATGACGACGACGGCGCCGGCTACGCGGGAGCGACGCAGTGGTCGGGCGGCATGGTCGGCGGCAAGGACGCCAGTTTGTTCGGAGAGTTGCTGCTGCAATGACGGCTGATCAACCCAAGACATCGACTCGTACCCGGCGGCGGCGCTGGCCACTGATCGTTGCGCTGCCACTCCTCGTGGCGGCGGGGCTGTCGGCGTCATCGTGCGCGGCCCCGGACCTCGGCGCGGTCGATGGACGCCTACGACCGTGTCCGTCGAGCCCGAACTGCGTCGGCAGCCAAGACCCCGACGAGTCCCACCGGATCGCACCGCTTACTTTTGAAGGCGATGCGACCACTGCGTGGGCGAAGGCGCGCGAGTGCGTTTTGGCTTGGCCACGCACCGAGATTCTGGAAGAGCACGACGGATACCTTCGCGTCGTGGTTGCTAGCCGCTGGTTGCGGTTTCGCGACGACGTCGAGTTGCTGCTCGTTCGCGACGCTCATGAGATCCACGTGCGTTCGGCGTCGCGTGTCGGTCACTCGGATCTCGGCGTCAATCGCGAGCGCGTCGAACGGCTCCGCGACGCGTTCACGTCGGACTGACGCCGCCGCTTGGCGGCGTTAGAGCTTGGCGTCGTTACGGCTTGCTGGTGAGAATCCGATCGAGTGCGGTGATCAACCGCTCGATCTCGGCGACCGTGTTGTAGTGCACGGCCGACACTCGAACCACGCCGTCTTCACCGAGGCCTAGCTGATCTATCAGTCGCGCGGCGTAGAAGTGACCGAAGCGAATCCCGATGCCGGTCTTGTCCATGCGCTCTACGAGTTCGGGTGGCCGCATGGTGCTCGGCACGAAGCTGATCGTGGGCACACGTACCGCGTGGTTCGCCGTCGGTTGGCCGATGATGCGCACGTGCGGCTGTCCGCGAAGGTAAGCGAGCAGCGGCTCTGCCAATTGTTGTTCGTGTTCTGCGATGGCGCTCCACCCGTGCGGACCGAGTTCGTCGAAGTAGTCGACGATACCAGCGGCGCCCCACGAGAGTTCGTAGTTCGCGTTGCCGGGTTCGAGTTTGCCCGGGACCCGGTCGCGCTCGACGAAGTAGTGGTTCACACTGTCGATCGCCGCGAGCGCGTTGTACTTGCCGTAAAGAATCGCGTGATGCGGCCCGTACACCTTGTAGAGGCTGAAGACGTAGTAGTCGACGTCCCACGCTTGAACGTCGAGTTGGCGGTGGGGCGCGAACGCGACGCCATCGACACAGACCTCGGCGCCGTGTTCGTGCACGACGCGGGTGATCTCGGCCACGTCGTGGAGGGTCCCCAGGATGTTGGACACGTGGGTGAAGCAGACGAGTTTGGTGCGCCCGTTCATCAGCGGCTCTAGATCGGCAAGATCAAGGTCGCCGCTCTCTGCGTTGGGCTCCCAGAAGCGCACCTTCAAGCCGAACACAGATTCGAGCCGGACCCAACAGCCGATGTTCGCTTCGTGATCGATCCGCGTCACCACGATCTCGTCGTCGGGCGCGAGCGTCGCCCCGATGGCGTAGGCGAGGAACTTCAACAAGATCGTCGAACTCGGACCGAAGACGACTTCCTCGGCACGGCTCGCCCCGATGAACGTGGCCAACCGTTCGCGCGCTTGGCGATAACGTTCGGAGGCCCGCACGGACGTGCCGTACGTCGCACCTAATTGAACGTCCGTATGAAGCAGATAGTCGCGCACGCGGTCCGCGACCCGCTGCAAGGTCATCGACCCGCCCGCGTTGTCCAGGAACACGTCGTCGGTGGAGAGTCCCGGGAACTGTGATCGTACGAAGTCGATATCGAGCGCCATGTGTCGTCCTGATCGCTATTCGTGTCCCCGGAGGCGACTCCAGAGCTCGTCAAACTTGTCGTAGTGTAGTTCCAGCGGGAGCTTCCGATCCGGGGATGGGGTCGATTGCGTCTCGCCGACCAAACCGACGACGAATCGGAAGACGTAGCCGGTGTCGAAGCTACCCATCCGCAGGTCGGTGAGCACGACGTCATCCCCGATTTGGTCGACGCCGTAGAAGCCGTGTGTGAACCACTGCAGCCGCTCGACGGGCCAGTGCCCGTCGAGTCCCTCGAGCAAGTGAACACTTCGCGTGCGAGCAGTGAACTCGATGTTCTCGTCGGAGTCGAGCAGCGAGTAAGTTCCCTCGTAGTACCGCTCACCGTCGATCGCCAGCACCCGCCAAAGAACTGTGTTGAAGGGCGCGGCAACGGTCAGGAGTCGTTCGTAGTCGAGTCCTTGTTGCGTCAGCGACTGTCGCGCGATGGAATCGACGTGACTCTTCACCCCGACACTCCAG
>JAJFFE010000044.1 GCA_021776775.1 Planctomycetota bacterium | reverse complement strand
ATTGCCGTCCGGAATTTGCAGGCGAATGGGTTGATTCGTTAAAAATTGCCAATGGTGAAATTCCGTCGAAGACTGCCGCGCACCGTGCTCTGACTTTTCGGCCGGGCTAGTGGTCTTCAAGAAGGAGCGAGGACCCGATTGGTACTCCCCGATTTCGCGCGCTTCCTTGCATTCGCGACCGTAATGTCGCATCAAGCATTGGCGTGATTCGTATTCCGGTAGCGGTTCTACATAACTCTGGGGGGAAACGTAATGTCACGGCTGTGGCTCGAGCAAGCTCGTTTTCTTGGACGCTGGACTGTGCTCATCCCATTGGTCATGTGCTGTTCGTGTGCGATTCACTACTACGACCCAGACACGGGCGTCGAGCACGTTTGGGGTTTCGGCCACATGAAGATGAAGATCGCGGAGCCCAATGAGGGCTTGCGCGCAGTCGTTCACGGCACTGACGTCGTGGGACTCGGTGTGGGCAAGGCTCCGGATCAATCGTATCTGACCCTCGGTTGGCAACGCGTGCAGTCAGTCGACATCCGCGACGCCGACACTGCACTTCGCCTCGAGTGGCCCACGAGTAGTTTCGGCTCCGTACGAGTCGGCTCTGAGTTCCCGTCGTTCGCGACGGAACCGAAGGAATAACCAATGACACGAATCTCCATGCTCACCTGTGCCCTCGCGCTCGGCTTGACCGGCTGCGGCACGGGCTACAACCGGGTGTTGTTCCTCGCCCGCAGTAACGTCGGGCTGGAGGCGTCGACGTTACCGCCGACCCTCGAGTTGGATATCAACCGACTCGAAGGCGTCGTCGCGCCACAATTCGAAAACGGCAAGAAGATGCCGGTGATGGCGAGCTTCAAATACGGCAGCGAGAGCATGTTCTCTCCCGCGGTCGGTTCGACCTTCGCGACCGGAGATGCGGCGATGACCATGGCGTCGCTCTACAACGACGAACTTCCAGTCAGCAGCTGGCGAGATCGCGTCCAACTCGTAAAAGGCAAGACCCCTGGCGGGTATCCGGCGGACAGCACGCTGGTCCTCGAAAAAGAACCGACGATCGACGACCCCCCGTGGTGGCGCGCCTGGTTCACACCGAGGCGCACCTTCCAAAAAACGGACGTGCGTCCCGTGTTCTTCGGCACCGACACGTCGTTCGGCCTAAAAATCGCGTGGTCCGGCATGACCAACGTAATTCCGGACTCGGTGCGACTCGGGTTCAATCGTAAAGAGCTAGCCATCGTTCCGATCACCATGGAGGAGGACGATGACGGCTACAAGATGCGCATGGCGTCGCTCCTCGCCACGATCGACAACTCGGTCGAGGTAGGATCTCCACGCGACACGAAGGTGAGCTATCTGCAATACTTCGCCACCGGAGACGCCGCCACTTTGTTGGCGCTACAGCCAAGCGTCCGCCAAGCGATGCTAAAACGGTTGGACCCCGAGGCGGCGGAGGCGGCGCAAGGCTTGAAGTCATCGCCGCCGCGGGTTCGCGGGTTCTTGCTATTTTCGATGAAGGCGACTTTGCAGGGCGTGGCCGGGGCACCAACGTTGGATCGCTACGCCGGCGCACATCTCAAAGCACTCGACGGCGTCGCCCTCGCAATCGGCGTCCCTGACAACTACTCCAAGAGCAACCCAAGATACACCTTCACCAAGGCCAACGTCACTCTGAAGATCGACCCGAAACCGCGAGATACCCGACTCGGGGCGTTGAACGTGAATTTCGACGCACTCCTTGGCTATCGAACGCAACTTCTCGAGAACGATCTCGAGATAGCCAAGGCGCTGTCGGCGACCACTCCGGTCACCGTCGATCCTACGACCACGACACCCCTCAAAGACCTCAAGAAAGCGAACGAAACGAAACTCGCCGATCTCGAGCACGCCCTCAGCGAGAACGCCGCGATGCAGAATGCCTGGACGTATTATGTTGAGCTCATCAGTAATTAAAACGACGGACCGAGAGCGAGGCCTTGCGTGTCTGAGCCAATTGACAAGAGACGGTGCCCGGTAGCCGGCACCCGACTGGATGGTCTCCGCGCTCTGCTCAACGGCGGCGTCTGGAGCAACTTCCATATCGCGACCAAGTTCGAGTGGATGCCCGACGAGGGGGAAAACGGAAAGTGGGGAGCATGGGTAGAGGAAACGCAGCCAGAACCCGATCCGGACACGGCAGGCGACGAATCAGAGTGAGCGTGAGACTCCAACACTAGCCACGACCCTAACTGCTGGCCGCGATCTTCACCGGCTGCTCGGTCGTCCCTACGCACTACCCGCGGCTGATCGAGCTCACACGTGAACTCGATCAGCGGGGTTACCCGTGCTGACGTTGAGCGTGAAACACGACAACACGAGTGACGGTTGATCGCGTCCCCGTCGACAGCGATCCTTGTCGGTTCCGCTATCGGTGACGTCACGCGGTGCCAACGTCGTCAGGAAGTGACCCCCGATTCCCACTCGAGCCACGTAGGTCGTTACAATCCAAGGGCGGCCCCGCTATGCTCCCCGCGACGAATCAACGCCTAGGGCGTCGTCGAGCGAAAAAGAGCCCCCGCCAACTGCACCCCCACGAGGACCAAGCCCCATGGAACCGTTCGGGTTCACCTTAGAGCGACCGTCGAGCCCGCTCCCGACCGAGTACGACTTCTGCCCGCGCGGCGGCCGCGCGGCCGAGGCGGCGTGGAAGTGCTACGGCAACCTCACTCTCGAGCAGGCGTACCAGCGGCTACTCAGCAATCCCGTCGAGAACGAGGAACAGTTCGCGCACATGGGACCGGTCGCGTTCGACTACTACTTTCCAGTCATCGATCGATTTCTTCGCGGTGTCGATCCGCGGGACCAAAACGACCATCGCGAAGCACGCGCCCTCGGCTACACCATCTCCGCACAGCTCGTTGGCACTCTCGAGCCGAGTCTCAAGGAGGAGATTTCAGACTTGGTGAAACACGTGCTCGGCAACCCCCGTGCCTACGCGCACCACAAGACCGGACGACGAAAACTCGTCGGCGCGTGGAGGCGAGTTGAGACGCGGCTTCGACGGACGTAACGCTATCGAGACGTAAAACTGACCAAGTTCTCGACGGTCGGGCAACCGCCTCCGCGTTTCATGCAAAATGGTTTACTCCGCGCTCTTGATCCCCATATTATTGCCAGCAAGAACAACGATCGGATCACCAAGTCTGTCAACAGTGAGGAGTAGGGGTTGCTATGGCGATCATTCACGGGACGAAAGAAGACGGAAAAACCGGAGTCTTGAGCAATGCTGAAATGGCAGCGATGTTCAGGAGAAAGTCAGGTGAGCGGGCCAATCTTGGCAACTGCGCAACGTGCGCAACGCACATTCAAGACATGACCAGCACCGCCGGACAAGGCGGAATCACCACGAAGCACGCGGGCCGAACCGTTTTTCACATCTCCAGCGGCAAGCGCAAGGGAAGCGACGGTTGTAGCGTGTTCTTTACCCTGGATTCCGACAGCGGTGATTCGATGGTCGCCGGCATCGTCGGTGTCGGCTGGCACGTCGGAGCGGGTGACCACACGTACCTCCTGGATTGGGGCAAGGGTCCACCCTTTTTTACGGGCAATCGTCTCGACACGAGCGCGCAGCACCAAGAAGGAAACAAGTAGCCCTCGAACAGTTAGATCTCTGCGCCAGCGCGCCGCCTTCCCCCGGCGCGCACCATCCCTTCTCGCACCGTCCGCCTTGCTCACTCTTGCGAGTCGCGGCCAACCGCCGACGCCGCCGACAATGTGGCGTAGTAGCAGAGCAACACCAGGATCAACGCACCGAAGAGCGATCTCTCCAGAGTCAGGAGCCGCCCTAGCGTTACCGGCGGGGCAAGCGGCGCGAATGACGCCTTCGCGACCCGCGGCACCGACACATCGACGAGGCTTGCGAACGGGATCGACGACGCCGACTTCGAGTAGAGGTACCACTCGACCTGTTCGCGGTCGATCCCTTCCGGAACTCCGAAGCGCTTCATGAGCGCGACGGCGCGGTAAGTGGCGACCGGGTCGCTGCCGGCCCCCGGGTACGGCCCGGGGCTAAACCCTCCGTCGACCAAGATACGCGAGTCTTCTGGAACCCAGTGCGATCGTAGATGTTCGTGCACGAGTGGGCGCACTTCGGCGTCGTCCGCGCCGCCGAGGAGGTCGAGCGCCTCGATCAACTGAACGAGTTCCGCCATCACAGGGTCGCTCTGGATACGCTCACGAGTCTTGCGGATCAATGCCGCGCGCGACGCTTTTGTGATCCGACCGCGTTCGACGGCGGCGCGGAGGAGCCAGTGCTTCTGCTCGCCGGACGAAGGCGCACGCCCCCTTTCTATCGATTCGACATACTTATCCCACTCAGCGTCTTCGGCGTCCCAGTCGATAGCGGGACTGTTCACGATATCGGCGGTCAACCCCCCACGCATGGCACTGGCCAGGGTATACGGGTCAGTCCCGTTCTCGAGCTCGCGTGCGAGGAGTTGGCGCGGAAGCGTGAGATCGGGCTGGTAGCCAGCGTCGATCGCCCACGAGGACAACACCGCCCACCGTTGCCAACTCGCGCTCTTGTGAACGGCCTTATCGAACGATTCGACTAGAGCGAGAATCGGCGCGGGGCGGAACGTCGCGTTGCTGATAGCAGTCACTCCGAGGAACACCGCGTAGCTCAGCAGCAAGAGCTTGAGCAATGTCGGTCTCGGACGCCGGCCTGGGATCACGGCGAGTTGCTTCCGACTCAACGTCGGCATGCCAACCGCCCCGAGCAACAAGATCACTGGCAACCACCGAGGATCGACGATGTGAGGCTCCCGGCTGATCGGCCCGGACATGAACATGAGCGGCATCGCCAGATAGAACAGCCCAACCGTGCAGTACGATCCGATCATGATGCGAGTAGCGTGCCCCGCCTTCGACATGGAACGAATCATGAACAGTAACCCGACCGCGGAAACGTTCAGGAGGCACAACACGAAGAATGAAGAACCGAAGAACATAGGAAGCAAGCACGCCACCCAGAAGATCCCGGAGGCGAGGCGGTGCTTGCCCCACCACGCCGTCAGCTCGTCGTAGCCGGGGTTCGACGACTGCTCCCCCGCACTAGCTCGATCATTTCGCATGGAGCGTGCACTCAACGCGGCAACACCGAGCAGAACAAAAACGCTCGCCGCCGGCCAGCTGATAAAGACCAGCAGTTTATGCCACACCGACGGCGACGACTTGAGCACTCCGGTCGCGTGACCAGCAGCTCCGACCAGCGAGAGCGGAACGACGGCTGCGGCGCGCTTCAATCCCTCTTCGGGTGGCGCAACTTCCAGAGCTTTCACCTTGGCTTCGACCGATGCCATGAACGCATCCGCGTCGACTTGGTGAGGTCGCAGTGCATCCCGAATCTCTCGGTCTACGGTTTCGTTGGATTCAGACACGATCACTCCCTTCGGCGCGCGGCGGAACAAATGGTGAGGCGGTGGTCGGTGATTCGTGGGAGCGAGGGGGGTCGAGCGCCGTTCGCAGCCGCTGGCGCGCTCGATACAATCGCCCCTCGACCGTCTTCTCGGGTACGTCGAGCAGCGCGGCAACATTGCGCACCGACGTCTCCTCGAGGTAGTGCATGAGGACCACCTGACGCAATGTTTTCGGCAGACGCTCGATCGCGCGCCGCACTTCCGCGGCGCGAGCAAACTCGTCGCCCGGCTCGTCACTCTCCGCGACGGCATCCACGACTCCGTCGACCGTCTCGAGCGAGAGCACTCGGGCTCGCCGGTGCCGGGACCGCGCCCAGTTGCGGTAGAGATTGCGGGCGATCCCGCGCAGCCAGCCTGCAACCGCGTGGGCGTCGCTCGGGTCGCCCCGCATGGAGCCACGGGAAACGTACGCCTCCGAGAACGCATCCCCAGCAATCTCCGTCGCTTCGGAGACCGGACACCCCCATGAGGCGATCAAACCTATGAGTGGCGCGCGATACGTCTCGACGAGTTTCTGAAGCTCCATGGTCCCCCCTTCACCGGGAAGTGACTCGATCTGGGACGAATCACACACCTGTTTGAGGAAATCTCAGATCGCAGCGTCTCGCGCACCGTCCGAACAGTCGGCACCGTCCGCACCGTCCGCACCGTCCGCACCGTCCGCACCGTCCGCACCGAGCGAGTGACCCACCGCCTCGGCAAATTCGTCGGGATCGTGCGAGCAAAACAACTGCAGATCGGCCCGCTCCGCCTGGAGGACCCGGAGCCGTCGTCGCGACGACTCCGCCTGTGCAAGCGACGTATCGACGCCACGCTTGAAGCAGCGAAAGAGAAACGACCCGGCATCGGCGAGCTCTGATCGATCGTAGTAGGCGTCACCGCAGTGCAGAACGTTGGCGTCTGACGAAGTAGCCAGCACTCCGCAGTGCCCGCGCGTGTGACCGGGCAAGGAGACGTAGCTCAATGTCCAGTTGCCGACCCGCAGCAGTTCGACGGGCGACGACACGTCGGTCGAATCGGAGACGGCGTGTACTACCCAGCGCGCCGGTTCCCACTGCGAAGCACGGTAGCGCATCCGCTCACCCATGGTACGACGCCGCCGAGCAGCGTCGAGTTCAGCCTCGGACACGTGCACGCGAGCGTCAGGAAAGTCGCGCAAGCCGCCAGCGTGATCGAGGTCGAGGTGGGTAAGCACGACGTCGGTGACCGCGGAAGGATTGAAGTCGAGTGCACCGATCTGCTCGTACGCCGCCAGTTGTGGCTCCGACTGCAGCCCCAACGCAGTTGCAAACCAACCGAGTTTGCGCGGCGCCCGCAATTCCTCCCGAGACAACCCCGCGTCGACCAACACAAGCCTGCCGTCGCCGGCGAACAGTAAACAGTGACACACCATGTATCCCTTGAACCGCGACTTGAACAGCCGCGCCCCGAGCGGACGTCCAGTACCGCAAGCGAGGTGCGTCAGACCGCCGTTGCCTCGGTGGCTTGCGCCGAGCGTGATGGGTTCGTCGTCCGTCACTCGATCAGCTCGAAAATTCGATGAGTTCGAGCACTCGCTCCGGAGGACGTGCGACGATCCACCGAGTTCCAACACGAACGATCGGGCGCTCCAGAAGCGATGGGTTTTCAGTGAGGAACCGAACCCACTCCGCGCGTGATCGATCGTCATCGACCGAAAGTTTCAGCTCTTCGAAGCGAGCTTCCTTCACGCGCGTAATCGCGAGCGGCTCGACTCCGAGTTGAGTGCAAATGCCATCCAACTCCTCCGCCGTCGGGGGTGCCTCCAAATAGGAGACGACGACGATCGCCAATGAGCTCTCGTTCAAGATCTCGAGCGCTCGGCAACTCTTGCTGCACTTCGGATTGTGATAGATCGTCGCATCACTCACGGTCGGTAGCTCACAGTCTGATACTCAGGTCGTTGAAGACACTGGTCCTTGAAATCATGCCGCCCGGCACTAGATCTTACCGTCGGGCTCGTGGGAATGGTCGAGAGCCGTCGGCCGAAACACGATACCACGACTCGCGCCGGACCCACGTTGACGATCATGGCGCCGACAACGTGTTCCCTCGGTAACCTACGCCGCTACTATGAGTGACATGAACGACGTCGAGATACAACGCCTCTCCCACGACGAGGCCGATCGCCTGCGCCGAATTCGACTCCGGTCACTGCGCGACGCGCCGGACGCCTTCGCCAGCACGTACGAAGAGACCGAGGCGCGCCCTGCCGAAAGTTGGACCGAACAGGTCGCGACGCTGCCGACGTTCGTCGCGGTTCGCAACGGCGTCGACGTCGGTATCGCCCGTGGCGCCCCCGACGACGCGTCGGAGTCCGCGGCGTGGCTCATCTCGATGTGGATCGACCCAGTCGCGCGCGGACAACGGATCGGCGAGCGGCTCATCGACGCGGTGGTCGAGTGGGCGAGAACCGCCGGCAAGTCTCGGCTGCTCCTCGAAGTGGCCGACGAAAATCCGTCGGCGATCGCGCTCTACGCCCGCATGGGCTTCGTGCCCAACGGCGAGGTCTCAACGCTTCCGCCCCCGCGCGAACACGTGCGAGAGCATCAACGGGTGTTAGAGCTGTAGCTCGGATTCAGTCACGGCCGGCGGCGTGAACAAGAAACGTGAACAAGAGAACGATCCGTAACCATCACGCTCGAAGTGGAGTCGGAATCCTCCGCGCTTCAACGTACAATCCGAGATTCTTCGACGACCATTCCCCAAGTCACCTGGAGCCAGCATGGACACGTTCGACGCTATCTACCAACGACGCGCTATCAAGCACTTTGATCCCGATCACGAACTGTCCGAGGCGGAGATCGAGAAACTCTTCGAAGCGACGATTCAGTCACCGACGTCGTTCAATATGCAGAACTGGCGTTTCGTCCTGGTTCGAGACAAGGAACTACGCCAGAAGCTTCGCGCGGCCGCCGTCGATCAAGCGCAAGTGACCGACGCGTCGGTCGTGGTCTTGTTGACGGCCGATCTCAAGGCGTGGGCCAACGATCCCGCCCGCTACTGGCGCGAAGCACCCAAAGCGGTTCAGGATATCTTGGTGCCGTGGATGGAACCGTTCTACGACGGCAAAGAGACGCTTCAGCGCGACGAAGCGATGCGATCGTGCGGTATCGCCGGGCAAACCCTCATGCTCGCCGCCAAGGCGATGGGCTACGACTCGTGTCCGATGATCGGCTTCGACGCCGATCAAGTCGCGGAGCTGATACAGCTCCCGAAGGACCACGTCATCGGCTTCATGATTACGATCGGCAAAGCGACGCAGCCCTCGTGGCCGAAGCCCGGCCAGCTCCCGCTCAGTGACGTGTTGATTCACGACCGCTTCTAAACCAGAGCGGGTACGCTTGGTTCAAACTGGCGAGCACTCGGTCGGGCGAAGGTGACCGCGATCCTGCGACAGAACGGGATTCACTCGGCCCGGATGGCCCGTGAGAAGGACCTCAAAAGGGTAAAGAGATCCATCTGTCGATTTGAACGTTTTGAACGAATCTAGGCGCTAATTCCAGGCGAACTCCTACTTGAATGGGAGTTCAGCCATGTTTCGTTTGTCTGCCTTGATCGTTTTCACCGCTCTCCTGGGGTCAGTCGGCTGCGTCGGATCCCCGCGCCGAGACATCTCGGCCTACCAGGCGCGCCTCGGCTTCGACGCCGAGCGCGCGACCCTCAGCCACCCCGACGTGTTCGAGCGATTCGACGTCCCGAAGGACGGCACCATCCGCCGGGCTGAGTGACGACGAACTGCTGATCATCGTCGAAATCGACGGCGAACGCCGCGCTCTCTCCGTCGAGCAAATGGTTTATCACCACGTCGCCCAAGGAACGTTAGCCGGCCAACCGTATGTCGTGACGTTCTGAGTGGTCTGCCATAGTGGGATCGGTCTGATCCCAGTGGTCGACGGCGCCGTCCGTCGCTTCAGCGCAGGCGGACTCTTCAACGGTCTACTGTTGTTGCTCGACGATGAGACGCATACGTACTGGGATCACATCACCGGGGACGCGGTCTACGGGATGAACGTCGAAGAGCGGCTGGAGTCGTTTCCGATCCAAATCCTGAGTGTGTCCGAAGCGCTCACTCGTCACCCCGACCTCACGGTGTCCCTCTCCGAGACGCGACTCGCCGGGACCTTCATGAACTGGTGGATCGGCGACACCTACGGAGAAGGAACGTTTCCTCCCGGGTTCCGTGGAACCATGTCAGCCCCGGACGAGCGACTGCCCGAACTGACGTCTGGATTGGGCGTCTTGATCGACGGGCAGGCGACGTTTTTCCCGCGCGACTCTGTCACAGAGGCGATCGAAGTAGAGATCAGCGGACAGCGAGTCGTCATCGACGGAAGCGAACAGTTCCTCGCGGCAACGTTTGGGGACGACGAATCAGCACGACCGCAACAGCTACTCACGCGGTGGTACGGATTCGCCTACACCTATCCGAACTGTTCGATCTATCGACCCAGCGAGCATCACGCTGTTCTCGTGGACGCCGCGTCCGTGACGCAGTAGCCACGTCCCCGTTCGGCGGGACGAGCGCCCCACCTCTACTTTTGGCGCTCGATCCACGCCTCCGCTGTCATGACAATTCCGTCCGGCGACCGCACTCGGTACGGCTCACCTGTAGTCGTGGATTTGGTGGCGATGGTCTCGACGAACTGCTTCCACGAAATCGTCTCCTCCGTCACTTGGTCGAGCTTGCTGCGCAGATGCGCCTCGGCCTCGGGGCCGCTGTGTTCGAGCTCACCACGCAGGAAGACGACATTCGACTTGCCGAGTGTTTGAAGCAGGGCGTCTATCCTCGGTCCGTCGCCGTCCTTGCCTCTCCATATGTCGAACACGGCGGAATCGGTTCCGACGAGAACGTTTCTCAACTTCCTCAAAACGAGCGTGTAACTCATGTCCTTCAGACTGAAGGTCGCCGTCTCGCCCTGGCGCATGGTGAGGTGTTGTACGAACGCTTTGCCATCGGCGCCTCGCAAGTCAACCCTCACCGCCCCACCGGAAACGTCTCCGATCGACAGCAACAAATACTCGTGCGATGGCGGCAGCCACAGAGACGAACGCTGCCTAACCGTAGCGGTGAAATACGGACCCGGAAACGCGAGTTCAGTAGCGGGCACCCGCAGCGACAGTCGCTGGTGGTGCCCGGCCGAGTCCAGCTCGAAATGGATCTTTCCCGTCGCGCGCAGGTCATCGCGCAGCGACTGGTCCCAACGAACCGAGTAGCTCTTGCGATCGGGAGAGGCGAGGAGCGGCATGCGTGCCTCGCGAATGCGGACGGTGAAGTCTCGATCTTGCGGCTCTTCGAACTTCACGTCGATCCCGTCCACCAACGGGTCGACCCAGGGGTCGGAACATAAGAAGTACACACCGTTGTGGTGCGCAACACGACGAGATTCCCCGTCTCGAGTCACGAAGACATCGAACTCGATCGACGGCTCCTTGTCCGTCTTGCGAGTGTAGTTGATCGGCAAACTCGCGAGGATTTGCCCGCTGTCGAGCTCGGCGAAGAAGCGAAACTCATTAGACGCGAGCGCCACGAGAACGACCCCGACCTCTTCGGCGGCCAGGTTGATTCGGTACTCTTCAGGGCCGACTTCCGAGGCGACGATACGGACGAGCGAGTCACGTGTCGTCGCGAGCCAGACGCGCTCCGACTTAGCGTCGAGCACGGTCGCCGTCACGATGCAGTTAGCACCTGCGGCAAGTGGAAAGGACAGCTCGGCCGGCACACCGTCGATCTTGAGCTTCCCGGAAGCAGCGACGGACAACGGATCACTCGTCGTTGCCGAAAGGCCGACCGTCAGTGTAAGCCAGATCACGCATTGGAACACGGAGCCTCCTCGGTGGTTGCAGGATTCACGACCACAGACTCGCCCCCGTGAATCCCGCCGTCAAGCACTGTCCATGTCGACATCCGGCTCTCCCGGCTTCCGGCTCTCCCGGCTTCTGGCTCCCCGGATCGTCCAACCCAAGTAACCTGCCGGTCACACGACTCGCGTCGGCAAGCCCGTTGATACAGTGAGGGCAACTCGAAGCTCCGCTCATGGTCGATGCCGAATCGATCAGCTTCGGCATCGGGCTCTTCATCGCAATTTCGCGGCGGGAGCGAGAGTAGCCGCTCCCCTGAACAGAAAACGGGCGAGCGCCGATCAACGTTGACCGGCGCGCGCCCGCTTTGTTACGACGACCGTCATCCATCCAGCGTGCATCGCGACGAGGTCAGTGGTCACGTCGTGCACGTCAATCGGTGACTAGTGGTCGTGATCGTGCACGATCTCCGGGTTGTACTCCTTACCGTCGATTTTCAGCGTGATGCGTCCTTCCGGATGCGTCTTCAACGCATCGTGACTCGCGCTGAACGTCGAAGCCTTGCCGTCCACGCCATCGATCGCCTCGGTCGTCACGTTCACCGGTCCCGCATCGGTCTTCAATTTGAGGACCGGCGGATCGATCGACAACGCGGTCTTGGCGTCGGGTCCGGTCACGTACAGCTTGACGGTGCCGGCGCTTTCGTTGTGCACGAACTCGACGTGCGCTGCTTCGCTCCCGATTTCCATCAGTTCACCACCGTGCGACCCGGTGTGATCATGGTCTTTGTCGTCCGCCTTTTTGGCTTTGTCGCAACCGACGATCACGGCCGTGAACATCAGGATCAACACAGATACTCGCATTGTTAGTTCCTCTCGATAGAGTCGACTAGTGAATCCGACTCTGAATTCGTGACTCGGGTTGTTACACGTTCGGCCGCAGCTCTCCCCCACCAGGAGAAGATGCCGGGCGTCACCAAGAAGTCCAAGATGGTACTCGAAATCAGTCCGCCGATGATCACCGTCGCCACCGGGTAGAGAAGCTCACGACCCGGCTGGTCCGGCGCCAGCGCCAACGGCAACAAGCCGATGCCACTCGTCATCGCCGTCATCAGCACAGGGATCATTCTCTCCTGCCCCGCTCGCACAATCAGCTCCGGACCGAACGGCTCACCTTCGTGCCGCATGAGATGCAGGTAGTGATCGATGAGCAGAATTGCGTTGCGGGCCGCGATTCCCCCCAGGGCGATCAAGCCGACCAGGGTCGCGACGGAGAGCGTTTGTCCGGTCAGCATGATCAGTGCAGCGGCGCCGACGAACGCCATGGGAATACTCAACAACACCTGTAACGCGAGGTTCGCGGAACGGAAGTGAAGAAAGAGAATCCCGAACATGGCCAACAACGAGAAGACACTCAACAGCGCGATGAGCCGCGTCGCCTTCTCTTGCGCTTCGAATTGACCACTCACGCGAATGGCGTAGCCGGGCATGCTCGACAGTCGCTTGCGAATGGGAACGAGCTTCGCTTCGACTTCGGCCACAACCTCGCTCAACGGACGGTCTTCGACGTTGTGTTGGATGACGATACGTCGCCCACCGTTTTCGCGATTGATGTTGTTCGGCGTCTTGGTGATTCGCACGTCGGCGACATCCTCGAGCAGCAACCGCCCACCGTCGGGTAGCCGCAAGTAGACACCGCGAATGTCCTCGAGGTCGCGACGCGACTCTTCACCGAAGCGAACCACGATCGGATAGCTGATCTGACCGTCCGGCAAGCGGGAGATTTCCTCCGCTCCCATCGACAGCTCGACCGCCAGCGCGACGTCTTCGACCGTCAAGCCGAAGCGACGCAACGCCGCCCGATTGGGTTTCACTTCGACTTGGTCGATCAAGACCTGAGCCTCGACGTACAGGTCGGTCACCCCTTCGATCGACGCGATCGCCCCTTCCACTTCGGCCGCGACGTTTCGCAAGATCGGCAAGTCCGGTCCGAACACTTTGATCGCCACTTGCGCAGTGACGCCGCTCAAGAGGTGACTCAACAGGTGAGCTAGCGGTTGCTCGGTCGAATTGGCGACGCCCGGAAACTCGACACCGAGACGGTGGCGAATTTCGCCGATGATGTCGTCTCGCGAACGACCACTCTCCGGATCGAACGTGACGATCGCCTCGGTCACGCTGACTGGCATGGCGTGCTCATCGCCCGGGGAACGCCCTGTGCGACGCGCGACGTGATCGATGCCGTCGACTTCGACCAGCAGACGTTCGAGCCGCCCCCCGAACTGGCTCGAGACCTCGAGGCTCGTGTCGGGCGGTAACACTAGGTTCACTTGCGCCGTGCCTTCATTGAACGCGGGCAAGAACGACGCGCCGCGTGTCATGAGAATGAAGGCGCTGACCAGTACCAATCCGACGAGCAAGCTGAGAATGGGCACGGGGTACTTCAGGCTGAACCGAATGCTCTTCTCGGAAAGCTTGCGCAGACGGTCGACCAGCCAGCCACCGTAGCGCTGAGTGGAACGCACCCGACCGAGAAGCATGTAGCAGAGAGCGGGCGTCACGGTGAGCGCGACCGCGAGCGACGCCATGACACTGATCACGTAAGCGACGCCGATCGGAGCGAAGAGGCGACCCTCGATACCACTCAGGAAGAACAGCGGCAGGTAGACCACCGTCACCAAGATGGTCCCGTAGATGATGGGTCGTCGCACCTCACTGCACGCCCGGAAGACGACGGCTATCGCCGGATCGGGCTCGTCCTTCTGCGCGTTCTGATGCAATCGACGGTAGACGTTTTCGACATCGACGATCGCGTCATCGACCAGGGTGCCGATCGCGACCGCCAGTCCGCCGAGCGTCATGGTGTTGATGCCGAGGTCGAACGCGGCGAACACGATCGCCGTCACCGCTACCGAAAGCGGAATCGCGGTCAGAGTAATGAGCGTGGTGCGGAAGTTGAGCAGGAAGAGAAACAGGACGATGATCACCAGAATGCCGCCGTCACGGACCGCGTCCATGACGTTGTCGACGGCGCGGTGAATGAACGCTGCCTGCTGGAACAGGTCGTCGATGATCTCGACGTCGCTCGGGAACTCGCCGTCAAGAGAGGAGAGTTCGCGATCGATCGCTTCGGTCAGCACGACGGTGTCGACCTCTGGCTGCTTGACGATCACCAGGATCACGCCAGGGCCACCATCGATGCCAGCTTCGCCGGTGCGCAGCGCCGCTGGTTCGAAGCGAACGTCGGCGACGTCTTGAACGGTGACCGGCCGGGAATCACCCGGGCCGATCACGGCCTGAGCGAGTTCCTCCTCGACCCGAATGCGTCCGGGGACTGCGACCAACGGCCCCTTCGACCCCAGCTGCAGAACACCGGCGGTCACGCTCACGTTCGATTTGGCGATCGCCTCGGCGACTTCCGGCAACGTCACATCGAACGCACGCAGTCGATCGGGATCGACGGTGACCTGCAACTCACGAGGTTGCCCGCCGATGGCGACGATCTGCGCGATGCCCGACAGCGACAGCAGGCGCGGACGCACGTCGCGATCGACGATGTCGCGAATCTTGTCGATGCTCGTGGTGCCGTCGGTGCTGCGAAATCCGATCAGTTGGATCTGTCCCATGATGCTGCTGATCGGCGCCAGCTGAGATTGCACGCCGGGCGGTAACTTGTCGCGGGCGAGCTGTAGCTTTTCGGCCACGATCTGCCGACTGCGGTAGACGTCCGTCCCCCAGTCAAACTCGATGGCGACGACCGAGAGTCCGACGCCGCTCTGCGAACGAACGCGCACGACCCCCGTCGCGCCATTCATGACTTGCTCGATCGGCCACGTCACCAGTTGCTCGACGTCTTCCGGAACCATGCCGTGCGCTTCCGTCATGATCGTCACCGTCGGGCGGTTCAGATCTGGAAGCACATCGATCGACAGACCGGACGCCGTCCACAGCCCGTACACCGCGACGATGGCACCCACCAGCAAGACGATCGTGCGTTGCCTCAACGAGAAGGCGAGAATTGAATTGAGCATTCGGTCGCCCTCCTAGTGATTGTGTCCAGCGTGAGGATCAACGGCGTCACCACTACCCAACGCGATACCGATGGCGAAGGCACCGGCCACGACCACCCGGTCGCCAGGAAACAATTGCGTGTTCTTGTTGATCGCGATCACCGCCACCTCGTGATCCGAGTAGTCGATCTCGACGGGAATGCTTCGAAACGAATCCCCGTCGGGTACGAACACGACGCGCTCCGGTCCGTTCTCGGCGATTGCATCGCTCGGTACGACGTAAACGTTCTCGTGAACGGCAGCGGGAATGCGAAGGTCGTAGTGAAGGCCCGGGCGCAGCGCCCACGTGCGAAACTCGGCCGTGCCCACGCTGCGCGTTGCGACGACCGTGTTGTCGAGGACCAGCGTCGCCACCGTATCGCCTCGCCTAGCGCCGGTGACCGATCGAATCTCCAGCCCTTCCAGGTCCGGTCCGGTGCCGGAGATGAGCGGCGTCGCGCGACACGGGGCTTTCGACTGCACGGCGGCGAGCAATCGCCGCTTCTCGGCGCCACTAGGCTCCGTCACTAAGTACAGGGTGCGCGAGTCGAGCAAGGTGACGAGTGCGGTACCGGCCTCGACGCGACTCCCCACTTTGGCCTCGATGGAGTGTACGTCCCATGCGCCCTCTGTCCGAGCCGGCGCGCGCAGAGTCACGACCGGATCGAGCGCACCTAGGGCGTGGAGCCGACGAACATCCTCGACCGTATGACCGCGCTGCACCAAAGCCGCGATGTCGGTAAATCGGCCGCCGGCCACCGAGTCGACGGAGAGCCACTCGATGAGATCATCCGAGTCGAGGCCACGAGCCGCGAGCTCGCCGATGCTGCTCACCGTCCACAGTCGATTTCGAATGCCCTCCGGTAACGCGGCGAAGAGCCGCGACGCTGACTCCGGCCAGAGACCGTTCTTCTCGAGCGCCTGCCGCCACGAACGCGCGTCGAGGTGCGGCAACGATCCGCCCGCCGCAACCTGCTCGACCTGCTCGGCGGTAAAGCCGTGCTTCTCGAGTTCGGTGCGCGACCGATCGAAGCGGTTGTTCGCTCGCCCCAAGTCGTAGCGCAGATCGATCACGACCTTGCGCGGTACCGCCTCGGCGTGCTCGCCCAAACGGTCGAGTTCCGTCTCGAGGATATTGATCTCTTGCTTCGCCTCGCGGAGCGAGGCCACTTGATTGTGAAGCTCTTCGCTAGCCGGCTGCAGAACCGCGCTGGTCATGGTCAAGTCGGGGCGCTCGATCGCATCGCGAATCAGAACCAGAACCGGCTGACCGGGCGCGACCGTCTGCCCGAGCACGACGGACACGGATTCGACCCGTCCCCCGATCGGCGCGTAAACAGGTTGGCTCGTGAACGGAGTTTCGACGACCTGAGCCGGAATTCGCTCGTAGACCGTATGTGAGGTCGGGTTGACCGACTCGACTCGCACACCCAAGTTCTTCAGCGTGGTCGGGTCAAACGACATGCCGGCGGCCGCGGCGGAGTCCGACTCGTCGGGCGCGGTCATGGACTGACGCGCCGCGTACCAACCGCCCGCAAGCCCCACGCACGTTAGGAACACGGAGACGCCGATCATGGGCAGCGCCAAGCGGATCTGGGGAAGGGACGAAGAAGTGGGTTCGTTCATCGGGGCTCTCCGCTTCGACGCCGGGTGTCGGTGGGTTCGAGAACAGTACGTTCGAAAAGAGCGTTCGCGGTGAGACCGGACCACGCACTGAGTTCAGAAAGCGCGTCACTCGCCCGTTGTTTTGTCATGAGATGCGCGAGCCGCTGCCTCGCGAGAGATCGTTGCGCTTCGATCACGTTCCAATGCCCCACCGAGCCCAGCTCGAACGCTTGCCGCATGAGATCGAGTTGACGTTCGAATTCGGGTAGGACCTCGTCGCGAAACAAATGCTCGGCGTCACGACTCGCCAGATAGGTCGCATGCGCCTGAGCGATGGCGAGTTCGCTGTCGAGCAGTGCCGCGTCGTAGTCGTGACGCGCGCGAACGAGCGCAAACTCCGCCGCCGCGATCCCGCCTTGATTCTGGTGAAAGATGGGAAGCTCGAGATCGACCGACGGCCCGCCGTCGATCTCGGTGCGATCGCCGCGACGCTTCGGAGACCGCTCGATCGAACCGCCGAACGCAACGAGTCCGAAGCGACCCCGCCGTTGACGGGCCACTTCAGCTTCGAGCCCTTCGATCGCCATGAAGTCCGCGCGCAGGTCGAGGCGGCGAATCAGCGCGGAGGCGACGAGGTCAGCCACGGAGCGAAGCTCACGATCGGTCGGTTCGGGAGCGACCAATCCGACACCGGCGGGCAGCGCGGCTAGACCGAGCAACCGGGCCAACCGCCGCCGCGCATTCGCCGACTCGAGCTCCGCGGTTCGCTCCCCAAGCGTGTTGGACAGATGCTCGGCGCGCGCCGAGCTGACCTCCAGCTCGGTTCCGCTTCCGAGTTCTTTACGATCGCGAGCGGACCGAATCAGAGCTTCGGTCAACGATCCGTTCGCTCGGATCGAATCCGCTCGTGCGGTGGCGACAAGAGACGCAGCAAACGCGGCCCGTACGTCGGCAGCGACACGTCGCGCGTCATCGGCAACGTCGAGAACTTGCCGCTCGAGAGCACTTCGAGCCACCTTGCGTTGAAGCGGAAGACGCCACAGCTCGACAAAGCTCTGCACCAAACTGACGTCGTATCCGACGCGGCCGCCGCCCGAAGGAAACAGCAGCGCGGCCGAGACCGAAGGATTGGAGAGAGTCCCGACCCGCGTGAGATCGGCCCGCGCAATTCCGATGCTAGCGAGCGACGCGAGCAAGTCGGGATTGTTGAGCAGCGCGACGCGAATCGCCTCCTCTTCGGTCAGGCCGTCGTCGTAGTACTCAGTCAACGAATCGAGATCCGGCGACTCACCGGTTGTGGGAGTGAGGCTCGGCAGTCCCGTCGCCGATTCCAGGAGCCGATCGTAGTGGGCGTAGTCCTGCGACGTATCGACCGATGCGCACGCCGACAAGAGGAGCCACGGAGCAGCCAAAAGCCCAATCCGGGCCCGGCCCCAAATCCAATGATTTATCAATGATTCAACCTCGTGTTGAGACAGCGACGATGCGGCACGCCGTGACATGGACGTGCACGCGTCAACAACCGGCGATTCCGGTCACACAAGGATGGGGATCAGGAGAGACGCGGCCGATCGGCCGAGTGATACGGAAGGAGGATCCGGGGCGGAGTCTCGCGGGCCGGACGTACGGTTCGGGGAGGAACGACCGGCCGCTCGACGACGAGCGGGGTCATTACGATCGCAGTGACCGGCAACTCGAAGCGTGAGAGACGTTCCGAGGTCACGGCAACGCGATCCCCGAGGTCGGTGGTCTCGTGATCGTCGTGCTGATGATTCAGCCACGGACCGTCATCATCCGACGCGTCGTCGTCCTGGTGGTGATGGTGATGGCAGTGGCACTCCGGATTCAACAATCCGCTGACCCGCAAGGCGGGCGCCACGAAGAACACCAACAGGAGTAGAACGAGGGCTGACCAATGCTTCATGGCGGGCGAGTCTACTCCTCTCTTCGGGAAGCGTCAAACGTCAGAACGGAAAGGACCTTGTTGATTTACGGTTCTCATCACACTGTAGCAAAGGGCGGACGCCCCCACTATATCGAGCGAATTCGCAACTGGGTTGAGGTCTCTTCCCAACCCGTGGGGTCCTAGAATGCGGAGAAGGAGAGTGTTCATGGACTCCCAGAAAATCGACGCCGAACAGCTGCTCGCACAAGGACCGTGGTTGCGGGGTTTAGCCCGCAGCTTGGTTCGCGACGAATCCGCGGCGGACGATCTGGTGCAGGAAACGTGGCTCGCCGCGTTACGAACCCCGCCGCGCGACGCCGGTGCGTTGCGCGGTTGGCTCGGGCAAGTGGTCCGTAACTTCGCGATCAACCGCAACCGTGGCGATACTCGTCGCCAGCGGCGTGAGAACGAGATCGCCGGTACGGAGAGCACCGATCCCTCGACCGACCTCGTCGAGCAAATGGAGCTGCATCGGACCGTCGTCGACGCCGTCCTGGCGTTGAATGAGCCGAATCGCGAAGCCATCATCCTGCGATACTTCCGTGACCTCACCCCGAGCGCCATCGCGGCTCAGCTCGACGTTCCCGTAAAGACCATCAAGACACGATTGCACCGCGGGCTGCACGAGCTGCGCCGCTCGCTCGATCGTGAGTACGGGTCTCGGGAGCGTTGGGGGTTGATCGCTTGCCCCATCGCAGGGCTAACGAAGAGCGCTCTGACGACGACGGCTGGAGCCGCGTCCACCTTCTCCATCATTCACACGATTGGAGGAGTCACCATGGCTTGGAAAGTCTCGGCTGCGTTGTTGTTGGTTGCAGTACTGGTTTGGGTCGGCTGGCCGGACCCGGAATCTGTCATTGAAGGACCGGCTGTCGCTGCGTCCGACGCCGACGGCGAGTCACCAACGGGCGGCGGCGCGGCGCATGGATCCGCCGACCACTCGCCCGCCCGGGGCGGTACCACCGCCGAGATCGCACCGATGATCGAAGTGGACCCCTTCCGCGGTCGGGTGACCGACGCGAGCAACGGGCAGCCGGTGGTCGGTGCGCGCGTCGCATGGATCGGGGAGTGGTCCCAAGAGTCACCAGCCTGGCGCTTCGACCACGCGAACGGCACGTCGATCGAGGTGCGCACGCCGGTCGACCTGTTGGTCGACGACGTCGAACTCCAGGCTCCGTTCACGGAGTCGGCCGGCGTCGAAGTCTTGGCCGAAGTCGTCAGCGATGACGACGGCGCCTTCGCTCTTCCTCCGCGGCCGGTCACCGCACGCTTCCTGCGGGTCCTTCATACCGACTACCAGTATCGCTGGACCAACAACACCGGATCGGATCCCCGCGCCGAGTGCGACGTTCGACTCGATTCCAGGTTGACGCTTCGTGCTCAGTTTGTCACCGAAGACGGACACGCCCCCCACACACACACGTCGCTCCCCTTCGGCCACGTCTACGCCACGGTCGTCGCCGGTTCGCAAGAGCTGCGCTGGATGCGTCCCATGCAGCTCGACGCCAACGGCGTATTGACGATGGACCTGCCGATCACCGACAAAGCGACGATCTCGGTCGTGGCGGCGAGCTTCCAGTACGCAGTTCAGGAAGTCGCGGCCCCGTTCAACGACACCACCATTGAACTGACGCTCGTCCACCATGACTTCGTCGGCGGCGTTGTCGTCGACCCGGTCGGAAACCCCGTACCCGGTGCGGAAGCGGTACTCTTCGATCGTTCGCGGTCGAGCCCCGAACGAGTGGGTACGGTGGCGCAGTGTGGCCGCGACGGGCGCTTCCGCGTGAACGTTCGCGAAAGCGAAGTCTTCGTTGCGTTTTCGGCTCCAGGATTCGAGGGACGCGAGTTCGACGGGTTCGAACTCAACCGCGACGATCGCCGGATCGTACTGCAGCCGGCGCGCGTGGGGAGTATTCGCGGTCACGTGTACGAAGCGGACGGCCGCCCGGCGCGTTCGGTCTCGGTAGAGCTCTACGACAAGAGCGGCGTCAGCTCCGAACGGCACGTCCATCAAACCGACGAAACGGGTTCCTTCCAGTTCGAGCCGGTCACTCCGGCGACCTACCAGGCGGCGCTCTGGCGCGTCGACGAAGACGGCGACCGAACATTGGCGGTCGATCTCGACGGCGCCGTCATCGTGGTTGGACCCGGCGAAGCGGTGGTGGCTAGCATCGCGTACAAACGCGGCCGCGGATCGGTCCTCGGAACAATCGAAACCCCGGAAGCCGGCCCGGCCGCCGATCAGTACGTCTTCCTCAAACGGACCCGGTTCCTGCGCAGTCCGGAGTCTGTGGGCCTCGCCATGAGTAACAAGGCGGGACGGTTCGCGTTCGAGGGAGTCTTGCCCGGACGCTACGTCGTCGAAGTGGGACTCGGGGGTTCGACCTCGGAGTTCGTCGACGTCGTGGCCGACGAGACCGCCGAGGTTCACTTCGGCCGCGACTCTCAACGACTTGCGCTCCGCCTCTTCCGCGACGAAGAGCCGGTGACCGGCGGACGCATTTTCGCGGGGCGCTTCGACGGAACCCAAGCGCTCACCGACATTCGCCAGGGGCGCACCGGAGTGACGGGGTCGACGTCGCGACTCATGTATCGCGAAGGAACGTATCTATTCCGGGCTGAGGACTCCGAAGGCGGCGCGTTCATCGGTTCGTTCTCGGTGTCCGGCGACGACGACCGCGACCAGCGGGACATCGTATGGCCCTCAAATACTGTCACCGTCCATTCCGCCGAGAACGCCACGGTCTCGGTAGACCTCATCGAGCGGGAAGGCATCGCGCTCGAGAACTCGGTGCCGCTTCGACTGCGCCGGGTGGCAACCGGATCGACGGATTCTGGCAGTTTCACCGTCCGGGGCGTCGGTGTCGGTGGCTATAGGATCACGGTGACGACGGAAAATGAAACGCGCTCACGTCGAGTCTCGATCGGAGTTGCTGACACCTCTCTCACCGTTGACTCCACTTGGAATACCGAGTGATCCGGGAACGCCAACGAACGACTCGCTGCGGTGGTCGACCACGAGCCACGGTTCGACCCTCGCGGTGTCCCGTTGATCGCCGTCGGCTTGCGCCCAAGCCCACGCAGTAGCCTGGCTGTTCGGCGACCGTAGACACTGGCGGTTCTCTTCATCCCCGTCTCTGCGAGAAGGACCCGCAATGCTGACTCTGCGCACGTGGACATGGCTCACGCTCATCGTTGTCACGGGAGCGATCACGACTTCACTCGACGCACAGGGTGGTCGCCGCGCGAGACGCGCCCCGGAACCCGGCACAGTCTCCGGCGTAACTTGGAGCGACGATGGCGCGTACGTCTCGTTCAACAACCAAGGCCAGCGGTACCGGCTCAACCTCGAGACGAACGAGCGGGAAGCCGTCGGCGAAGCCGAAAGTGCGTCGCCGCGGCCGAACCCACGTCGACGACGAGCTTCCGCGTCGGGCAATACTGGGAAGTACGTCGGACGTCCCACGCGCGGTCGACAGTACACCCAAGTCGACTCGCCCAATGGTCGCTGGGAAGCGCACTACAAAGATTGGAACGTGGTACTCCGCGACAAGGAAACGGACGAGTATTCGCCAGTCACCATCGGCGGAAACGCGGAGATCCACTACGGCACGGCAAGCTGGGTGTACGGCGAAGAGTTGAATCAGACGCGCGCCATGTGGTGGACACCGGACTCGCGCAAGCTACTCTTCTACCGATTCGACGACCGCGGCGTAGAGCCCTTTCACCTGGTCACCGGCTGGTCGAAAATCAATACCGCGCCGTATCCCGAGTTCTATCCGAAGGCGGGCGCCAAGAACCCAGCCGCCGAATTGATGATCTACGATCTCGGCACCCAGAAGGTCACAAGGGTCGACCTCGGTGGCAGCCCGGACGAGTACGTCTTCGATGTGCGCGCCGCTCTCGACGAGAAGACCATGCTCGTCAACTGGACCAACCGCCTGCAGCAGCACCTCAAGGTCTGCGCCATCGACCTGGAGACCGGCAAGTGCCGAATCGTGGTCGAGGAACGCCAAGAGACGTGGCAAACCAATCAGCCGCGCGCAAGAACTCTCGAAGACAAGCATCGGTTCATCTGGACCACCGAGCGCAACGGCTACACGAACTACGACCTGAGAGATCTAGACGGCAACTTGCAACACGCGTTGACCAGCGGTCAGTATCAATGTGGGGGTATAGAATTCGTCGACGAAACGCAGGGGCTGCTGGGTTACACCGCGTTCAGTTCTCCCAAGAACCCGTACTACTCTCAGTACCACGTCGTCGGGCTCGACGGAAAGAACGGCCGTCGAGTGACCACCCGGGAATTCCACCACTCAAACTTCCAGCTCTCTCCGAACAAGAAGTGGTTGGTAGCTCAGTACGAAAAGGTCAACACGCCGCCGAGTACCGCGCTCTACCGAATCGACGGTTCGTTCGTCGCCAATCTTGCGGAAGGCGACCCCGCCAAGGCGGCGAACCTGGCCGAGATGTTTAGTTTTCGATCCGACGACGGAAAATTCGACATCTACGGAATTCTGTACAAACCGCGGGACTTCGATTCGAACCGGACGTACCCCATCATCAACGCGTTGTACGGAGGTCCGGGATCACGTGAATTCGGGGCCGGCTACGTATCGACGCCCCGCGCAGAAAACAATCGCGGTTACCTGGTCGTCAAGGTGAACAATCGCGGCACGGGAAATCGTGGAAAAGCATTCCTAGGCGCCGCGTACCTACGACTCGGTGACGTCGACATCCAAGATCATGCCGACGCGGTGCGACTGCTACGTCAACGTCCCTACGTCGATGGATCCCGCGTGGGAATCGTCGGACACTCGTACGGCGGGTACATGGCGGCGATGGGAATTCTCAAACACCCGGACGTCTACACGGCCGCCGTCAATCGAGCTGGCGTCACCGACTGGCGTAACTACGACACGATCTACACCGAGCGTTACATGAGCACGCCGCAGCTGAACACACAGGGCTACGACACCGGCCGCGCCATGAACCCGGAGTACATAGCGGAGTTCAAGAAGCACGATCGAAAAATGTTGATCATGCACGGCATGGTCGACGACAACGTGCACCCCAACAACGCGTTTCAGCTCATCGACGCGTTCGATCGCGCTGGGGTTTCGTACGAGAGTCGGTTCTTCCCCAGCGGCGGGCACGGTCTCGGCCGTGGTTCGACACAGACGCAGTGGGAGTTCTTCGATCGAATCCTAGAACCGAAGAAGCAACGCGCTCGAGAAGCGGTGCTGTAGCCTAGCGATGTTCAGGCGATCGTGTCCTGCGCGGTAATACTCGGGGGCGGCTCGGTGTTGGGCTGCTCGGTAACGGACTGCTCGGTAGCTGACGGCTCGGTAGCTGACAGCTCGGTGTTGGGCGCCTCGGTGTCGTCGCCACACTCGGTCGGCTCCGCGGTGACATCGACGTCCAGCACGGCGTCAACCCTGGCCGCAGCCGACTTGTCTGCGCCATCGATTTTCGACAGAAGCGCTGTGGCGGTGTTCAACAGATCGACCGCCGCAATCGAATCAGCCGTGTTTCCCGCTCTCACGATGGACTGCCGCGCGGCGGCACGGTCACCGGCACAGAGTTCGATCGTCGCTTTCATGAGAAGCACCTCGGAAAGTTCGCGCGGAAACTGGTGTCGATCGGCCAGGTCGACGCAACGCACGATAGCTGTGCGCGCCTTTTCGTGATCGTCTTGATTGAGGTAGAGGCGCGACTCGGCGAGAGAGCACAGACAGAGAACTCGTGGGGAGTTCAGCTTCGCGCCCCACATCTTCGCGCGATTCAACAGATCGAGCGCCTTGTCGGTCGCCGCCTCGCGGACGTAGAGAGCACCCAATCGCGACGCCGCTATTGCCGCGTCGAACGACCCTTCCGTTTCGAGTGCCAACGCGCTCTCCATGTTTTCTCGCGCGGCGTCGCCGTGCCCTACCGACGACTGGATCGATCCGAGGGCCTGGAGCGCGCGACTGATCGACGTATCGTCCCCGCCGATACGCGCAGTCCGCAACGCCTCCGTGGCAACTTTGAGCGCGGATTCGACACTCCCGCGCGCCAGGGCCGTCTCCGCAAGTCCGACCAGCGCGCGAGCGAGGGTCGGTCGATCCCCAACACGACGCGCGCTCTCTACTGCCTCTTCCAGCAGTTTGGACGCTTGGTCGTACTGCCCGATCTCGATATGCAACCAGCCTCCGTTCGCCGCGCTCGCGGCGGCGCCTTGCGTAGACTGCACGAGGTTGCAAAGGCGGTGACTACGATCGAACGCAGCCAATCCAAACGGATGGTCTCCACTGCGGTGTGCGCATTTGCCCAGCAGATCGAGAGTGCTCGACAACAACCGCGCCGACGTCGCCTCGCTCGGATCGCTCGGATCGGTGATTCGCGAAAGTACGGTTCGACACGTTCGCCACGCCTCCACGCTCGGCGGTTCATTGGCGACAACTTCGTCGATGAAGAGCTGCGCCGCGAGTATCGAGAGGGCCTCGAGGTCTGAGTCATCGGACTCCACTTGCGCCAGCCACGATCTCGCGGCTTCGACGTCGCCGTCTTTCGCTCGCAACAACGCTATGCGACGGCGCAGCCTGTTCTTGTCGCGGGATTTGAGGAAGCGCTCGGCCGACTCGAGCAGCTGCTCGGCCCCATCGGCAGCGTCGCCCGGGGAACCCGCCGCTTCGTCGAGTTCCGAGATCTTCGCCATCGCCTGGAAGCGGCGCTTCAAGTCGGTCGGAGCGACCGCCTGCAGGCAGTCCCGGTACGTGGTTCTCGCCTTGGCGAGTTCCCCCCGCTGATGAAAGGAATCCGCCGCCTGGAAACCGAATTCGAGGAAGCGCGCGGAATCGCCGGCGGCCAGCCAGTGAAAGGCCAATTCCTCGACGCTGTGCTCGCCGTGTTCGGTATCGATGGTCGAAGCGATGGACGCGTGCATGCGAACTCGTCGCTCTGACTCGATCGAATCGAGCATGGCGTGCCGCAACGAGTCGTGGGCGAACCGATAGCGAGACTCCACTTTCCCCGACGCGGCGACGTGCGCCACCCGGGTCAGCAACGTCGATTTGACCTGGGCCCAAACCAAACCGACGAGCGTGTCCGACTCCATGGCGGTCAAACGCTGCAGCACTTCGACCGGAATCGGCTGGCCGAACGTCGCGATCCACTCGAGGATGGCTATCACACGCTCGGGTAGCTCGAGCAGCTTCGAACTCGCCAGCGACGTCAGCGACTCCGGAAGCTCGATCAACTCGGGGCGCTTGGGAAGCACCCACTTGCCACCGGACCTGCGAATCTCGCCTTCGCGCGCCAAGTGCTTGACGGTTTCGACGACGTACAAGGGGTTGCCGTCGGACGCCCGACACAACTTTCGTGCGAAGTCGGTCGGCACGTTGGCAACGCCGAAGCTCTCCTCGAGTAGCTGCCGCACCGTTGCCTCGTCGAACGCGTCGAGGTCGATGCGTTGCAATCCGACGGTCGGCATACTCGACGGTACGCTTCCGCCGGAATTGCCGAGAACCAAGACGATCTGCGGCGCCGCCTCCGACTTGTCGACCGTCAGAGACGCCACGAGTTCGCGACACAACTCGAGCACGACCTCGTCGGCAGACTGGACGTGATCAAGGAGTAGCACGACCGCAGAGTGAGCCGCAAGATCGAACAACGCCTCTTCGATCGCCACGCGGACCGCGGCGACCGGCATGGTCCCCGCTGTCGTCGCATCGACGGCTAGACTCTGTCCGGTGATGCGAAGCTCTCGCCCCATCTGCTGGATGAACTCGGAGAGAGTCGGTCCCGAACGGGCGTCGATCCTCAGCACGACCGCCCCGGATCGCTGCGCGTGGTAGCGCAGATCTTCGAGCAATCGCGTGACGCCGTAGCCGGGGTTTCCCGACACGATCATGGATCGCGCCGTAACCTCGGATCCTCCCGACACTCGATTGAACGTCGAACGCAGCGCTTCGACTTCCAGATCGCGTCCGACAAGGGGACCGCTGACAAGGTACTGCCCCGACGTCTCTTTCGTGTCGAGCGCCAGATCTTGCCCCGTGGCCATACTCAACGCTTCGACGACCTCCGCCGCGCTTCCGTAACGGTTGGCGGGATCCTTCTCGAGCAGTCGCATGGTGATTTGAGTCAGTGCCGGAGGAACCTCGATTCCGTACTGCTCGGGAAGGATCGGGGCACGCTTGACGTGAGCTTCGAACCACTCTTTCCCCCGAGCCTTGAACGGCGAGGTGCCCGTCAATAGGCGATACATGATGATGCCGAGACTGTAGAGGTCGCTCCGACGGTCGGTCTCTCGCCCTTG
This sequence comes from Planctomycetota bacterium, assembly GCA_021776775.1. Lineage (GTDB taxonomy): Bacteria > Planctomycetota > UBA8108 > UBA1146 > JAJFFE01 > JAJFFE01. Next base: position 37,423 of record JAJFFE010000044.1, on the reverse strand, counting down.
GATTCGCTCCGGAGACATGTACGGCGGGGTCCCGAGAACAGTTTCCGAAGCGAAGTCTTCACTCTCGATCAATCCGAAGTCGATGAGCTTGATTACGCGCCGCCCCGCCCCGAGTTGAAGTTCGAGATGGCCTAGCCCCTCGACACCGCCAAGCTCCGCATCGGCGGCAGTCGGGACCGCCATCAGGATATTCCCGGGCTTGAGGTCGTGGTGGATCAACCCTCGGTTGTGAACGAACTCAAGGGCGCGACACACCTCGGCCAGTACGACCATCTTCTCGTCGACCGACTTCTCCCGAGTCCCTTGAGTCAGATCGACACCGTCGATGTACTCCGCGGTGAAAAAGTGCTGTCCGCTCTGCCCCACCCGACCGTACTCAAACGCCGTGGCGATGTTCGGGTGTTGGAACTTGGTGAGTTCCGCGAACTCCCGCTGAAACAAATCCACCGCGTGATCACCGGCTGTCTCGAGACGAATCGTCTTCAACGCGACGTGGTCGTCTCCGCGCTCTTCGTCCGCGACCTTGTAGACACAGCCGAACCCGCCCGCACCGAGCACGCTCAACACACGAAAGCGATCATTGATTCGATGGCCGATTTCCAACGTCGTCATGGCAGAAGTCGACATAGATGTCTCCGATTGCAGGAATCAGGGCCGGCGAATCTTAGATAACAGACAGATACTCACCGAGATCGAGCTCGATCTCTTCCGGGTGGAAGCTTCCCACGATACTCCGCTTGAACTCTCCGCCGGTGAGCTCGGACAGGTCTGCAAAAAGGTCACAGTTCTCTCCGCTGGCCGACGAGAAGACGCGAACGTACGGGCGGTGCAGCAACTCCGACTTGGGATTGGAGCGCGTAACCGTCGCCAGTTCTCCGGAGTCGAGGCGAACCAGAGATCCGACCGGAAAGAGCCCCATCAAGTTGACGAACACGCGGACCAAGAGCGGGTCGAGCGTCTTGCCCCCGAGTTCGATGACTTTCGACAACGCCTCGGCCGGCAGTAGGGGATCGGCGCCACCGGAGGTACCGATCACATAACGATCGTACGTGTTGCAAACCGAGACGATGCCCGTCAAGAGGCACGGATCGATGTCGACGGACAGCGACGGGGACCCACCGCCGCCGTACGCCCGGTGATGTAGTAGGGCTACGTTCATGGCGCGAATGACAGAATTCGAAACTCGGCCCGACAGAAGCAACTTCCGAGCGCCTTCGAGTGCATGCGCGCACTTCGGATCGGGCCCGTCCGGGAGCTCGACCTTTCCGACATCGTGCATCAACGACGCGAAGGCCAAGTCTCCGAGCGTCCGCTTCGGGAGGCCGATCTTCGCGCCGAGCGCCGCCGAAAGAATGGTGCAGTTCGTCGCGTGATTCACGGCGGGAGACGCACCGTGGTTCATACTGGTGAGAGCGAGAATGGTGCTCTCCTCGGACATCACCAAGTCGACGATGTTCTGCGCCGACCGCTTGAGCCGCTTCGGATTCCAGCGGGCGCCTTCCTTGAACGCTTCCTGAGCTTCTGAGGTCGCGTCCATGGTTCGATAGTAGGCGTGGATCGCGGCTTGACGAGCGTCCGGATCGACCGATAGCTCACTCTCCGCGGTTATCTCGATCTTCGACACCTCGACGTGTTCGAGGTTGGCGCGTTGGAACGCCTGCGAGAACCCGGCCCAGGGATCGTCTTCGTTCGCGGTTTGGTTCAGCAGTCGGATGAAACGAATCAGTTCGGCACGTTCAACACCGTCGTGGAAGACAACCTCACCGACTTCGCGCTCACGTAGGATGTCGACGACGTGCCGATAGCTCTGATAGCCGCCCAGGTCGATCTTCAGAGAGGTCTCGTTCAGAACCAAGAACTCGTTGACGACCGCAAGCGTCGTGCTGCCTTCGTTTCGCACGAAGAAGTTCACGACCTTCAGAAAACCGGTGATTCCGTCCTCAAAATTTTGGTGCTCATAGCCGTAGAGTTTCGAGACCTTCGTCGTCACGAAGATGCTCGTGACCAAGGCCTTTCCGTACTTGCGCGTGCTACTCGACAGCGCAGACGTCAGGTTCTCAGCGGTCTTTGTCATGAGTATCCTCGCGCTTTCCACGACTCTTCAGCTGGAAGACTGCCTTGCTGCGTAGATCCTTGTCGAACGACTTGGCAAGCTTCTCGAGAAACGAGATCGTCTTCGGATCCTCGCTCTTGCCCAGGGCATAAAGAGCGGCCAGCCGTAGATGCCCGGAGTCACGACTCTTCATGAACTTGTCCAGAATCGAGCGTTTGAACACCGTCGACTCGAAGTAGTCGAGTGCCGATTCCGCGGAGCAAGCCAGAAGCGACTGCATGAGCAAGAGCAGCCACTTCGGGTCTTCCTGCTTGCCACCTTGCGTCTCGATGAGCCCTTGGATGACCGGAAACGCTCGAGCGTTCGGATTGATGCGGAAGTACTCGAGACCGTAGCGCTGCGTGGAACGACGCTTGTCCGACAACGGGGCGATCATCTGACGGGCGAACTTCGACTCGTTCGATTTGGAGATGACCATTGACGCCATCTCCCGCACTTCTGGATCGGCGTGTTCGGTAACCTGTGCAATATCCTCGAACGCCGCCTTCGGGTCGATCCGCCCGAGGAGCACAATCATCGCTTTGGCGATTCTGCCGTCGGGATCTTGCAGCTTCTCGACGAACATGTCGCGATCAGGATTGGGCATCGCGGAGAGAATCGACGTGATCTCGCGGGTGTGCTGCGGGAGCGCCAACCAATCACAGAGCCAACCGACCTTGGATCCCGGTAGCTGACGTAGGAACCGATAGATCCCTGCGTCGTTCTCCATCGCCTCGGTCTCAGTGAGGTGTATCGCGATCTTCTTCAGGAGGTCATCCTGCGCAATCGCCTCGACGGTTTGGTCCATCAAGCCGCCGTCCGGGCCGGACAGTGATTTCGCGTGGCGCAGCTGATCTAAGATGCTCGCCGCGCGATCGAAGTCGTCGCGTTCGGCGAGGGAGATGATCAAGTTGCGAACGATGCCCATGGTCTTGCCGAGCCGGGCGGGATCGTCGTCAGCGCGAACGATCTCGAGGACCACCTCGACGAAGTCGTCGAAGGGGTCGGCAGCACTCTCGGCGTCGATGAGCTCTTGAACCCGCACGAGCTCAGACTCGTCGAGTTCGAAGACGGCTCGACCGTCAGCCCCGGTCGAACTAGCACGTTCGATGAGTTCCTGCATCTCCTCAGACGCTTCTTCGGAGCTTCGCCGTCCCGGAGTGCTGCCCAAGTCGCGCTGGATCGAAATTGGCGCTGGGATATCGGAAGTCTCGCCACTCGACGACGAGAGAAAGTCGTCGAGAGCGAAGAACTGCACCTGGTCGAGATCCTTCTGCCAAAGCAGCGTTACGAAGTCGTCTTCGTCCTGATCCACCGTCAACACTTCGCGGAAGGTTTCCAGAAACGCGACGAGATCGTCGATCTCGAGATCCGTCAGGAAGCGAATCTCTTTGAGGCCGTCTTTGTACATCCGGAAGGAGAGGCTGTTTCCCTTGTCCGGGTCGTGGTAGACGGATTCGTCCTCGAACGTGATGTCCGATTCGTTGATGCGTAGACGCAACGGCTCCCACCGCAGCTTGAAGTACTCGCCGAAGGCACGAACGAGAGAGTTCATCGAGTCTTTGACCACGCGATTCTCCAACGGGAAGAGTCGCACGTTCTTTTCCACCACCGGGAACTGCCGCAGAATCTCCTGCACTGCAGCAAGGACCTCAGGTGGCGTGGTCGCTTTGGCTAGGGCGCCGCTATCGCTTGGTGTTTCGGTCGGTGTCGAGACAGACATAGAGTCGCTGTCGTTCGAAGAATCCCCCTCGAGAAACTGAACTGCTATCCCCATCACTTCGGGAATTGGCGTCACCGCAGCGTATTCGTAAATGCCCGGTACACAGGCTGACGAAGCCGCTGGGGTACACGCTCCTCATGACATCGACTATTCGCCCGGCCGCTGTTTAGGGATTCTTAGAACGGACCACTCGAGTTTTCCTGGGACCGAGCCTGTTGGCGGTTCTGTCTAGGAACGAGACGTTCAAAATCGTAGACACTTGTTCGCGTTCCGATTCCGCACGCAGCGCGGTCGTCCACCGAACTCAGTGCTGCATCCTGTTTCCATCTGGTTCGTTAGCGCGTTTCGTAAGATCCAGACTTGGACACTACTCGGTGGGTAAGAAAGTCCAACCCCGGGAGCTTTGGCGGCCTTCGCCGCGCCATCGTAGCTTTTAGGTGGACTCGTATGCCGATAACGCCCGCGTCCTATATCACGATTGAAACTGTCAGCAGAAGAGGGGATTCGATTGCTGAACCAGTCTCGAGAACACGCCGCGATGGCTCCGGAGTCGGGATTCACGATCGTCGAGATCGTGATGGCGGCTGCCATTATTGCGATCGTCGCCGCCGGTGTTCTCTCCAGCATTTCTATGGCATATCTCGCCGACCGTACCTCTACCGACTTGATCACGGCGCAGAACTTCGTTCGCGAAGTCGTCGAGAGCGTCGAGGTCACACCGTTCGACGCACTTCTCGCGCTCGACGGAAGCACACTCAACGACGGACGTTTCAACGCCGCGACTTCAGTCACCTTGGTGTCTGTCGGTCTGATTCGCGTCGAGGTCGGCGTCACGTGTACCGACAACCTCGACGTCAATACCACAGCAATAACATTGATCGCAGACCGGGACTGAATCCGGCCGGGGCACGGGCGACCGAGCCCATGGAGAGGGAACACGATGAAGCGCGCCTCCACCGGCGGGTTCACACTAATCGAAGTCACCATTGCGGCGGGGATCGGGATGCTCCTGGTCATCGCCATCGGCGGCCTCACGCGGGCGTCCAGTACATCGCTGGACTACCTGTCTCGATCTCACCGAGTAGACCGAGACTTGCGAAAGGCACTGTCCGACCTCTCGGAGGAGCTCAAGCACGCGTCGATGGCCGGGATCATCATCGACACCAGCGATACCAACCACGACATGGTGACCCTCCAGGTACCGGATCCGGACCAACCGGAAACGCTCGCGTGGGGATACCCAGACGCAACGGGAACGTTCCAACTCGGTTGGGAGGGGTCATACCTCGTCGAGAACGACACGCTCGTTCTTCGTAGAACGAACGCAGGCGGCACCGTCCAAGGTGCAGATCGCATTCTTTGTCGCCATGTCGACGTTGCCGTTGTGACCGCAGATCCAGTAAAAGGCTTCGCCATCACTCAAAACGGCGAGCTCATCTCCATCGAGCTACGGGTCCACGAGACGCTCGACGACGGCAATGAGTACCGTCGCGACGAACGAACCGTGATTCACGTGATCAACCCGTAATAGAAGAATCCGAGAACGCAATGAAGTCCGATCATTCGGAGACCAGAGAACAGACGACGAGAGAACAAGGATCCGTGTTGGTGGCGGCGACAATCACCTTCACCATGGTGTTGGCCTTCGTCCTGGCCACCCTGTACACGGCTCAAGACAAACTTCGCGTGGCCGACGCCGGGACACTCGATCTCACGGCTCGATACGTGGCACAAGCGGGATTCGAACACCAAATCAATCAGATTTGGATGGCCCGCAATCTAGCCAGCGTAGGCGTTCCCTTCTCGGGTATCGACGGCTTTGACAGCGCGTCGGCCGAAGGCCTCGGTGGGTACACTCAGCAGTTCAACGCTCAACAACTCATCGACAGCGGCGGAACCGTGGTCGGCGAGTACGACACGGCGGTCGACGTCACGGGAGGTAGCTCATCGAGCGCACGCCAGATCATGATCAGTTCGTTCGGGTACACGCCGAACAAGGCTGCGTTCATGAGCGGCGATCCGCGGTCGAGCCGTGTCGAAGTCAAAGGCACCATCGACGTCGAAATGGATACTTCTTCGGTGTTCGACTACTCGTACTTCATCAATCACTGGGGTTGGTTCTACGGGGATACGATCATCTGTAACGGAAATGCCCGCGCCAACGGGCAGTTCGACTTCGGCGGTCACTCCCCGCATGTCAACGGAAGCCCTCGCTACCAAGGGGCCAACGGAAACGACCTCATCGGATACATCGACGACAACGGCGACGGACTAGAAGACGGTAACGACGGTGGCGTGTTTGCCAGCTGGACCGTTCTCAACGAGGACAACGTGCAAGGAATGGGCGGCGCAGCGGCGAACCAGCACGAGTGGCAGCCGACCGTGAAAATGCCGAACCTCTCCGACCTCACGGTCTACGAGACCATGGCGGCCACAGAGTCCGGACGCATCTTACAAAACGGGAATCCGCTGGTCGAAGGCGTGGCGGGAGACGATCCGGGAGAGCCCGAGAATCTGTTCCTGGTCGGCACCTTGGCGAACCCGATCGTGCTCGACGGTCCGATCGTCGCGCGAGGCGACGTCATTCTCAGTGGTTACGTGGTCGGGCAAGGAACCATCTACGCAGGTCGTAATGTCTACATCGCCGACGACCTTCACTACCTGAATCCGCCGACCAGCCCCCGCCCCAGTGCAAACGACGAAGCGACGGTCGAAGCGTGGCGTGCTGACAATGCCAACAAGGATGCACTCGGCTTGTTCGCGCGGGAGCACGTGGTCGTCGGCGATTACACCAACGGCTCCTGGCAATCCTACGTTTCCAGCTGGCTCAACAATTCGCTGAACGAGAGCAAGGAAGACGCGGGTGCCGACGGCATTCAGAACACCGCGGACGGGCTCGACGGAATTGCCGGAACCGCCGACGACGATGTTCTCGAAGGCGACGGAGTCTGGACGGTCGATTACTACACAGCTTCGGATGCAGCCATGGGCATGATCCCGGCAGGCTCGAACGTCGGTGATCCGATTCCGGGTTCCGGCGAAGACATCGACGGCGACGGTGTCTTTGATCCTCGCGTCGACATGAGCGAATTCGACATCGGGGCGTCACTCAATCCCGGCAACTGGACTGGGCTGACCACAACCTACGGAAGCTATGGTGACGTATCGACCATCTACTTCGAGCACATCGACGCCAGCTTCTACACGAACCACTTCTTTGCAGCCTTGATGCTGGCGTGGGACGGCACCGGCTGGACCGATATCGAAATGAACGGGAGCATCGTCAGCCGTAACGAATCGATCGTATACGGCGCGACCGAGATTTTCATGAACCACGACGAACGGCTGACCGGCGGCAGCGGGGCCGCGGCGTTCGGGCTTCATCTGCCGCTTTCGTGGGAACCGCTCGACGTCGTCTCCTGGTCGATTGGCGACGCGTCTTCCATGGCGGCCTACACTGGCGTTTCGCCATAACCGAACAGAGAGGGGAAGCTTCGTGATACGACTATTGAAACCATGCTTGATTATCGTCACCGCGACGATCGTGTCCGGGCCGCTCCACGGTCAGGGTGACGCGCGAATCACCGCGGAGATGGACAAGAAGATCATCGACAAGCCGGCCATTGCGCAGGAGCACGTCGATCGCATGATCGGCCTGCGAGAGTCGGGAAACGCTCATATCCCGACCGGCAGTCGGCTGCGAGATGCGACCTTCGCAGAGTCTCGCGGAGATGACTACCGAGACGAACTGCGTGAGCGCGCCCTGGCCATGTACGGCACGAGAGAACCCAACTGGTCGCACCCGGGTCAGGTTGACGCGTCCCAGGCCACGACTGAAGAGAACTCGGCAATCAAACCGGAATCCAAGCGAGAGTCTTCTCTGCTCTCGGCGATCGCCGTGGGGTTGGCCTGCTTCCTGGTCTTGGTGCTCATCGTGCAGAACAGGCGCAAATAACAGAAATAGATCGACAGTGAAACGACAAGAGCCCCGGCGACCTCACGGTCACCGGGGCTCTCTTCGTTTGTCGAGAGCCCGGGTTAGCCCGGGCTCATCCGGTCTAGCCTTACTCTACGGACAGGCGTCGAACGCGCCGCACGACAGCAGATCAGGGGTCATGTCGAACCCGCAGCTCGGGAACGGCGCCGGTGGCGGCGACCCCTCGAGGAACAGGTACGTCAGCAAAATCACCGCGTCCGCGAGATCGACGACGTTGGAGTCATTGACGTCGGCGGCGCGCTCACAGTCGAACGCAATGCCACCCGAGAACAACGTCTCGAGGATGCGCACGCCGTCGGTCACCTGCATCGCTCCGGAGGCGTCGACGTCGCCGCGTATGAACGGCACGCCCTGCTCCAAGTCGATCGTGATGCGCGCGATCAGTTCGCCCGCCGCGAAGATCGAGCCGACGGTGGCTCCGCTTGCCGTCTCGGTTCCGATCACACTCGACAAGAAGTCGGCCGCGGGGTCGATGTCGTAGAGGTCTGCGAGCGGGTTCGCTTCGTCGACCGCAGTTCCGCCGAGCGCCGAGAACGCCGCCCCACCGGTGATATCGTTGACTTCGGTCCCGGCGTCGACCACATCGCTCCCGAAGATTTCGATGGTGATCGGCCCGAGAAACTCCCCGTTCGTATCGAAGAGTTCGTGAGTAGTCGGCACGCTCGTCGCGACGAACAGATCGTTGGACGGAATGACCATCGACGCGTAACTGAAGTAGCGATTGATCGAAGACTCTCCGACCGGCAAGACGAACATCGCGCTCTCGCCTGGGCTGAACACCGGTGGAGGTGTGTCGCTCGCCGCGATCGTCGCCTGGCTTCCGCCCGCAGTTCCGGCCATGCTCGCCGAGAACGCGTCCGAGATGGGTACGGTGTCGCCCCCTTCGGCGAGCTCTTCCAGCCCGGGGAAGTCGCCAGCCATTTGCCCGGCCGACCAAACGTCGAACTGTCCGTTGTGAGCCGCGACCCAGAACGGGGTGAAGAAGAAGCCATCGTCTTGGGCGACGTTTTCGACGGTAACTCGAATCATGGGCTCCGAAGGAATCTTGACCGTGATGCGGGCAATCAGCATTGCCTGCGAGAAGGTCGAGCCGATGGTGCTGCCGGTCACCGTTTCGCTTCCCACGATCGAACTCAGGTAGTTCCCCATAGGATCGAGATCGAAGATGTCGGCGAGCAAGTTGGACTCGTCGACGGGCGATCCGCCGAGAGCTGAGAACGCGGCCCCCCCTTCGATATTGTTGACTTCGGTTCCGGCGTCGACGACCGCCGAGCCGAAGATTTCGATCGTGAATGGTCCGAGGAACTCGCCCGACGCGTCGAACATTTCGTGCGTGGTCGGAACGCTGGTCGCGATGAACAGATCGTTCGAGGGAATGACCATCGACGCGTAGCTGAAGAACCGGTTGACGGTCGGGTCTCCGATGTCGAAGACATACGTCGACGACTCCCCCGGGGAGTAGACCGGAGCGGGAATCGTATCCGCGGTGATCGTCGCTGACTGCCCACCCGCCGATCCGGCCGGACTGGTCATGAACGATCCGTCGATCGCGGAGGTATCGCCGTCTTCCGCCAAGAGTTCCAGCCCCGGGAAATCGTCGGCGAACTGGCCACTCGACCAGACGTCGAACGATCCGTCATGGGCGGCAACCCAAACCGGAGTGAGAAAGAAACTGTCGAGATTCATTGTGTTCTCGACCACGACTACGACGTTGTCGGCGCGAGCGGCCGGGCTCAACGCGAGAAGCACGAGAAGCATCGGACAAATGTGGGCAATTCGTGTCATCATGGACACCCTTCTTCCTGGAGCGCACACCACGTGCGCACAGGTCGAACGACTCGATTTCCCGGCTTGTTTCCCACTTCACCGAGTTCGAACGCCCCGTTCGAATCGCTGCAACTCCGGAGTGATCTCGTGCGTAACGTTCAGGAACTCGAACAGTTCTGGAATTGGCTCCCGGTCTTCCGCGCGGTCGCCGAAAGCGAGAGCCTGACGGTGGCGGCCCGTCGCCTCGACATGAGCCCGAGCGCGCTATCACGAACCCTCCGCCTGCTCGAAGGGGCACTCGGCCGGGAACTGTTCGTGCGAAGCGAGCGATCGTTGCGCCCCAATCAACACGGCGAGGCGCTCCTACTCGCGGTCCGACAGGGCATGCGACTCATCCACGAATCGGTCCGACAGCTGCAATCTCCCGAGCCGTACGGACCACTGCGTCTCGCGTGCACGGGTCTGTACTCCCATCGGATGCCGATTCTTCTCGGCGCTCTGCAGGCGGCACACCCTGACATTCAGCCAGAGCTCGGATGGACGCCGCCGGACGAGATCACCACCAAACTCCTGCGCGGTGACCTAGACCTTGCATTCGAGATCGACCCGACTCCGAACGAGGAGATCGAGATCGACGTCATCGAAGTCTTGAGCTTCGGTGTGTACTGCGGAACCGAACACCCGCTCTACCGCGCGACCTCGGTTGACGTCGGGCGTGTTCTGACGTACCCGTTCGTCGGACCGCCCAGCAGCACCGCGGGGTCGGATCAGTGGCCGGCGCACCGAGCTCGATCGATCGGGCTGCGCGTGCACCAGGTATGGCAGGCGGTCGAGTCGTGCGCGCAGAGTCGCTTCCTCGCGTTCCTTCCCGATTCGGCAGCGGAGCACCTTTCGCGCGGCCCGCTGCGTCGATTGCCGTTCGACGAAGTTGTCGAACGAACTGTCCACCTCGTTCGACGCGCCGACGTCAGCGATCATCACCTCGCGCGCGTCGCTAGCGAGTTGTTCCGACGCCACGTCAACAGCGCCTGACCGTCCAGTCCGGGCAAAGACTCAACTCGTTCGCGGCGGCCGCACCAATCCCAGACGCATCCAGTGAAATCCTTGCGCGCCCATCACGCGTGCCGATCGAAGTTCGCGCAAGCTGTACCGCGTCCCGCGCCACTCGACCGCGCCGCGCGCCATGCAAACGACCGCGGAACGCAGCACGATGAAGGGCATGACCCACGAACCGAGCGGATAGAACAGATCCGCCCACCGCGGGAATCCCATTCGCCGAGACTCCACCATGAGCGCCGCGCCGTACCCCACCTGTACGAAGAGTGCCAATGCCAATACCCACGGTCTCGAACTCAACCACGGCCCGATAAATGCGCTGACCCAGAACAGCGCGGCAAACGCGATGACAGCCACGGCCAGCGGGAGGTGGTACCCCAGCCCGGCGAAGGCGTTCTTCTCGAGCCCCCGGACCAAATCTCGCGCCCCGGAATACCACTCGACGTGCACGGACCCGCGGCCACTGAAACAGCGACTCCGGTATCCACTGCTGCCGATCAAGACTCCGAGCGCCGCGTCGTCGATGACTTCGAGCCGGATCTTCTCGAACCCGCCGAGCTCTTCGAGCACCGAAGCGCGCACCAAGTTGAAGCAGCCCGACCCCGCCCCGGTCGCCCAATCGGCATCGCAAATGTACCGAGCGGGAATGACGCTCATGAGCACGTGGATCGACGAATTCATCAAGATCTGGCCGATCCACGTTCCCGACGAGGCGGCGGGAATGAGTGAAACGTGATCGAGGTCTTGCTCGACGAGCAGCGCCACCGCGCGACGCAGGGCTCCCGGTTGCAATTGAACGTCGCCGTCGATGAAGAGCAACAGCTCACCCTCGGCCGAACGGCGACCGGACTCCAGCGCGTTCACTTTGCCTAGCCAGCCCTCGGGTAGGTCGACGACGTGCTCCACCCGAAGTGTCGACCGATCAGCGGCCAACCGATCGAGCAACTCTCCCGTGCGATCGGTGGACCGGTCGTTGATCGCGATCACCTCGAGGTCCGGGTAGTCGGACTCGGTCATGCGCCCGATCGCGGCCTCGACACCACGTTCCTCGTCGCACGCCGGGACGACGATCGACACGCTCGGGAACTTCGCTGGCTCGACGGGCTTCAGCTCGGCGAGCACTTCGAAGTACCTGAGATTCCAAAGTAGTTGCAGCGTCGCCACCAAGAGCAGCCCGGACGCGCCGACCGCGAACACATCGATCACTAAATCCCTCGTCTCGGAACACTTTCGCAAACGGAAGCTTATAACTCGTGCGTCGATCCGGACAACCGCCGCCGCGCGATTTCGAGAATTCGTGAACCAGATTCGAGTCGGTGGGGACTGTTCCTGCGAAGCGGCGTTCGCACGGGCGCCACGTCATGGAACAATGGGCCAGTTGCCTGGACTCGCCATCTGGACTCGCCATCTGGACTCGCCACCTGGACTCGCCACCTGGACTAGGCCATTCGGAAGAGTTGGTGTCCGACTTGACTGCAGAACTGCTGTTGGAACACACGGATTGGGTGCGGCGTCTCGCGTACCGTCTGGTTCATGACGCTGATTCCGCTGAAGAGGTGATCCAACGAACGTGGCTCGCGGCGTTGGAGCGACCGCCCAAACATACGCGCAATGTCGAGGGTTGGCTCGGTCGCGTCGTGACCAACACCGCCCGCAAGCTTGGCCGCGACCGAAGCCGACGCGCTCGATACGAATCACGTCCCCGCGATGCGGCCGGAACAACTCCATCGGCGGCGGAACTTTATGACCGCGCCCTTCTCCACCGTCGGCTCGTCGATGCAGTGATCGGGCTGCCGGAATCGTATCGCGAGGTCATCCTGATGCGGTTCTTCGACGACCGGGACGCCCGGGGAATCGCCGAGCAACTCGGTCTCCCGCTCGAGACGGTACGCACACGTATCAAGCGCGGCCTCAACCGCCTCCACACTGCACTCGGCGATGAGGCCGACAGTCGGGTCCTGCTGCCCATCCTCGCCATCCCGAGTACCGGCGCGACAACAACCTCTCTCACGACAACGAGTCTCGGAGTACTGCTCATGTCGACCAAGGTCCAAGTCATTACTGCCGCTGTCATCGTCATGGTCGCTCTCGGGGTGTGGTGGCCGCGTTCCACCGACGCACCGCCCGATGTTGCTAGCCAGCCACCGGTACAACATGACACGGCGGGGTCATCGGTTGCGAGCCACGCGACTGACCGTGCCGCCCGATCACCGCAAGGGTCCACCCCCTCTACCGATCGAGCCAACGCCGAGTCGACCGACCCCGCCTCATCGAACCCGTTCGTCATCGATGGTCAGGTGGTCGATATCGACGGGCACCCGGTGTTCGGGGCGCACGTGTTCATCGCAGACGCCAGCCAAGTCTCTGGCATCGAGAACGAACGGAGAATCGCCAGCTTGGTTGCGGGTTGGGTCAATGCGGACAGCAGCGACACGTCCAACGCAGACGTTCGCCGGACGACCACCGATGGCCAAGGTCGCTTTCGGATCGACGGACTCTCGGTAGGTAGCGCGTGGGCCATCGCGGCGGCGCATTCCGAGTCAGGTCTTGGCCATTCGGCCGGAATCGCGTTGACGGAGGCGGAGCCAATCGCCACGCAGCACGTCCAACTCGGAGGCGGAGTCGTTATTGAAGGCAGCGTCGTCGCGTCGTCGACAGGGCTCCCCATCGGGAATGCATACGTCGGAGTGGACGGGTTTCGCACCAACGAAAAGGGGCAGCGAGTCGGGACCAACGTCGCGAGTCTCCGTACCGATGAGAACGGTGAGTTCCGCTTCTTCCCGTTGCCGTACACTTCTTACAGTGTGTCGGTACTCGCTAAATCGTTCCAACGCACCGCAGATCAATCGATATCGGTCGGCGAGCGCACCCGGTACCGGTTGGACTTCGAACTAACGGAGGCACCCGTGATCACCGGCGCGATCGTCGATCACTCGGGACAGCCCGCAAACCTCGCAAGACACCTCGCCGGATACTTGGCGACGAGCCCGCTCGCGATCCTCGATCTGCGCGCGTGTGTCTCGCGACGAAAACTGACGCAGAGCGACAGCTCGGCCGTCGACACGATGGAGCGCGGTCAGATCGACCTCGAGAACGATCGCTACCGGATCGAACTCGGCTCTGGAGGCACCCAGTTCGTGTCGATCTGGTTCAAGACGACCCTGCTCGGTGGCGCCGACGTACATCCGGGGGCGAATGATCAAGACATGCCGATCGATGTCTCGCTCATTCCCGCGCCCGCGGACCGGATCACGGTTCGGCTGACGGTGCTCGACTTCGATACACGCTCGGTCATCTCGGACTTCGGCTTTCGCGTGCACGAACAGCCACACGGCTTTCGTGGGTTCGGTGGTAGGAGTTGGGGTCGGCAACTCCCATCGGATCCCCGCGACAAGTTTGAGCTGACTGCGGGAAGTTCGGTCCGCACCGTTGTGACCGCGCCCGGGTACGCCGACGAGACGGTCGACCTCGGCTTCGCAGGTAAGACTCGAGTCGAAGATGTCGAGATATTGCTGCGCCGGGCCACGGCAACCGTTTCGGGCGTGGTCACTCGCGACGACGGACAGGCGTCGGGGAACACAAAGGTCTACCTCTACGATCTAGACTCCAAGTCCACCTCGCACCGTGCGAGCGCCACCACTGACCGCGACGGTAAGTACACGTTGACGAACGTTCCAAACGCGCAGTACTGGTTAGTGGCCGAAGTCGAAGAGCGAGTCCCGGCCGGGGAGCACTTCTGGTTGGAGGGATCCGCCGAGATCGACCTGGCTATCGAAGACGGAGTCTTGGTATCACTGCGAGTCTCCGGCGCGTCGGGCGGCTTTGCCACGAGTGTGACTGACGCCGACGGCCGCTTGATCTACGACGACAACCGTAACGGAGCCCGCAGCCACGGGGGCGCTAGCTATGTGCTAAGTGCTGGTGAGTCGTACACGATACTGATCGCCGGACCGGACGTGCTCCCCGTGCAAAGAATCGTCACGGTCGAAGAAGAGATGAAGTCGATCTCCGTCACGCTGCAGTCCCAGTGACAACACTGTAGCGCCATAGAGCGTTCGACGGCACTTCGGTGAACGGAGTGCGCAACTCGACAGTGGCGCGTGTCCACGCCGACACCATCGAGAAACGCCCCGATCCCGTCCGCGCCCAGGGGCAGCGGATGAAATCGGGGCGCCGAATGATCGATCTCGAATCGAACGCTTGCGAGCTACAGGTTGCTACCCGGGCTCTTCTTTTCGAGTTCTGCCACCATGGTGCGAATCATCTTCATGGCAGCGTTGCCGTCATGACCGCGGTAGTGAACCTTGCGCTCTTCGTCGAGCACGACGATCGTCGGCCAACCGCGCACGTTCCACTCCGCCGAGATCTTGCTCTTCGCACCCTCGGGACTATTCTGGAAGCTTCGCCAGTTCAATCGCTTTTCTTTGACGATCGTGCGGATCTTTGACAAGTCTCTATCGCTGTTGACACCGATGAGAGCGAAGGGACGATTCTTCATTTCTTCTACGAGCGACCGCTCGTGGTCGTACATTGCACGACACGGGCCTCACCAATCACCCCAGAAGTCGAGCATGACGATCTTGCCCTCGTAATCGGAGAGCTTGAACTTCACGCCGTCGAGATCGACGCCCGCGATATCCGGCGCGACTTGCCCGTTGCCGAGTTTCTCGCGGTCGGCGATCAACCCGCGGACGAGTCCCATCAGTTCGTCGTCCTTGCTCGCACTGCTCGCCTTCACCAGGGTCGCTTTGGCAGCGGTGTACTTCGCCGAGGTCAAGCCGACGTTCGGATCTTCGAGCGTCGGTCCAAACTTGCCGAGCGTCGCCCAGCCGCGCACGCTAGCGTGCGGAGACTTGGCCACCAGCGTGTCGAACATTCCTGTGACCGTCTCGGCTCCGAGCGATCGGGACAATCTCGGAAGCGCGCGCGCAAGTCCGGTCAACTTCTCACTGGCGATATGGTCGCTCATGAGAGTCCCGGTCGCCTGCTTGACCGCGCTGGCATCCGATGAGCCGTACTGGCTGATCCAGAGCAAGAATGGAATCGCGCCGTCCTTGCCGGCGAACTCCTTCGCCGCCTCTTGGTAGTCCGGAACGAACTTCCCGTACGGCGGGACCATGCTCATGGCCGGAATCATTCCGCCCTTACCGGCAGCCTCGCGCGCCTTCTTGGACGCGTCGATCTGCCCTTGACGCCACGCTTTGAACGCGTCGTCGACCTTCTTCTGCAAGGCTTCGTAGCGAACGGTGGCCGGATCGGCGGCCACGCTCGTATCGTCGGACTTCGTTTGAGCGAACGTCGTCGCCGCCACAAGAAGCCCGGTCATGATCACTATGCTTCGCACGGTGTTCCTTTCGGGTCACGATGGACAAGGCGTCATGATCGCGGCCGAGCGGCCGGATCGCAACAATCCTGGGACGGATCGGCGCCATCGACCCACTCTCCGAGCATTCCCTGTCAAGCCGCCGGTCCGCGCCAACCCAATCCCCGTCCTGTTCGCCAACGCCGCCCCGGGTCATTCCGATCGGAGAAACCCGGGACCGGATGACGGGGATTCATTACCGACGCCGGGACCCCGGCCCTCGGGCGCCGGGTCCCGCGGAGGACTTCTTCGACTCTTCGATCTCTTTCTGACGATCGAGGAACGACTGCCCCTCCGTGATCCACGGCTTCGGCGCACTGTCCTTCAGGTAGTGATCGCACCACTCCAGGATTCGATAGTGGTAGTCCACCTGGTTAGGACGTTGCCTCAGGCCGTGGTTCTCGCCCGGGTAGACGAGCATGACAAACGGCTTTTTCGCCAGACGAGCGGCGTTGTACATCTCGACGCCTTGATTGAAGTCCACCGCCCCATCGTCATCGCCGAACGCAACCAAGAGTGGCGTGTTGAGTTGGTCGATGGAGAAGATGGGCGAGTTTTTGATGTACGTCGCCGGGTCCTCCCAGAACGGACGGTCCATACGTCCCTGGCTCTCGTGGAAGATCCACGCGTCGGTCTCACCGGAGTTCCAGTAGATGCTCATGGACATGCTGATCATGTTCGTGAGTGGCGCGCCAGCCACTCCCGCGGCGAACACGTCGGTTTGCGTCACGACGAATGCCGTCTGGTACGCGCCCCACGAGTGGCCGATCAGCGCGACTCGATCCTTGTCGACCATGCCGGTCGCCACCGCCGCTTTCACCGCGGGCACCAAACAGTCGACCGCCGATAGTCCAGGATTCTGAGCGCGGTAGACGATGTCCGGTTGGAACACGAAGTAGCCTTCGCTCGACCAGACCGCGGGGTTGTACGGCGAGGTCTCGGTCGGAGTCGAGTATCGGTGCAGGTTCTGCGATACGAGCTCGTAGATGTACACGATCATGGGGTACTGCTTACCCGGCTCGTAGTTCGCCGGGTAAGTCAGTGCTCCCTGCAGTCGTTCACCCGACGCACTCTCGAAGTCGACGAGCTGACTCTTGCCCCACAGGAAATCCTTCTGCTGTGGATTGGTGTCACTGACGACCTTCGGCGACTCCAACTTGGCGTTGGCGACGCGCACATTCGGCGACTCCGAGTACGACCCCGCGGTGTAGGCGTACACGTCCGCATCTTCGGCCTTGGTCAAGCCGCCGACGCTGCGGTCTTCAAAGATCAGGACCTCTGGGCGATCCCCGAGATCCATCACGGCGTAGCCACTCTTCTTGGTCCACTGTCCGTAGAGTGAAAGATAGATAGGCCGATCCGCCGACAAGAACTCGTCCTTCTCGAAGTCGAGACGAACACGCCGGTGACGAATCTCGTCCTCGGCGCCGCGGGTCAACCGCTTCGGCTCTGCTCGACCACTGACCGAGAACTCCCACAGATCGAACCGATCGTAGAGGTAGAGTTTGTCGCCTCGCTCGCTCCACCCCGCCACACCGTACGCCGGCTTCTGGTCGGTCAGTTGGCTCATTTCTTGATTGATGAAGTGTGTCGGTACGCCTTTGGTCAAGTTGCGACTCTCGGCCGATTCCAGATCTAGCAGGTGAACGTCATCGTCATGGACGTAGACGACGTAGCGTCCTTTGGGGCCGGAACTGATCACAAACTTGACTCCTCCGAGAAGCTTGTGTCGAGCGCCACTCGGAATGTGAATTCGGTACACATCGTATCGCGTCGGCCCGAAACGACGCTCTTCGTCGAACGGCGTGTTGTCGAGACCGAGCGCGCGTTCCGGGTTGTCGGTCAACTGGGCTCGCTCGGTGAGTTCGTTCTCGATCTGACAGAACTTGTCTTGCTCGACGTGCCAAGCCGATAACCAACTCTGACGCCGTTCGCGGCCCGCCTGTCGCTTCTGCTTAGGAATGATGTCCACATCGCGCGCGTGCCACACCTCGACACCGGCCGGATCTTTGAGCGTCTCTCGAAGTGACTTGGGCTTCTTCTCCTTCGTGGACTTGCCCTTCTCCGCCTTGCCTTTCCCGCCTTTTCCTGCGCCACCCTTGCCCGATGGTGGATCGTCCTGCGGGACTGTGTACGGAGACGACGGGTCGAAGACAACTTTGCGATCCGGAGACTTCTTCTTCTCGGGAGCGTCGCCTTCTGTCTCTTCCTTCTGCTCCGGCTCGTCGGGCTTGGGCTTGTTCTCCCACTCCTTGATCCCGAAGTAGAGATACTCGCCGTCCTCGGACCAGCGCACACCTCGGAAGTCGACGATGCGGTGCTCCGCCGTGAAGTCCTCGCGCTCCGCCGGATCGAACTCCCTCAACTTGGGGTGATCAGCCACGGCTTTCGGCCATGCGAGTACAACGAAGGAAGCGTCTTCCTTCGGCTTGTGTTCGTTTTCGCGGAGCACGACGAGGTCCGTTGCGTCCTTACGCCATGACAGGCTTCGATAGTTGTGGTTGGACGAGATGAGCGTCCGCAACCGCCCCGTCGCCACGTCGAAAATTTGCACGCCATTTCCGGCTTTGTCTTCGGCATCGATCACCAACGCGAGCAAGGTTCCGTCGTCGTTGAAGCTGTACTCGCTCACGTTACCGAACGCGGTATCGATGCCCGTCGCGAGATGACGCACGACAATACCGGATCCGCGGCTCTTCTTTCCCGATACCGGATAGCGCCGCATGATGAGATGGCCACCGAGATCGCTGAACCGAAACGACTGAACGTTCTCGATCTCTGTCGTCTTACCCGTGATCAAGTCGTGAAGGCCGAGCTTCGTTCGGATCGGCGACTTGGCGTCGCGAGCCTTGTCCGGATGAACACCGATCGAGAACGCCAACCACTTCCCGTCTGCGGAAAACTGTGGCCCTCGGGCGAACGGGAACACTTGCGTCGAGTCCGTCGCCAACATCCTGAGACGTAGTTCGGATGAGCCTTCGACCTTTCGTACCGAGTACGCCAGCCAACGGCCGTCTTTCGAGAGTGACGAACGGAAGCCTAGGTTCTCCCACTCGCCGTAGTCCTCAGGTCGAACTGGCCTCTTGGCTGGAGCAACTGCTTCGACCGCTTCGGTCTCTGGCGGCTCTTGGTCCTGTGCGGACGCGATGGGAATGAAACCGACAGCGAGACACAGTGTGATCGCAGAACAATACAGTCGATGGTTGAAACGAAAGAGCATCGGAATTGGCCTCCTCGTGGGCATCCTCGGATCATTTCAGCGTGACCCGAAGATAGAGTTCGAGGAGGCTAAGAAAAGCTCAGTGTGGAGAGAAGGGGCCACCCACTATTCGCGCGTGGCCAATGGGATCGCCGTCGTTGCGGATCGCCGAACAGGAGAATCCGGTTCGCGCAACCGTGGCCGAACGTCCCTTGCCCATCGAAGTGAGCCTGCAGATTATCGGTACACCGTGCCTCGACCGTGCCTCGACCGTGCCTCGACAGTGCCTCGACAGTGCCTCTACCTACCGGGCCGACCATTACCATCGGTCACCGGGATCTCCGGCTCCCAGTGTTCACGCTTGCGTCGTCCGTCGCGAATGTGTTGCCTCGAGTCCTTCGACTTCGCCTTGAAACGGTTCGCTCCTTCGCGCAACACGACAAGGGCGTCTTTTGCTGTGATGGTGTCGACGGCCGGTCGGTGAGCGAGAACTCGCCCCGCGGTTCCGTACTCGTTGGCCTGAATCACGTAGATCCCCGGCGTTGTTGCGTTGGGTATCTTGGCTAACTCTTTGATGTCATCGACGGTGGCGTACGCGAAGTCACCGACAAACTCGTCACTCCACGCGATTTCACTGACCATCGTCACGGCCTTCGCGGTCGCCGCCGCGTCTTTGCCTGCGATCACGACGAGCGGCTGGAGGTCACAAGAGGCCGCATTCAGAGCGCGGCGAAAGTCGACGAACGTCGGCAAGGTTCGCGACGTCGACTTCGAGACCTTCGACTCGTACTCGTCGGCAAACTTCTTCATGGCGTTGACCATCGCCGTGGCGCGCTCTTCTTGAGTTCGACCGCGAAACACTCGATCGGGTGATCGGCCGCCCCGGGTGATCTTGGTCCCGTCGGGCGCCAACAACGCGAAGACGGTGTTCTCCAATGTTCCGTTTCTTCCTTGGAAGATGCTCTCCAGAAACTTGCCTTCGGACTTGCTCTCGTAGGTGAGCAACCGAATGCAGACAAACTCTCGGGACGCGGCGACGATTGTTTTGTCGGACAAGTAACTCTTGTCCATGTTCTGTTTACCCGGTCACCACACGCCGGGAATCTGATGGCAATGAGGTGCAGCGGACAAGAGCAAGATCGGTCGGTTCAATCGCTTGGCCTCAGCCAACCCGGCGTCCAAGGTTCCGTACCAGGCGATACGCTCCCCGTCCCGCGGCTCGACGAGTCCCGGTCCCGGCGGACGACCGGGTCGATCGGGTCGATCGCCCCGCTGCGCTTCCACGGTCGGGGAGAGAGTTGCGACGAGGAGAACGGCGAGAAGTGCGTGCATGTCGACCCTTCTGCGATGGGGGCTCGAGCGAGTCCACGGAAAACAGTGGTCCGAAGAACGCGGAGCGTTCTTGGCCGGTGTCTCAGGACTGCGCGGGTTCGCTCCGAGTACACGGTGATTTTTGAGGACACCGTGATTTCGGGTACACAATGCTCATCGGATCTTCGTCGCGAACGGACCAGAGGGAAACGTCAGAGGCATACGAACCGCTGCGACCGCCAGGGCCAACTACAACGCGCGTCCGGGTCGGTAGGTTCTTTTCACGAGGGCGTTTGCGCCGACGTGGTCGAAGCGTAGCTCGGCGCTGTCCCACGTCAGCACCTCGTCTTTGAATCGCCCGGCGATCGTCCCGGCCAAGACCGCTTCGGTCAGCGGGCCCGAGTAGGAAAACGGCGTCGTCGTCGCGCCGACTCCGCGGCACGCGTCGGTCCACTGATGGTAATGGTTAAGGCTCTTCTTCGGAACCAGGGCCACTTCGAGCCGCGCGCCCTTGCTGTACAGGCGCGGCGCCGACCAGTGTGGGATCACCATCACGCCATGCTCGCCGACCAAGAACGAGCCCGCCGACGGCAGTTTCTCGCCATCGGGTAGCTGCGCCTTGGCCTGGTCCGGCGTCGACTTGCGACCGTCGGTCCATCGGAAGCGCAAGGTATCGGTCGT
Source organism: Planctomycetota bacterium (assembly GCA_021776775.1). Classification (GTDB taxonomy): domain Bacteria; phylum Planctomycetota; class UBA8108; order UBA1146; family JAJFFE01; genus JAJFFE01. The sequence goes on along the minus strand of JAJFFE010000044.1, from coordinate 16,235 downwards.
CCACAGCGTCCCAGGAAACTCGAAGTCGATGCAACTGTCCGGCGCGAACGTCTCTTCGTAATGTTGCGGTCCAGTCGAGACGACCTGCGTGGGAGCACCAAGGCCGAGCGCAGTGAAGACCGGGTCGAAGATGTGACACCCCATGTCTCCCAGCGTTCCGCAGCCGAAGTCTTTCCAACCTCGCCACTGAGCGGGGTGGTAGATCCGATCGACGTAGGGACGATCGACCGCAACTCCCAACCAACGCGGCCAATCGAGATGCGACGGCACCGCGTCTGCTCGCGCCGGACGCCCGTCGACCGGACCCGCCCACGACTTGCTGACCCATGTTTGGACTTCGCTCACCTTGCCGATGACGCCACTCTGAAGAGTCGCGACCGCAGTGCGATACGCTTCGTGCGAGTGAATCTGCGTACCCATCTGCGTCACGAGCTTCTTCTCGGTCGCCAGACTCGTCATGCGTCGGCACTCGTGCAAATTGTGGGCGATAGGCTTCTGACAGTAGACGTGCTTCCCGAGTTCGAGCGCCGCGATGGCGATCGGCCCGTGCATGTGATCAGGAGTCGACACGACCACGGCGTCGATATCGCCAGCCACGGTGTCGAGCATCTTGCGGTAGTCGACAAAGGTCTTCGCCTTGGGGTGCCGCTTTGCCGCCGCGCCAAGATTGTTCGCGTCGACGTCGCACAACGCAGTGATCACGACGTGAGCGCCGCCCGCGATCTGGTTCAGGTCGGACCCACCCATGCCGCCGACTCCGACCGCTGCCACCCGCAACGTTTCGTTGGGGCTCCAACGGATCGCCCCCTGGGCGACGAGCGGAGCGGCGAGCATCGCCGACGCGGAACTGAGCAAGAACGTACGGCGGGAAACGGAACGGTTCGCAGAGTTCGATTCGCGGGTCATAGTGATCTCCGTCATGTCTTCTACGTCATGCCTTTTACGTCATCGAAGTCCAGCCGTGCGCCGTTCGGGACGTCGAGATCATGGTCGATTCGACCACGGCTGTCGACGGATCGTTCGTGATCCACCGCGCGCTACGGTAGTAACGGCGACCCTTTCCCCATGTCGAGCTACGGGCACGCTGGGTCGCTCAAACAGCCGAGAGTATCTGCACTCCCGTCGAATCCACACCCCGGGTACGGACTCGCCGGCAGCGATCCGCCGCCAAAGATGTGGTCGAGCTGAAAGAGCGGGTCGGCGAGGTCGAGCTGACCGTCGTCATTATTGTCGCAGGCGTCATTGCAGCTCGGCGTGACAGATCCGAACAGATGCGCGAGCAGGTGAACGACGTCGGCAAGGTTCACCCCACCGTCGACGTTACAGTCGCCGCGAACGAACGGACCGACTTGACACTCGTCCGGCACTCCGTTGCCATCGACGTCGGTACTCAGTCCGCTCCCGATGTCACAGACATCGAGGAGCCCATTGAGATTGCAATCCAGCGCGTCCCCCGCGTCGATCTCGCACTCATCCGGAATGGTGTTCGCGTTGCAATCGATCGACGTCCCGCCGGCGATGTCGACCGCATCGGAAATCCCATTACCGTTACAGTCGACGATCGGTACGACCTCGCAACTGTCATCCGTGTAGTCGGAGTCGGCGTCGACGGAAGCGATCGCCGCCGGCACGATCTTGAACACTTCTCCGCCAAGATCGCAAATGTAGAGCTCCCCCAACGCGTCTTCCCCGAAGCCGGAGATCAGATTGATAGCACCATGGCCGGGTGGCGGATCAAGCTCCGTCGTGCGTTCAACCACGGAGTCGAGCGACGTCCCCCCGGCATTCATGACGCCGGACCAGATCTTGGCCGAGCAGTAGTCGGCAAAGAAGTACGTGCCGTGCATGTCCGGCATAGCGCAGCCGCGATAGGCATACCCGCCGATCACGGTGCAACCGAACGCGTGAGAGTACTCGTGAACGGGAGGAACAATGGTCGACGACGGGCAGGAACAACCGGGAGCCGTCAGGTAGCACGCGGACCCTTCGAAGCAGCGCCACCCGTAGTTGCGACCGCCATCGAGCGCGCTCTCGAAGTCGATCTCTTCGGTCACGTTCTGACCGACATCACCGATGTACATGTCCCCGGTGTCGCGATCGAAGCTCCAACGATACGGATTGCGAAGCCCCTTCGACCAGATTTCGTCGAGGTGACTCGAGACACCTACGAATGGATTGTCCGACGGCGCCGCGTAGGGGAACCCGCCGTCGACGTCGAGCCGCAGCATCTTGCCGAGCATCGTGGTACCGCTCTGACTATTGCCCCCGGGAGCGTGTCCGGGGCCAGTATCGTCGAAATTCCCGCCGTCGCCGCTACCGACATAGAGGTAGCCGTCGACCGGACCAAACGCGATATGACCTCCGTTGTGATTCGACTGCGGTTGACCGATATTGAGGAGCGTCAAAGCGCTCGACGCGTCGGCGACATCCGGGTTCGACGACACCGAGTAGCGAGCGAGTCGCATGTTGCCGCTGGTGAAGTAGTAGACGTAGAAATAACCGTTCGTTTGATACTCTGGATGGAACGCCAACCCGAGCATTCCCCGTTCGTCGCCCCCCGAGATACCACCGGTGACCAGCGCGTCGATGTCGAGGAAGTACCCCGCGTTCAACGTCAGCGATTCCAAGTCGAGGATCCGAATTCGGCCGCGCTGTTCGAGCACGAAGAGACGCTGATAGTCCCCCGGAGCGTAGGTCACCATGACCGGGCGACTCAATCCCGATGCGACACGGCGGGTCTCCATAGGGACGACCCCGGCTTGGACTCCCGAAATCAGGATCACACTCAAGACAGCGGTGACCACCCACCCACGTACCTGCTGGCCCAAAACGTCCCTCATCGACATACAAACTCCCTCGGCGCAACTGCAATGGTGCGTGACGCGGCACCTGCAGGCGAAAAATCAGTCATGGAACTGTGATCGGATGAAACCCGAAGACTCGCCAACCGCGGTCCGGCGGCGAACTCAAACCCAATTGAGATTGTAACGATGGGCCCTTTTTTCCCATAGAGGTGCGGCCGAAAAGTGCTGTTGACGCGAGAGGTCGAGATTTCAAGGTCAGTGCGCCCGGCGAAACGCAGTCGTTATGCTCATACTTCGAGTTTCGCCGGGAGTGCTGGCCGACGGAAGCTCGAGGTCTCGCGCGACATGACTTTTTCGGCCGGGCCTATAGGCCGCGTGATCCAAAAATGGGGACTCGTCGACGAAAGTTGAACCTACGCGGCTCGCTTGCTGAATGGACCAGCCGTGCGGGCACGTTCAGGGAAGACGAGAAGGACAAGGAGCGGTAAACTACCGATCTTGCACGGAAATAGAGGCGGGACTAGCAGGACATGATGGGGATCAGCAGCAACTTACTGTTCGAGTTCGTCGCATCATTCGGTGACGGGACAACCGTCGCCAGAGTGCTCGACCGTCTGTTCGACGAACAACGATGCACACTCGACCGCGCTTCACACGACTTGGTCGAGGGACGGTCTCCGCGAGCGTCCGCGGAATGCCGATGACCGATCCCGACGATGACTATCGCGAGTACGTCCGCGAGCAGGTTCACGAACTAACGCGCACACTGACGCGCGTCAAGTTCGGAGACTTCGAGTGCGGGGCGTCGACGACCCAGCCCGACGAGCTGTTCGGTTACTTGGCGTCCATGATCAACGTCAGCATCAACGCTGCGCGAAACGCACAGTCGGAGTTGCAGGCGAGCAACCGCAAGCTGGAGTCACGAAATCGACTCCTGCACGCTGTCTTGGAAGGCACCAACGAAATCGTCTTCCTCAAGGACCGTGACGGGCGGTATGTGCTGATCAACCGCCCCGGGTGCGAGTTCTTCGGCCTGCCCGCGGAGAGGATCGTTGGCAAGAGCGACGCGGAACTACTCCCGGAACACGCGGCGGAACGGGTCCGCACCCAGGACCAGCGGATCATGACCTCGAACGTCGGGGAGACGTACGAGATTGCCTTCGACCTGACGTTGATTCCGGAGCAACAGGCCTCCGGGAATCGCGTCTTCCTGGCAACGAAGACCCCGCATCGAGATCCAGAGGGTGCCGTCATCGGACTGATTGGTCTTTGCCGCGATATCACCGATCGCGTGGAAGCCGAACGACGTCGACTCGAACTCGAGGACCAACTTCGGCACGCCCAAAAAATGGAGGCCGTCGGACAACTCGCGGGGGGAATTGCTCACGACTTCAACAATCTGCTCACGTCGGTCTTGGGCAACGCTGAGTTGCTGCTCGAGGACACCGAGTCCGGTGAAACTCGCGAAATCGTGGAACAGATAGCGCAAGCCGGGCGACGCGCCGCGGAACTGACGGAACAACTCCTGACGTTCAGTCGGAAACGGGTGAACACGCCCGACGAAGTGCACTTGGGACGAGTCCTCTTGGCGATGGAGAAGATGCTGCGTCGCCTGATCGGAGACAAGACCGAGCTGTCGATCGATGTCAAGACCGGCACGCCCTGGGTACTGATCGACCCCGTGCAACTGGAACAAGTGATTATCAACTTGGTGTTGAACTCGCGAGACGCCATGCCAGAGGGCGGATTGATCAGTATCGCTCTGACCACGCCGACCCATGAGCTCGTACGGCTTCGAATCTCCGATACCGGAACGGGAATGGAAGACTCCGTTCGCGAGCGCGTCTTCGAACCCTTCTTTACGACCAAGGAAGTGGGCAAGGGAACCGGACTCGGACTGTCAACCGCGTACGGAATCGTCAACGAAGCCAACGGGAAGATTTCGGTGACCAGCCAGCCGGGCGTCGGAACTCAGTTCACGATCGATCTTCCGCGGACCATGGTAACCGCAGTCCCGCCGAACAACGCGCCCGAAGGCTTCCCGTCCACTGTTGGCACGGTACTTCTGGTCGAAGACTGCCTCGAGATTCGTCAACTTACAGCTCGAATATTGAAGAAGCACGGGTTCAGCACCATCGTCGCCCGAGATTCGGCTCACGCTCGGGACTTGATCGACGCGGAGACCTCGATCGATCTCCTCATCACCGACGTTGTCATGCCAGAACACCGTGGCAACGAGCTGGCCCAGCGACTCATCGACCGTAGTCCGGAGGCTCGGGTCTTGCTGATTTCTGGCTTCGCGCCATCCTCGTCGATCCACGAACTTCTCCAGCACCCAAACGTCGCTTACCTGCGCAAGCCGTTCGGTCCAACTCAACTGTTCAAAGCGGTCGGCGCCTTGACGCGCCCGGCTCCGCTTTCCTGACCGCGAAAGAACAACCACCGATGCCCACTTTCCACTGGGACTTCTTCGGCCCTCCCGCCCGAGCGAAGGCTATGCACTTCTTGGGGCACCTGAACGAAACGCTCGGCAACTGGAAGCTACCGAACACGTCGACCGGGCTCGGATCAGACGGAGAGGGCCATCACTGTGTGTTCCTACGAGTGGACCCTGAGTACGCCGAGCAGCTGAAGAGTACGTTGAAGCCAAACCGCATCACCGATCCGGAGCCAGGTGTGGATCCGTCCTGACGCGCGACGACGGAACGCACCCCCCTCTCGACTAGCTAATTGTTGGACATTCGCGGCACGCATCGGGTCCGTCGATCACGCGAATCCGGCGCTGACGCCGGGTCCCGGCAGGTCTCATCCTTGCGGTACTGTTGTGGTTCGGCCAGATCGGTCGACCGCAGCCGGGAACAGGAGCCTGCCATTCCAAGCGCGTTCAAGACATGCCTCGCCATCGCAGCCGTCGGAGTCCTGACGACCGTCGTCGATGGTCAATCGAGTGATCCGTCTCTTCGTGCCCGTTGGAGCTTCGACACCATGGCCGGGCCGCTGGTGGTCGACGTGACGGAGAATGGGAATGACGGAACCCTGATTGACGATGCCACCTTGGGAGCGGGCCGGCTCGGCAGCGGGCTCTCCTTGGACGGATCGGGCGATCGAGTTCGCGTCGCGTCCGCACCGCTGGCGGTTCACACGTGGAGCGGCTTGACAGTCGGGGCATGGGTCAAGAACAACGTCGGCGCAGGCGCCGGCACAGACGACATCATGGCGTGGTGGCGCTGGAACGGATACCCGTGCACCACGTGCAGCTTCGTGTTGACGCACCACTCGAACAATCAGTACTTCTTCGAGGTCTCCGGTGTGGGATCGATCACCGGCGGCGAGGTATCGACCGAATGGACGCATGTCGCGGCCACATTCGACGGCGCTGACTTGCGGCTATACGTCGATGCGATCGAGGTTGCCGTACTCCAGAACGTCGCCGGGAGCGTACCGGACTCAGGAATAGATCTCGTCATTGGCGGCCAAGACGACGCGACGAATTCTTTCGACGGTTCACTCGACGATGCACGCCTCTACGACCGAGCCCTCGGCGCCGGGGAGATCGCGCAGTGGATGAGCGAGTCGCTCGACACGACGGCTCCCACCGTGCCGCAATCGATCAGCCACGATGACACCGACGAGACTTCGATATCGGTGAGTTGGCAAGCGAGCAGTGATCCCGAATCCGGAGTGGCGAGCTATACGATCTACCGCGACGGAGTTTCAGTCGGTACGTCGAGCGACACATCGTTTGCCGACACCGGACTGACTCCGGGACAAGTCTACAGCTACCAGATTTCCGCTTCGAACGCAGCGGAGCTCGAGTCCGCCCGATCGACGCCGGTGCTGTTCGGTACGATAGCGGACACCACCGCACCGGCCGTGGTGACGCTCGTCGCGCAAGAGCGATCCATCATAGTTCACTTCGACGAACCCGTGCTGGGGACCGACGCGACGGACGTCACCCGCTACACAATCACTCCCGACGTATCCGTGCTTTCAGCGACGATGAACGTTGACTCAAGGAGCGTCACGCTCAACACCACCGCCCACGTCGAAAGCGTGACGTACACGCTCACGACGAACGGAGTTCGTGACCTGTGGGACAACCTCCTCGTCAGTCAAGACACAGTCTATTCCGTGATCGTGGCTGATCCCACGCTCCGCGCCTACTGGCCGTTGGACGAAGTAAGCGGATCGTTAGCGCCCGACCACAGCGGCAACGGGCACGACGGTCTCGTGCAAGGATCATCCTGGGTCGTCGGTCGCTACGCTGCGGGTCTCCAACTCGACGGATCAACGGACAATGTTCACGTGGACGCGACGGCCCTCGAACTCGGCGACTGGGCGGGGCTCACAATTTCGGCGTGGGTGCGTAACGACGTCGGGGTCGGTGCCGGGACCGACGATATCGTCACGTGGTGGAGCTGGAACGGATATCCGTGCACCGACTGCTCGCTACTTCTGACGCACCATAAGAACAATGAGTACTTCTTCGAGATCGCCGGCACCGCCGTCACCGGAGGAGCGGTCAGTACCGACTGGACGCACGTCACGGCCACTTGGGACGGCGGTTGGATTCGCTTGTACGTCGACGGAATCGAAGTCGACTCCCGGGCCCGAACCGGATCACTGCCGACATCTTCGGGCGACTTGGTCATCGGCGGCCAAGACGACGGCACGCACAACTTCGAAGGGGTCGTCGATGAAGTACGGCTCTACGATCGAGCTCTCAGTGCGTCGGAGGTGATGGACCTGGCAACCACGCCTGCGCCCAACGCCGCACCCTTCGTCGCCGTCTCGGCCGATCCTCCGCTGGGCGCGGCGCCACTGTCTGTCCAGTTCGACAACTCTACGTTCGACTGGGACGGCACCGTCAACACGTACGACTGGAACTTCGGAGACGGAAATACCTCGGCCGAACCGAGCCCCTCGCACGTGTACCTAGCCGAAGGAGAGTACACCGCAACGCTCACGGTGACGGACGACGCCGGAGCGACCGCAACAGACAGCGTGATCGTTACGGCTGGAGTCACGGCACCGACGATCGACCTGTGGACGGAGGTCGGCGAGCCGTTCGGATCCTTGGGACTCCCGCAATCGTGGATCAACGTACTCGGTCGAGCCACCGACCCGGAAGGAGTCTCCTCGCTGAGCTACCGTCTCAACGGCGGCGATCCCGTCGATCTATCTGTCGGCCCCGACTTGCGACGACTGGCGTTCGTGGGAGATTTCAACATCGAACTGAACACGTCCGAGCTAGACGAAGGAACGAACCACGTCGAGGTAACAGCCGTCGACGCCGCCGGAACCTCGGCGACACAATCGACGACGATCACGGTATCGACCGCCGCGTCGTGGCCGCTGCCGTACATCGGTGAGGGATCGCTCGCCGCGCGAGTGTCCGACGTCGCGCAAGTCGTCGACGGCCAGTGGATCGTGGACGGTGGCCTTCGCACCGAACAGCTCGGCTACGATCGCATGATCGCGTTCGGCGACATGGCGTGGAGTGACTACGAACTCCTGGTCCCGATCACGGTGCACAGCTTCGAGACCGGGCCCATTCCCGCCGAGAGCGGCACACCCGGTATCGGTGTGACTCTGCGCTGGCGCGGACACACGGACAACCCGGTGATCTGCCCTCAGCTCCATTGCGGGTGGCTCCCGAGCGGCGCACGCACGTGGTACGACCACGGGACCAACGTTCTTTCGCTCGATGACGCCAGCGAAACGCTCTCCATGGCCGCCGGTGAAACGTGGCTCTGGAAGTGCCGCGTGGAAACGACGTCGAACGGACCCAAGTACAGCAGTCGGGTCTGGCGTTCGGACGGGAGCGAGCCCCTGACTTGGGACGTGACCACCCAACTCGGCGTCGACGCGATTGCGGCCGGAGCGATCGCCATCTCCGCACATCACGCCGACATCACCATTGGAGATCTGTCGGTGTCGCCCGTGATTGCGGCGGCCAATCCGAACTTCGCGCTGTCGCTAGAAGTCGTGGACGGCGCTTACCCCGGCAACGGTCGACCTGGTTGGAGCACCACCGCGGACGTCGACTCCGACGGTGACCTCGATGTGATCGCCGGCGGTGGTGGCGCGCTCTCGTGGTACGAGGCTCCGCTGTGGACACGCCACGTGATCGAACCGACCGACTCGGTCGGGGGCAACGGCGGGATCATGCTCGACGTCGACCGTGACGGAGATCTCGACGTGGTCAGCACGCTCTTTCTAGGTGACCTGTCTTGGTGGGAGAACCCGGGCGCGCTCATCGCCGAAAGCACTTGGATCCGGCACACGATCGACGCAACGATAGGAACGTTCACGCACGACCTCGCGCACGCAGACTTCGACGGTGACGGCGACCAGGAAATCGTCGCGCTCTACGTGGACGGCGGTGTACGACTGTACGATCCGCCGGCCGATCCCCTCGTCGACAATTGGTCCCGCGTCTCTCTCGTCGCCGCGATCCACGATCCATTCGTGGGGCTCGGCGTCGGGGATCTCGACGGTGATGGCGACGTGGACATCGTCGCATCCCATTCGTGGCTCGAGTGCCCGCCGCAAGTGTTTACCGCAAACTGGTTGTCCCGACCCATCTTCGCACACGCGGTTCAAAACGTGTTCGTCATCGACATGAACCAAGACGGAGCTCTCGACGTGGTCGGCTCCGAAGGGTTCTCGGAGAGCGGACGACTTGTCTGGGCCGAATCACTGGGAGATCCTCGTCTCGACGGTTGGCACGTTCATTCTGTCGCCTCCGGTCTCGACGGCCCGGAAAGCCTCTGGGCGGGTGACTTCGACGGAGACAACGATGTCGACCTGATCACGGCCGAACTCTCGGGCTCCAACGGATTCAACGACAGCGACAGCACCGTGCTGCTGTTCGAACGAATCGGAGCGGGATGGATCCGTCGAGACGTTGCCACCGGAGTCGGGGTCTCGGCGCGAATGAACGCGGTCGACATCGACTTTGACGGTGACGTCGACTTCACTGCCGACGGAAACGCCGAAGACCACATCTACCTCTGGGTGAACGACAGCTCCTTCGAACCGGACGTGCTCGCCCCGAGCGTCATCGCAGTCACCTCGAGCGAAGAGACCATCGTGATTCAGTTCGACGAAGCGGTCGACGGCGCCTCGGCCACGAACACAGAGAACTACACCATCTCGCCTTCGGTCGATGTAATCACGGCCAGCCTAGGCACCACGGCCGATCGAGTAGTGCTCACGACCACAACGCACGCGGTCGCGACGGAGTACACCGTAACGATCGCAGGGGTCGAAGATCTCGCCGCCAATACGGTGGAGCCAACCGCCTACCTGTACTCGTTCGATCCCCTCGCGCCTGTCGCGTCCTATCCTCTCGACCATGGAAGTGGTTTCGTGGCGTTCGATGCGAGTGCCAATGGAAACGATGCGACGCTAGAAGGTGTAGCCAACTGGACCCTCGACGAAGAGCGAGGGATCACCATGGAACTCGACGGGGCTACGGGATCCGTACGGGTCGACACGGTGAGTATCGCGAGCTGGTCGAGCTTCACAATTGCCGCGTGGGTCAAGAGTGACGCAGGCGCGGTCGGCGAGACGCACGACATCGCAACGTGGTGGAACTGGAACGGGTACCCTTGTACGGACTGCTCGTTCTTACTCGCGCACCATGCCAGCGATCAATATCTCCTCCAGCTCGGATCGACGATTGTCACCGGCGGGCAAGTCGGTGACGGCTGGACGCACGTAGCGGCCGTCTTCGATGGAATTATGCTGAGACTCTACGTCGACGGCGTTCAAGTCGGGGCGGCGAGCCACAGCGACGGAATACCGAATTCGAGTGCAGACCTGATCTTCGGCGGACAGGGCGACGGCGCCAACGCGTTCGACGGGCGGCTCGACGACTTGCTCATCTACGACGCTCCGCTCACCGCACAAGAGGTCTCGGCGCTCGCGGACTGAGCCACCATTCTCCGATGCCCTCGGATCACCGTCGGTGCTATCATGCCACTGACGCAGTTACTGCCCGCCGAGAACTGCGCTTCTGGATTTGCCAGTGGTGAATTTGCCAGTTCTGAGTTTGCAGTTCTGGATTCACCAGTGATGCCTGTCCAGCCAAGTCCGTAAACTTGGCCGCGCAGGAAGCTCACTAAAACTCTCGGTGAATACGAGGCTGCCAGTGTTTTGGGATGGATCTCCAATGGGCATCTACGAATGCCTGGATGCGTTTCAACGCGCACGTGGAAAGAAAATCGGCGACCCCGGTACGCGACCCTGGATCCAGGGCTACCCCCGAGTCGAACGCTTGCCGGACGGGCCCGATCTTCCGGACACAGTGACCCTCTCCCCGGCCGAGCGGAAGTACCCCGATCGCTGGGGACACGCCGAGCTCCGCGAAGCCATCGCGCGCTACTACGTCGAACTGCATGGTGCCTCCGTCGGGCCCGAAAACGTCATCGTGCTCGGTGGTGGTCGTCAGGCGATCTTCTCTGTTCTGGCCCTTCACCAATGGCAAATGCGAGCCGAGAACCGCACCCCCCGCGTCGTCATCGAGGAGACGGAGTACACCCCATACTGGGACGTCTGCCGGTTCCTCGGGTTGCCGCTAGATATCGTCGACAGTAACGCGGACAACGACTTCCGCCCCACCGTCGACGATCATCTCGACAAACTCCAAGAGAGCAGCTTCTGGATCAAGAGCAACCCGTGCAACCCGACTGGTGTGTGCTGGCAGGCCGACGAATTCGCCCCCATCGTCGAGCGGGCGAAGCGCGATAACTTCCTTGGCTTCGTCGACGAAGCGTACGACTTCTTCGTCGATCCGAGCTGCAAGAGTGCGCTCTCCGCCATCGACGATATCAATCAATCGAATCTCGCCGTGATCGGCGCCGCTACCAAAGGGTTGCAGTTTCCGGGCGCTAGAATCGGCTGGGTCGTGGCCCGGCCGGAGTTGATCAACGCCCTGGGAGCCTACGTCACGTTCGCAGTGGGCGGCATCGCCAGGCCGTCTCAGAAGTTCGTCGAAGCGTTGCTCGATCTCGATCGCGTGCGCGAGCACCGAGCGAAGATGAGTGTGTTCAACCGCGATCAACGGCAGCGCTACGGCAGCATGCTCACCGACGCCGGGATGAAACTTCACACGGGCGACGGCGGGTTCTACCACTGGTGCCAAACTCCGGACGGACTATCCGCGGCAGATGTGGACGCCCGGCTCCGAGAGCACGACGCGTCGATCTTGCCCGGGGTGTTCTGCGACAATCGCCGCCCCCCGGTTGGCACCGCCGAGTGGGATTCGTACGCGTCGCCCTTGGCGAACTTCTTCCGACTATCGTTTGGACCGTGCGCGCCCGAAGAAGCTACCGGGGACGCCTCGATCTGGGGAAGCTGCTTCGCACGCTAACGGCAAGATCGCGAGCGAAACAGAGAACGGCACCGGTTCTTGTTGGAACCGGTGCCGTTCTCTGTTCTCTGTAGGTACGGTCGACGATAACTACGGGCAGTTCGGAGTGTCGCACTCGAGCGAGTCATCGGTGGGATCGACTCCACAAAATCCAAACGGCGCCGGTGGCGGCGGACCGCCCGCAAAGATGTGTTGCGGAACAAAGACCACATCCGCGATATCCACCGCGCCGTCGTCGTTGGCATCGCAGGCGTCGCGACACGGCATCGGCGCGGCTGTTATGAAAAGCGCCTCGCCGAGAAAAATCGGATCGGCGATGTTCAACATCTGATCGCCGTTACAGTCGCCGCGTCCGAACTCGACGTCGAGTCCGATAGGCGCGAGGGTGATGGTGCCCGGGAGAGGGGCGGCTGTGAGAGTCGCACCACCGACGACGATGATGTTCTCCACCGGCGGCGCCCCGATCGAGTTCCATTCGATCGCGACCTCGTCTCCATCGAGATCCCCCGCCAGCGTCGCGGGTACCGTTTGGTAGTCGACGATCACAACCTCTTTCATCACCTCGTACGTGCACGTCACTCCCCCAAGAAAGCTGTACACAGCGGAAACCGTCACCCCGTCGGCATGAATAATGGGAGTAAAGAACGAAGGCATGATCGCGTCGGCAATGTAGGCACCCTGTTCGACGTTCATTGCCTCGATCAGACTGGGATCGTGGGTGAACGACATCGACCAACCCTGCACGTTGTGCGGAAAACCAGGGGTGACCAGCTCGGCGATAAAAATACTCACCTCACCAGTTCCGACCCCGTCACTGGGGTCGTACTCGATCGTCTCCGCCTCGACGACGAAGTTGAACTCGGCCTGACCGAAGACAGAACCCTGACTCAACAATAGCAATCCAGTCAACAAGAGGACGTGTCTCATCGTGTGCTCCGGTTCGTTCGGGAACGCCTTTCGACGGAAGAATCTCGTCATGCCCATGCCCAACGATATCGGGCCGTGACCCGACTTCCGAAGATTTTCGGCCCCCCTGCAGACATCGCCCTGGGCCGGCCATCTCACGGAAGCGACGAAAGTACCACGGCCGGCGCTTCCGAACTGCCCCCGTGCTTCGCCCGGCCGACCAATGTAGGCGCGCAAGAACCGGATCACCTGGCGGACACAGAGAGAACCAACCGGCCCTGATCTTGTGTGGTGCCGGGTAGCTCAGCTCCGTATTCTACCGACGCACAGCACTGACGATCCCGAGTCTACGCTGGCGGTGGCTCCGGGATGCGCGGTGAATCAGGGACGCAAGGAGCACCGTGGGAGATCTATTCACCGTAGCGAATTTGATGACGTTCTTAATGCTCACGCTGCTGCAAGCAGTGCTCGGGTTCGACAACTTGCTCTACGTCTCGCTCGAGTCGAAACGAGTCGCGGCCGACAAGCAACAGTACGTTCGACGGCTCGGTATCGGACTCGCGATCGTTTTCCGAATCGCGCTGCTATTCATCATCATCAAGGCGATCGGATACTTCCAAGAGCCGTTCTGTCACATTCACTGGGGCAATGTGGTCGAGGGAAGCGTGAGTGTTCACGCGTTGATCGTGCTGCTCGGCGGCGCGTTCATCATTTACACCGCCTTCAAGGAGATCGTCCATTTGCTATCGGTCGATGATCTCTCTCACGATGGCGGCCCCAAGGAGCGATCGCTCGGGTCCGCACTGTTCTGGATCATCACCATGAACCTGGTCTTTTCGTTCGACTCGATCTTGAGCGCGATCGCACTGACCGACAACTTTTGGGTCATGGCGGCGGCGGTCGTCGTGAGCGGAATTTTGATGATCGTGCTCGCCGACCGAGTGTCACAGTTCTTGGCCAAGAATCGCATGTTCGAAGTTCTGGGCTTGTTCATTCTGTTCCTCGTCGGAGTCATGTTGCTCTCCGAGGGCGGCCACATCGCGCACCTGCACTTCTTCACCTACCCCATAGAGCCGATGGCAAAGAGTACCTTCTACTTCGTACTCGCGGTGCTGGTCGCGATCGACATCGTGCAGACGAAGTACCAGCGAAAGCTGGCCGCTCTACGCAAACGCGAGTAGCTAGCGATCGCTCATAGGCTGGAGTTCAGGCGTAGCCAGACGTGACGTTCACGTTCTTGCCCCGTGCACCCCCAGGGGAGAACCACACGCCATGAGGGTGCGTCACCCGGTAAGGGCGCCGCGAGCGGTGATATTGCCGGGCACATCTTTGCCGGGCGCATCGTGGCGTGGCTCGAACACCAGTGGGTTGGGGATGGCCGAGTCGATGGCTCGCCACCGACTATGAGGTAGAGGTGGACTTTGGCGCCGGGGCAGTGGTTGGAGACCGGGACGGCTATGAACGCGGGACGGGCGCATCGGGGTCGGTCCGAGTCTGTTCGGTGCGTTGGGCAACGGTGGTGCCCGATGCTTGCGGAGGCGCGCTGGGCGATGAGCCGTGTGCGCTGGGCGGCGTGATCCGTACCGAGCTGGGTGCGGTTTCTGGTGGGCGAACATGCAGCGTCGTTTGGTTGCGTTGATGGGTGCGACCTCGTTTGAACGAGGTGGTTCGACTCATTTCGTTAGTGAATCTCGAAAAGTTATCGAGGTTGTTGTTGACGAGGTTTTGACCATGAATGAGCGGGTCTATGTCGAGCGATTGTGGGGTGCACCGTGACGGTCGAGCTTGCGACGTGACGTGTTGCCTGATGGTGACTAGTCTTCGACGATAGCATTGGCGTTGTTCGTCTTGCAGGCGGGACAAATCGTCGACTCTGGATCGTCATTTACAATGGGTACTCGAAACTCGTTGATGACTCTGGAGGGTCTTATGTCTTGGATGATGGATTGTGTTCGTCGCGTTGGGATGCTCTCGAAGGATGACTTGGTACTCGAGGTTCAGCGGCTGGTGGAGCTCGAGAAGACTCACGCGGCTCAGGTCATTGCGCACTTGGCGGAGATCCGTCGACGTAAGCTTTATGTGGATCTTGGATATCCGACTCTGTACGCCTACTGCCGGGAGGAACTGCCACTGGACGAGGGGGGGATTCCGGTTCGGGTGCAGGTGGCTGGCGTTTGTTTGCGGTTTCCTCGGATCTTGGAGTTGTTGGCGTCGAACCGGATGTCGATGTCGGTTGCCGCGCTGGTATCACCTGTACTGACTCCCGGGAATGCTGCGGAGGTCTTGGCTGCTTGCGAAGGGCTGACGTGTCGTGCAGTGAAGGAGTACCTCGTTGCTTTGAAGCCGAGGCCGGTGGTGAGCTCTGGGATTCGGCGGGCTCCCGGGAACGCACCGGCTCAGTCGAACGACCCGTCCGGTCCGGAAGTCGACCCGCTATTTGATTCGCCGATCGATGGACAACCCCAGAGTAATGACCCGGGCAACGACGCCGAGCCCGATCGATCAGAGCCCAGCGAGGCGGAGACTCACCCAGCAAGGCGCAAGCGTCGCGGGAGAGTCGAGCCGGCCACGCCAGACGTCTTCAATGCACGCTTTCCGATGACCGGACAGCTGAAGGCGAAGCTCGCGCGACTCGCCGAGATCCAGAACGTGTGGAACTTCGAGGCGAACTTGGCGGAGTTGGTCGAGCAGGCCGTGGATATCGCGCTCGAGAAGAAGGACCCGCGTCAGCGACTCGAACGACGCCGCAAACGCCGAGCGAAGCAAGAGGCCGACTCGGCTCGTGCAAACGATGTCGACTCCGCCGAGTCGCCCCCGGACGTCTCCGCCGGATCAGACCGATACGTCCCCACCGGACTCCGCGATGAAGTTCTTCACCGCGCTCAGTACCGGTGTGAATTCGTGAGCGACCACGGCACACGGTGCGAGGAACGCACGCGCTTGGAGTTCGATCACATCGAACCCTTCGCGAAAGGAGGGGGCACGACCGTCGATAACCTTCGTTGCCTGTGTCGTGCTCACAATCAACGGCACGCCGAACGATCCTACGGGATCGCGTTCATGCAGGAGAAGATCATGGCCAGCCAGCAGAACAGGGATCGTCTCAGGGCGTGACGCGGGCGAGGCGTCGCCGCCAACCGACGAGC
>JAJFFE010000043.1 GCA_021776775.1 Planctomycetota bacterium | reverse complement strand
CAGCCAACGAGCACGGAAGGATCGCAGCGGTCCGAGGCAGGGCGGGCGGCCGCGCGAAATCACGACCGCGATCGGAAAGCACCTGCGCGAAGCCCGGCTGCGCTGCCCGTTGATCTGGAAGCCCGACGCCGAGGCGGAAGCACGTCTGAGCAAGGCCGACCGTGCCGATCTCGCCGAGGTGCGGATGCAGGCGGTCGCAGATCTCGTCGGACTGCTCGGCCCGCTGTCGCTCGCGGAGATCGGAGAGTTCTTCGACGTAACGCGCGAGCGCATCCGCCAGGTCGAGGCGAAGACGCTTCGGCGCATGGAGAAGCGGTGCGCGCTAGCTGGTCTGGAGCTGCCGCCGGATCGCGGGCCGACGATGGCCGAGACGATGGAGCTGCACAGCTCTGGGTGGGGCGGGTCGTGACAGACTTCCGGCACGCCTTCGAGGGCGAGCTCATCGTCGACAGCTTCGCCGGTGCTGGCGGCGCGTCGACTGGCATCGAGCTTGCGCTGGGCCGATCGCCTGACCTCGCGATCAATCACAACCCTGTCGCGCTCGCGATGCACCTCGCGAATCACCCCGAGTCTCGGCACTTCGTCGAGGACATCCGCGACGTGGACCCGGCGGAGGCGTGCGCGGGCCGCCCCGTGGGGCTCGCGTGGTTCTCTCCGGACTGCACCCACTTCTCGAGGGCGAAGGGTGGCAAGCCGCGGAGCAAGGAGATCCGCGGGCTGGCGTGGGTCGTCGTTCGCTGGGCGAAGGAGGTCCGGCCGCGCGTCATCGTCCTCGAGAACGTCGAGGAGTTCCAGACCTGGGGCCCGCTCACCGAGGCCGGTCGGCCCGACAAGGCGCGGGCAGGTGAGACGTTCCGGCAATGGCGGCGACAGCTCGCCGAGCTTGGCTACCAGGTCGAGCACCGCTCGCTCATCGCGGCCGACTACGGCACGCCCACGACCCGGAAGCGGCTCTTCCTGATCGCCCGCTGCGACGGCCACCCGATCGCGTGGCCCGAGCCGACACACGGCAAAGGGTGCGCGCATCCGTGGCGGCCCGCTGCGGACATCATCGACTGGTCTCTGCCGTGCCCGTCCATCTTCGAGCGCAAGCGACCGCTCGCCGACAAGACGCTCGCGCGAATCGCGGCCGGGGTGCGTCGCTACGTCATCGAGGCCGCGCGGCCGTTCATCATCCCCGTCACGCACACGGGCCGAACCCGCGTTCACGGGATCGACGAGCCCCTCCGAACCGTCACCGGAGCGAACCGGGGAGAGCTCGCGTTCATCGCGCCAACGCTGATCCAGACCGGCTACGGCGAACGCGAAGGACAGGCCCCTCGCGCGCTGGACATCGGCAAGCCGCTCGGCACCGTCGTCGCCGGAGGCGCGAAGCATGCGCTCGTCGCGGCGTTCATCACGAAGCACTACAAAGGCGTCGTCGGCCACGGCCTCGAGCGCACGCTCGGGACCGTCACCGCGCAGGACCATCATTCGGTCACGGCGGCGTGGCTGACCAAGTTCTACGGGTCGGCCCGAGCAGGCGCCGACGTCCGCGCACCGCTTCCGACCGTCACCGCTGGCGGGGGGAAGGGTGGCGGCCACCTCGCCGAGGTCCGCGCGTTCCTCGTGAAGTACTACGGCGCGACGTCCGGCCAGCAGCAGAGTCTCTTCGACCCGCTGCACACCGTGACGTCTCGCGCGCGGTTCGGGCTCGTGATGGTCGAGGGCGAGGCGTACGAGATCGCCGACATCGGGATGCGCATGCTCCAGCCGCACGAGCTCTTCGCCGCGCAGGGGTTCCCCGCTGACTACGTCGTCGAGCTCGCGGACCGCGGCGACGGCAAGCCGCTGACGAAGACCCAGCAGATCGCGCTCTGCGGCAACGCGGTCTGTCCGCAGGTCGCTGCCGCCATCGTGCGCGCCAACAGCTACGCGGCCCGGGAGAACGCAGCATGAGCAACCTCCGTCCCGAGGCCGAGCGATGACCACCCGCGTCGAGGAGCTGCTCGTCGAGCTCATCGGCGAAGTGCGCGCACTGCGGACCGTGCTCGAGCAGGACCAGCCCGAAATCGAGAAGGTGGACGTCATCCCCCTCAACGTGAGACCAAAGCTCACGGCCAAGGGGGCGGCCGACGTTGAGCGCCTCCTTGCCGAGGCAGGCTGATGGCGCGAGTGAATAGCCCGTGGGGCACGATCGACAGGCTCCCCTCCGGTAACTACCGGCTGCGCGGCTACCACGAAGGTCGAGAGCGCACGGTCGGCACGTACCCCGAACTCGCCGAGGCGCTGGGCGCCGCCCGCAAGATGGCGGGAGCGCTCGTCGGCCGCTCGCGCGGGATGACCGTGAACGGCTGGGGGAAGAAGTGGCTGAAGCTCCGGACCCGCGCCGGCCGACACCGCGGCGTCGAGGAGACCCGCAAGGTCTGGGCTCGGTACATCACCAGGAGCCAGCTCGGCGGGATGTTGCTCCGAGACGTTCGTCCGAAGCACGTCGCGCGCTGGCTCCACGACCTCGCCCTGCAGTCCAACGGTCGAGGCGGCACGCTTGGGCACTCGACCCTCGCGAACGCTCGCACGGCACTGTCGGCGGCGCTGCGAGATGCCGTCACCGCGGGTCACCGGGACACGAACCCCGCGATCGGGGTCGTGCTGCCCCGACGGCAAGCCTCGACCGAAGATCCCTGGACCTTCCTTCGCTCTCCCGAGCTCGAAGAGCTGCTCACCCACCCCGAGTTCACATCGAAGCGGGGTTGGCGGCCGCGCCGGGTCTTCACGATCGCGATCTTCACCGGGCTGCGGTCGGGTGAGCTCTGGGGCCTGCGGTGGTCCGACGTGCACGTGAAGGACACGGACGAGCCGAGGATCATCGTGCGCTACGGCAACGCCCAGGGCGGCCCGACCAAGAGTGGCCGGCCTCGCGTCGTGCCGTTGCTCCCGCCAGCGAGGGCTGCGCTGCTCGATCTGCGCGAGGCAGGCGGTGTGATCCGCACCGGCCCTCGACACGTGTTCCTCGGCCGCGGCGACGTTCCACACGGGAAGGGCTACGACTCGGGCTGGGCCGGTTCCTGGCACCGACCAGCGAAGGGGCCGAACAAGGGCACCCGAGTCTGGCGCAACGGTTGGCGTGGCCGGTGCGGGATGCGGCCCGGAGTGACCTTCCACGACCTCCGCCATACGTTCGCGAGTCACCTCGTGATGGGCTCGTGGGGTAGGGCGTGGCGCCTCGAGGAGGTTCGCGAGGTCCTGGGCCACACGGAGATCGCGACGACCGAGCGGTACGCTCATCTCGCCGCGGAGGGCCTCCGACGCTCCGTTGAGGAGGCTGAACGGATGTGGTGTGGGCCCGACCTCAACGCGACACGCCGCGCGACACGCCCGATTCCGCTACTTTCTAAGTAGCCGGAATCATTAGCCACCTATCTGATTCGAACAGACGACCTACGGTTTACGAAACCGTTCGGGCTCGCCTGTGATTTCGCTGGGTTAGGGGGTGGTCGTGTCGATACGTGTCGCGTGCGTTGGGAATCGACGCGTCACGGGCGTGCTCCGCGTCCCGATGCACCTGGCAATCTGACCAACAAGTTGTCTCCGTCGGAGCCAAGTCTCATCTCATGCGAGATGCTGTCGCCATCGAAAGCTCGAATCGTGTAGACCGCCGAGTCAGGCTCATGGCCACACCCTCCCTCGGACTCAATCGAGTATCGATGGAGGATCGGCCTGTCCGTAGGAAAATCCAGTGCGCGAAACGAGCGTGGAAGCTGGGCGCCGCCAAAGGCCTGGCCGCCGCGTGCCGGTGCTGGCGTTGTGGCGCTCTCAACCACGCAATTCGTTTCTTGAGCACCGGTCGACTCAGCGGGGAACTCAGCGGCGTAGTACGCGGCCGCGCGCATATGCAATCTCGTCAGGACGTTGCTCTCTTGGTGCCGGCTGGTTGCCACAGCGTCGCAGCCACAGCCGCTCGAAAGGGTGCAGATTACGATGACGCTCCAAACCTCAAGTGCGTGCACGTCTTCAGCCTACAGCACCGGCCCCTACGGGCTGGCGTCGGCAACGCCAGCATCACCGCTCGAGCTGCCAGCGTCGGTCCCAGGCTCATCGTACAGAACGATCGATGTGGACACCGTTGGCTCGGTCGCCCCGAAAACAAGATGCGTGAATCCATCCGGGATGGCGCTTCCATGGAAGGTCATCCGATAGGTGCCTGCGGGCAGCGACGAGAGATCGTATCGAACAGCGAAATGGGCAGTGCTCCGGGGCGGGAGCACTCGGGTTCCGGAAGGGCTGGTGAACACAAGGGGGTCCTCGGTCGGCATCTCAAAGCCACCATAGAACTGCACGTTCGCGAAATCGGGGTCGTCCACTCCCCAGTCGATCGGACCCGCATTCCAGCGGACCTCTTCGTGGCTCGGGTAAGCCGTTGGATCCCCTGTGAGGACGATCTCGTAGCGATCGGGCTCACTGCCGCAACCGCCTCCCGTCAGCGTGACCTGCATGAAGGCCAGCACCGTCCAAGCGAGCAGCGTTCTGAGGCGTTGACGCATCGCTCCACCAAGGTAGCACCGGCGCCGGCCGACGACCGTCAGTCCAACCCCTGACCCCGCGTCCAGCCCGGCATGAAGAAGTCACGACGCCGCGCGAAGCCCCTCGAGATCACCCCGGCCCACGTCGACGCCCTGGCCCAGCTGGCGGCCGCGTCACCGGAATGGGCGTACCTCGAGAGCACCCACGAGCTCCTCGACCTGGACCGTGAGGGCTTGGCCGACATCCTGTGGCCGTCGATCCATCGCCATGCGCGGCCGTGGAACCGCCGCCGAGGCACGCAGCCCGCCGAGCCGCTGCAGGTCCGGATCACGGCGCGGGGGATCGATGTGCTCGAGGAGGCTCGCCAGGCTGAGCAGCTGAGTGCCTAGCTCGGAGAGCGCGTGACCGATTCGCGGTCAGGTCCAGCAAGCACAATCGGGAACACGCCCGACCTCAATCCCGACCACCCAGTCGAAGGAACTGGAACGTGTGAAGAGGCCCACGTAGATCCACTCGCGGTTCCTCAGCCATGCACCGAATACGGAGATCTCAGGTTCCCAATTGGCCTCGTGCTGTGTGCACTGAGAGTCGACATGGGGGGGGCCGAGCACTTTCGTCGCTTCGGCGAGCACGACGCCGAACCGCTTGTTCCAGTCGTACCACTCGCCGTCCGTCGGCCATGACTCCCGG
Source organism: Planctomycetota bacterium (assembly GCA_021776775.1). Taxonomy (GTDB): domain Bacteria; phylum Planctomycetota; class UBA8108; order UBA1146; family JAJFFE01; genus JAJFFE01. The sequence continues at coordinate 23,561 of JAJFFE010000043.1, read as the reverse complement.
GCGTCGCCGTGAAGTTCGCCCGCCGAGTCGAGAACTACGTTCTGGACATCGAGGTCTTCGTCGAGGCGCTCCAGGGCGGCACGCAGGTTCATGCCCGGTAGTATTGCCCAGCGACGCGGGCAGGTGCGAGGCGCTCGCGAAGCTGCGGTGGCCGTCGAGCCGGTGACGGTGCCTGGGTGACGCCGTGTGAAGGCGGCGCCCACCGCCCTACTCCACCTGTTTCCGGGCTTCCCGGCAAACTCTACGGCCCCGGCTGTTGCATGCTGACACGCCGTGGCCCGGAGCAGGTGGGGACTGGGGTGGGGACGCCATTTGACTGCATCCGAGCCACCGTGGACGGAGTACGACGAGGGCTTAGCGGCCGCGTTTGCGACGGGGCTTGGGCTTCCTTGCCCTGGGTGGCCCGGCGGGGATGGACGGCGGCGGTGCGGGCGCAACGGGGGGTTGAGCTGCGATCGGAGGCGGGCGCCTGTGATGCATGACGTATCGCTTCCTCGCGTGGTTCTCGATGATCTTGCTGGCACTTGAGCCGGTAAGAGTGTGCGAGAACGCGTGGTACACCGTCAGCACGAGGTCTTGGAGCACCTGATCGGCCTCGAGATCGGTCACGTGAAGCCCAAACGACCGAGCTTGACCCCGGTCGATGACCCGACCGTGACTCTTGAACGTTTTGTGGTCGGCCAGGCTCGCGGCTGCGGTCTTGCCCAAGGCCGCCCCATTCGGCTTCCCCTTCAGCATGTAGGTCGTCAGCCATGTGGCGACGAGTTCCTCAGCCAGCTTCTGATGGTGCCTGCACTGAACTAGCAGCCCGGGCCCGTAGGTCTTGAGTATCGGCAACCATGACGCCAGCTTCTTGGGGTCGACGCACTCAGACTGAGCCAGCCTGAATTGGTCGAGTATCGCCTGTGCGGGGACCATGTTCCCCCCGGATTCTCCGTTGCGAAAGACGATCTGGGGATCGATCGGCCCCAGAAAAGAGTGGGCTCCCATCACAATCTCATCCGCACTACACGCCAACATTGTCGCTGCAGACATGGCCGCATGCGGAACAAACACCCGGATGTGAGTGAACTTCTTCCGGAGGTACTTCACGATGGCGTCGGCGGCCTCGGCCGAGCCGCCGGGAAGGTGAAGGATCAGGTCGAGCTCGTCCTCCGACACCCCGTGGATCGTCTCCATGAAGCCCTGGATGTCTCGGAGCTCAACCTGCGTTGTGTGGGGTGGTGAGTTCCCCATCCAGTCCGACGCGTACACGATCACAGCGCGCTTCGTGTGGCTGTGAAGCGCCGCTAGGTGTCGCTCGCGTACCGCGTCCAACGGGCCAAAGCCCTGAGGATGCCCGGCGGGAGGATTCGTCTTGAAGAGCTCAATCTCCGCCTGAATTTCCTGGAGAACGTCCCCCCAGGACGGCACCTAGGACCCGGACCCAGTGCTCATCCAGGAGACGGGCGGTGCCTCGAAGCCCGCCGTGTACGCCTCAGCCGTGCTGATTGCGTCCTCGGTGGTCTGGTACAAGGCGAGGATCTGTGCGGCCTCTGGCATGTGCTCAGCGGCTCGATCTTCGATGCCTTGATATGCCGTTCTGAGCTCGTCCTCGTCGTGCGTCATGCTGACCTCCTGTAGCCGATAGAAGCACGAAAGCGGTTCTTGGCAATACCCGCCACTTTTGGCGTAGCGCCGCCCGACGCCGCTCGGTGGCATCCGGTCGCTGTCTTCGAGCGCTGGCGAAACCTCCGCGCCGTCGCGCCGATGACCCGGCATGCTGGTGAGATGGACGCAGAGCGGGTGGCACCTGGTCGGGACCTACGACGTCGACCTGAGGCGCTGGAAGTGGGGCACGGGCTGGTGGGGATGGCCGTGGCAGGGATCGGGGGACTGTTGACGGCCCGGACCCAGTGTCGTCGAGAAGGTCAACGGTGGGGCGAGCGCCGCGAAGGCGTGGAAGGGATTCAGGGCGAGGTGATATGGAACAGGCATGTCTCGCCTGATTATCGGTTCGCGTCGGCTGGATTGTCGTCGTCGCCTTGGAGTGCATGGCGTCCGCATTGAGGAAATCCCGGTCCTGAGTCGGTTCCGAGTTGTGGAGAACATGTCCCTGATCGGGGCGTGTCCGAAGGCATTCGTCGAAATAGAGGGGGTTGCCTACCTCGCAAAACGCCCGAGGCTTACAGGGCACACAGGTTCGCGAGAGTGCGTGACCGAGCACCTCATCGCTCAGGTCGGAAAGACGCTCCCGCTGAAGGTCGCCGACTCGCGATTGGTCCGGCTAAAAGGACTCGGACCGCCGCCGCATGTGCACTTCATGTCGCGGTGGTTCCTGTCGCGAGATACCGAGCACCTCCGGCACTGCGTAGAACTCTTCTCACGTTCTTTCGAAATCGACCGAGACACCATGAGGAACGAGGTGGGTGCCACCGACAGGGACGAGCGGGCATTCTACACAATCGACCTTGTTGACGATGTTCTAGGGGACGCCGCGGGTAGCTCGGCGGTTCACCGCCACCTACGTGGTGGGCTCGCCAGAATGCTCGCTTTTGATGCGCTTGTTGGGTCGGCTGACCGGCACCCGAACAACTGGGGAATCGTCGAAAACGTGTGGGCCTCGAAGGCACTTCGTTTTGCGCCTGTCTTCGACACAGCCCGTGGACTCTTCCTTCGGCGGAGTGATCAGGAACTGAGAGATCACATCGGCGATGAAGTCTACCTAGCGAAGTATGCACGACGCGCTCGACCACTCATCGGCCACGAAGGCGCGAACAACTGCAACCACTTTGAGTTGATCCAATTTATGCTGAACAAGCATTCAGATCGATACAGGAGCGCCGTGCAGTTGGTCGTCGGGGGGTTCGATCTTCACACTATCCGCCGTACACTCAAGAAGAAGTTCGCGCGGTTAATCTCTCGAGCCCGCCTGGATATGATCATCTCCTTGCTTACGTACAGACACGCTGTGTTGTGCGGCATCCTTCGCGGAGAAAGGCCGAGCTGGTGACACTTCTTGCAAAATTTCGGGGCTTCGTGGGGTTCCTGCGGGACCTGGGGATCTCCGTGCCAAGGGCGACGGACTCAACCTCCACGGGCCGTGTAGATGTTCTTCTCGTGCCTCCTGGAACGGAGCGCGAGATCGTCGTGGGATCGCTTCGTCGAGAAGGTGACCGGTTCACATTCCGCTACCTGCCCGAGTTCCTCGCGCAAGACGATGTACCGCCGATCAGCGCATTTCCGGAGAAAGGAAGGCCCTACGAGGCGCGCGCACTCTTCCCGTTCTTTACCGTCCGGTTGCCACCTCTGGGGCGAGAGGACGTAAAGCAGAGGATGATCGAAAGCGGGGTTGAGCCAGCCGAGACGTTGCGTCTGCTTGGAGAGCTCGCGGGGCGAACGCCGGCTTCGCCCTACATACTCAGATTCCACCCCGAGGACGGTAAGGCGAGCCAGAAGAAACCACGACGTTCGTGGCCCCCCCTTGTGCCCAGCACGTAGAGCCCGCCTCGTGGTGCCATCGCGCCCTCCGCGAGGGCGCGAACGCCCAACCCAACGCCAAAACGCCCCGCACCCAGCCGTGAGGCCAGATGCGGGGCGTTCTTGCGTCCGTCGTTCGTGCGGGCTCGGTCAGGTCAGAGGGCCGACAACTCCCCGTCCAGCTGCGCGAGCCCGTCCGCGGCGCTCAGGTCGCCGCCCTCCTTCGCCTCCGCGGCAAGGTCCGCGATGCGCCTCCGGTCGAACCCAGCCGGCGCGGGCAGCGTCTCGCGCGCCCCAGCGCCCCACCACCGCTCGAGCTCGTCCTCGTCGCCACGGAAGCGGTTGAGGTCGACGGCGCCCGCGATGCCCTCGACGCGGCCGGGGAGCTTCTTCGAGCCGGCGAACTGGTGGATCTTCGCGTAGCGCCACGGCGCGCCCTTGCCGTCGAGGCCGACGGGGATCCTTGGGTCGCGGCCGCGCGTGTACCAGGGGCACCACAGGTCGGTGACGATCTCGACCCACGTCGGGACGAGGCCCTTCTGCGCCACGTAGAAGTGCCAGGACTGCCCTGAGTAGACGACGACGCGATGCCCGGCATCGACGAGGGTCCGAGCCATCCGCTCAAGCACGCCGAGCGCCTGGGCCGTGTCGACCGGGGCAGCGCGGTCCGGGTGGTACCAGAGGCCCGAGCTCTCATCGACGTCGGGGGTGCGCGGGTTGTCCGGCCGGCCCTCGACGTCCAGCGCCACGAAGCCCACCGGGACGCCCGCGTTTCGGAGCACCTCGAAGATGATCGCGAGCTGCACCTCGGCCGAGTGGAAGCCGCGGACGAAGTGGTAGACCGCGACCTTGAAGCCGGCCTGGTGCGCGGCGACCAGGTTCCGCACGGCGCGCTCGTCGAGGTCCTTGCCGTCGCCGGTCCGGACGATGACGTAGCGCACCGGCCCCACCGACTCGCCCTCGAAGAACGCCTCGGAGCGAGCCACGGCCGGCCAGTCGATCTCCCCCTGCCAGTGGCTCACGTCGATGCCGATCACGGTCTCGCCGCGGTACTTGTCGATCGCTGCTCGCCTCATGTCCTGCTCCTTTCCGGTCGTTCGGCACCGCGCCCGAGATGGACACTCGCGGTGAGCGCCATCAGAGTGCTGAGGTGCGATCGGTAATCCTCGCGATGTGCGCGGCGGCTTGGGCGCCGGCCATCCTGAGCCTGTGTGGCGCGTTCACGACCTGCCACAGCAGGCCGGAGTACGAGATGGTGTGGAACCCGGAACTCCGGCTCTACTCCACGTGGGACGTCCTGTGGGGGACACCACTGGAGCCTGGGGCTCTGCCCGAAGCGCCAGCCTTCGCGGTAATGCGGGTCTCGGGCGTTCCTTGGATGCCCGGTGACATGGAGCCGCTTGTCTTCCTCGACGAGTCGGGTGCGAGGGTCGCTGTTCCGAGAGAGTTCTCTCCTCGGGTGGCTGGCACCTACGATACCGGCAGCGTGGACTGCGTCGTGGACTTGCTGAGCTACGACCTCCGCGGGCTGCCGAACGGCACCTATCAGATCGTGCACCGGTACGCCTCGATGGAGGGCTACACCCCGCAGCTCAGGGACGTCCCCCGGCCTCAGGAGTACGAGGGTGAATCCGCCATTCTCGGCACATTCACCCTGCGTCGATCGGCGCGGTCTCCGGCTGACGCGGGCAGCACCGGAACCGACGCGGGCCCCTGAGGCCTCCCTCATGTCACTCCGCTTTCCGGACGCTTGAGGCGCCTCAGCTGTCGCTCGGCCTCGTCCAGCTTCTTCACGGCGAGCCGGTGCCGGATGGATGCGCGGCGCCCGACCTCTCGCGCGATGCGCCCCGCCCACGACTGAGAGCCGTCCTGAATCCAGCGGACCGCCGCGAGCGTGATGACGCGCTCCCATCGGTGGACCCTCTTGCGGGCGGCGTCGACGTCTCGGAGCGCTCTGGCGAGGGTGATGGTCAATCCGGGCCGTCCGGTTCCGGGTCGCCCGGCTCCGTCGGCACCTCTCCGCCGGCGGTGGACTCCAGCGCCTCGTTGCCCGTGCTGAGGAGCCGTGCGTTCGCGTCGGCCTCGCGCTCCGCTGCGCTCCGAGGCACGACCCAAGGGCCGCCGCTCGCACGACAGAGGCGGTCGCTGAGCCGCGCTGCGACCCTCACGCCGCCGCACGTCAGGTCGCGTACCTTGGGCGCTGCGACCATCGCCGACTGAGCCGCGGTGCACCCGGTCGAGACCACCGCCGCCACGAGACCGACCGCCAGGAGCACGAGGAGGCCGCCGCCTCCGTTGCGTAGCTTGTCCTCGAGGAAGTCGGGCGTGCCGTCGTGGTTCTCGTCGCGCGCAAGGAAAGCGAACAGGAAAGCGAGCGGGGCCGCGACGAGCGTGCCGACGCCGCCAACCCAGTGCAGCACGGTGGTCTGAGTCGTCTCGGGGATGCCGAGCGCGGTGCCGCCGATCAGGATGACCCCGACGATGAGGAGGGCCGTCACGACGATGAGCGTCAGCGGCCATTTGAACGTGTTGAGTAGCTTCACGATGTGTTTCTCCGGACCCCCGTCCAAGCGGGCCGCCGTCTCGCCCCGGGACAGGGGGGGATTGTTCGAGACAGGACAGCAGCCCACTTCGACCTGGGTCAGTCGGCCGCCGCGACCTTCTCCTCGTCGTGGACGACCTTCAGCGCAGCCCGTCGGTGCTCACGAAGGGAACCGTTCTCGCGTTCGAGCTCGCTTACCCGAGCGCCCAGGACCGCGATCTTCTCCGCGCACCCGATCCGCTCGGTTGTGAGCTCGCTGCGCGCCGTCTCCAGCGAGCTAGAGAGTTCGTCGTGCCGCCCCTCGAGCGTTGCGACGCGTTCGACCATCGTTGAGAGGGCGTCTCGCCGTTCGGCTGAGCGGGCCTTGGTCCATCGACCGAACGCTGCGCTGGCGACGGCGAGCACGCTCGCCCCGGCGCCGACCAGTTCGGGAGAGAGGTCCATCAGATGTTCCTCGGACCGGGGTCGTTGAAACGCAGCTCGATCCCATGAACCTGATCAGCGTTGGCTGCGGAGTTGTTCCCGCCGCCAATGGTCAAGACATGCTGCGTGGCCGAGTCGATCGATATGGCCAGTCCGGTCGCGGAGATCGTTTGTAGAGCCGCGCCCGCGTCATCGTAGGTCGCGGCGATGTCGTCGGTGGCGGCGGCCACGGCCGGCGTGGTGAAGTTCAGCGTCCGGCGCTGCAGTCGCATGTGCATCCGGTTCGCCCCGGCACGCGCAATGCCCGGATCGAGCAGCACCTTGACCGATGTCAGCGTCGCGCCGTGCGGGAGGACCTTTCTCAGGTCCAGGGTCGCAAGCGCGAAGTCGGTCAGGCTCTGGACCGAGCCCGCTTGAAGGTCGTTCCAGTCCTGCCCACTCGTACCCGCCAGGTCGCACTCGGACCCGGCGACAACCACGACTCGGGCCTTCGGCGTCTGGTAGGTGTGCTCCTCGTTGGAGTCGATGATCGCGGCGAAGAACAAGACCCACGCGGCGACAAGGTTCTGCCACCAGTTCTGATACTGCGCGGGCGGCCGCTCCGCGGGGCGCCAGCCGTCCTCGCGCTGCGCGGTCGGTGGCTCGATCTTCGACGGGTTCCCCGCCTCGGTGCCCGACGCGTAGTTCGCGTTCGTTGCCCACGTCACATCGTCTGTCGGTCGTGCCGGCATCTAGACCCCCTCGCTCGAGGCGAACACGCCCCCGTAGTAGCCGCCGTCTGCGGCATCGTTGGCGTTCCCGTACCCCTCAGCGCTTCCGCTGACGGTCGGCGTTGATCCGTAGGTGAACGAGTCCGTGACCGCTGCGGCCGGGTACTCGAAGAGCAGCCGCACGCCGGCGGCCTTCGCGATGTCGAGGAGCATGAACGCGTCCGAAGGCGCGATGTCCTCGACGTACTGTGCGACATCGACAACGAGCGCCGCGGGGTAGTCCGGAGCCCACTCGACGAGCGCGGGGTCGTACCCGAGCGCCGTGAGGATCGCGAGCAGCGCGGGCCACGAGCTGTCGGACTTGAGCGCGAGGATGCGGCCGCGCAGGACGGGTCGGTACACCTCGTCGAGTCGGCCGGCCCGAGGCTGATCCACGACGCCGCCGATCGCGTCGAGCTGGCCACCCACGGCCGTGTCGATCCACCGCTCGGTGTAGAGCTGCCAGAGACCGAGTTCGGCATCGCCGATCGCATCGAGCAGCGCACACAGGATGGCGCGCAACCGAGGCGCCCGGCGCGGCGCGTTCTCGCCGTCGTCGTCGAACTGACCGAGGAGCAGGGCGAGCCCGTCGGCGCAGTGGTCCACGATGCGATCGAGCGAGAGTTCCGCCTGCCCCTCGCCGCGCGCCTGGAACGCCTCAGCGTCGAGCAGCGCCGGGTCACCGAAGATCATCGGGAATGAGACCGGGAACTCCATCAGCGTGGGTTCTCCAACCAGCCAAGGCCGGCCTGTTGGCCATATTCGACGCTGACGAACACATCTAGATCGCCATCGCCGTCGACGTCGCTCAGCACCGGCTCATCGGTTTTGTTGCCCCACGACAGCGGCGAGAGCATCGACCACGACCACGCGCCGGCGTCCTGCGTCCCGAGCCAGATCGGCTGGCTGCCGTGCAGGGCGAGCACGATGTCGGCATCCCCATCGCCGTCGACGTCGCCGATCGCACAGCCCTTGGCCCTGTCGGTCGTTCGCGGCCCCGGGATGCTCACGGCGGCGAGGTAGCCGCCTGGCACCCTGCCGTGGAGGTGTAGGTGGTCGCCATATTGCCAATAGGGCTGCACCAGGTCGGCATCACCGTCGCCGTCGATGTCACCGCGGCACGTGATGGTCCCGGCCAAGCCCTGAGCGCCGATGTCGTGGCGAGCCCACGCCGCACCCTGTTCGAGCCAGTACAGGCCCGGCGGTGCACCGCTGACGCTGAGCCGCTGCGAGACGATGAGGTCCAAGTCGCCGTCACCGTCGACGTCTTCGGGGAGGATGGCCATGACGTGCTTCGCGGTCGCGATCGTCGTCTCCAGCCAGTTCGCCGACACCCGCGCGAGCGCGCCGCCAGGGTTGCTCCAGAGGTTGAGCCGCGAGGTCTGGCCGCCGCCGAGCACGTCGAGATCACCGTCCGCGTCGATGTCGACGACCGTCGCGTTCAACCAGCGGTTGTTGTTGCGGTGCCGGTCCAGGTCGATGGCTGCCGAGTCGTCGAAGCGGATCCAGAAGCCGCCGCCGTGCGCACCGTCCAGCACGCTCACGCCGATGATGTCGAGCTCGCCGTCCCCGTCGAAGTCCGCGGCTTCGGCGTCCTCCATCGGCTGGTCGACGCCGAGCAGCTCGGAGAGGTTCCACGGCTGCTCTTCATCCTCACCCGCGGTGGGGTGCATGGAGAGCGTGATGCCGTGGCCAGACTCCCAGGCGCCGAGCGCGTCCAGGTCGCCGTCACCGTCAAAGTCGAGCAGCGAGACGCCGTCCGAGCCTGCGCCGCCTGCCGGCGTGTAGACCGCAATGCGGTGCCACGCCCACGGGCCTGACTGCGCGACCTGCGCCGCCGCGACTGGCACGGAGCAGCCGATGAGCAAGAGCGCCGCAGCGAGCGTGTTCCACCGGGTCACGGCGCCACCGGCCTGCCGAGGGTTCCGTAGGAGAACGGTGTCCCACCGACGTTGTTCTGACCGGTGTAGATCGTCGTCGGCGAGATGCCCGAGAGGTCGCTGGTGCCGATCGCGACGCTGCCCGTTGCGTCACCCGTGAGCACCATCGATCCGCTGTAGGTGATGGTGAGCACATAGCTTCCCCCGTTCGCGAAGTTGATGCTCGGCGTCAGGTTGTAGCTCGTTGCACCGAGCTTGAACCGCGCCTGACTGACCGACATGATCTGGATCCAGTTCGACCCGTTGAAGTAGTGCGTAAACATCGCCCCGGCGGTGCCGAACGTGAACGGGAACGCGAAGCCAACATTCTTGAGCGACGCATCGACAGCCGACCAGAGCACGGAGTCAACGGCGCTCTCGCTGTGCTCCATGAGGTAGGTCGGACCGGCGGCCGGCGCGTCCATCGCCATCATGGCGCCCAGCAGCAGCTTGCGAGCCGCGCTCATACCGCCCCGAAGCTCCCGATGCGGAGGCACCGTGTAGTCGTGAGGAACAGGACGCCGACCGCGTGCCCCTGGCCCTGGCTCACGAGCGTCTTGCCGTTCAGCGGCTCGAAGGAGATGCCCCCGGTTCCGGCGACGAGCGTAACGGTCTGAGAGGCGACGCTCGCCCAGAACATGAGCATGGTCCCGGCGGGTCGCCCGCCGTTGATCGTGACCGTGCAACCGCTGGCGTGGTCGCACTCGGTCATCGCGTTGTCGTACGTACCGTCGCTCACCGTCTCGGTGGACGTGCTGATCGCGTCAGCGTCCTCGAGGATCCTCACGAGGAGGTCGATCTCGTCCGCCCCGCCCGGCTCGTGCCTCGATGCGTGGTTGTTGGGCACGACCTCGGGGCCCGTGATCTGCTCGCTCGATCCGGAGCTGTTGAAGCCATAGAGCTCCGTGGTTCCGCCGGCCGCTTCCTTCGCGTAGAGCTGCGCGATATTCGGCGTTCCGACGGGCTCGGTACCAACGCCACTCTCCCACAGCTTTGCCGACTTGAAGCCCGTGGCGTTCTGCCCGATGAGCATGCCGAGGATGGCCGTGAGAACGCCAGTCACCGAGACGTTGCCCGAGTCGTCCTCGGTGGTCTGGCTGTCCTGGATGTCCTTGCCGCCGGTGCCGTTGAATCGCGCGAAGGCGTTGTCGGTCGCACCGGCCGGGCCGGTCACGTCGCCCGAGCCGACGCCAGCAATCGCGGCGAAGGCGAGCGCGTCGGTACCGACCTCATCGTTCGGCTCGTCGGTGGTGCACTCCCAACCGCGGTCAGCGTCCGATGAGCCTTCCTGCGCGAACACCAGGATGCCGGCGACGTTGTCTCCCGCGAGCATGTCGGCTGCACGAGTCGGGGCGCCGGACGCGTTGACTGTGTAGATGCCGTTCTCGGTGGGGTCGACCTGGTCCTTGATGAGGATCCGGTCGCCGGTCGCGAGCGTGACGCCATTGACGACAGAGCCGTTCTGGAAGCTCGACCCGAGCGTGCCCGCGACCGTCGTCGCGACCCTGACCGGGCTCTTCACCGGCCCGGAGGCAGCGCCACCGGTCTCGAGGTCGGTGATCGCCACGCCGTACGCGATGAGCAAGTCCTTGATCCGCTCCATCGTCGCGGCGGGGATCTCGTAGCGCAGGTCGGCGGGCAGCTTGCGCGGACGGTCGCGGAGCTCGCGCCCGATGGAGTCGTCAGTCTTGGTGGGTACGGTGATCGGCATGGGTCCCTCAGGTGGTCAGGTCCACGTCGGTGGTTTGGATGTCGGCGATCTGCGTCGTGCTGATCGCCACCGAGGCGGCGACGGGCGGGTCCACGGTGTCGACGGTCAGCGCCGTCACAGCCCGAACCGAGTCGAGCGCCTGCAGCACGCAGCTGAGCCGCGATGCGTAGACGCTCTCGGCGACCACGAAGCCGACGCCGGCGATCGCGGCCGCCGCCTCGGTCTCCCAGCCGCTCGCGGTGCCCGGCTCGAGCACGACGGTGGCGTCCACGTAGACGCGGACCTGCGTGGCTCGGCTGAAGGCGACCGTGTGCGGGCCGTCGTCGTCGGTCGCGGTGCCCGAGCTCGACCCGAACGGCTCGATGCCCGAAGGCGCGTGATCGAAGATGGCCTGCGCGATGTCGTCGTCCTCGGTGGCAGTCGGGCTGCCATCCCAGAGCACGATCTCGAAGCTCTTCATGGGCAGCCCGTCGACCGTCGCCGACGTCACGTTCTCTCGGCCCTGCACCGACTCGACGCCTTCGAGCTTGGCCACCGCCGCACGCATCGATCCGAGCGTTCCGGAGCCCAGCGCGAAGAGCTCGGCGAGCCGCGAGGTCCGGAGCTCGACGTCGTCCGAGATGATGCGGCCCAGGTCTGCCTTCGCCGTCCCGTTGTCGACCGCGGTCCACCCGGTCACCGGCGTGACGATGACCGTGAGCGTGCCGAGCGGCGCGGCCACGGGCCCGGTCTCGACCGACTCCATCACGACGGTGATCGCCGCCGGAGCTCCGCCGCTGTTCGTCGCGTCCTCGGTGGTGCGGAACTGCGAGTCAGGGTCGCCGCTCACCGCCGCGATCGAGCCAGCCGGCAGAGTGATCCCGGCGTTGAGCGTGACCTCGGTGGTGACGAGTGAACGGGTCGCAGCCCGGCGCGTAGTGCCCGTGAGGCCCGCGACGCGGTCCAGAGAGAGCCCGGACGCGCCGGCGTAGGCTGAGGCGTAGATCTCCTCGCCGGCCTCCCAGAGCTGCGCCAGGTGGTCAGAGAGCACACCCACGAGCTGATGAAGCGGGCCCTCGTCGAAGTTGAACTTCTCGAGCAGCGCGTTCCCTGAGAGCCGCTCCTTGATGAGGCGCTCGAGTTCGGCCTGTGTGCGCGGCACGAAGCCGCCGTCGGTTACGCCAGCCATCAGACGCTCACCTCTCCCGCGCCTTCACGCGTTGCGATGTCCACGGTCCCGGTCAGCTCCCGCGTGGTGCGGTCGATCGAGAGGTTCCAGCGCCGCACGCCGAGCACGCCGTCGACCTTGAGGATCTCTCGCCCGAGCGCAGCTTGGACCGAGGCGAGCGAGACGCCCTTGCGCAAGATGGCCTGCAGCCAGGGCGTGCCTTGCTTGGTGTCGAGGAACCATTCTCCGAGGCCCCAGCGGAGCCGCACCTCGACCGCCTGCACGATGGCGTCGACGCCATGCACGAGCACGAAGTTGGAACCGCTCACCTCGAGGTCGCCGATGTGCGGGTTCTCGGTGGTCGCGACGGTCACGAGCTTGAGGTCCGACATGCTCAGGTCCCCTTCGTGATCGTCGTGGCGATCGGGTGGGTGCCGTCGAGCTCGACCTTGGCAGGCGTGCCGTAGTTCGCTGCGGTCGTTCCTGCAGCGTTCGCGATCGCCGTGAGGTCCTGCGCGATCTTCGCTAGGTGAGCGTCGAGGTTCGGGTGCTCGGCGAGCGCCACGGCGCCGCCGGCCTGCACCTCACTGCTCGTGATCTTCACGATCGGGCCACCGACGCGGCCGAGCTCGAGCGAGTCGTTCGAAAGACCCGAGAGCCGTTCACCATTCGGGAACAGTCCGGCGATGGCCACCGCGTGCGCGAGGTGGTGCATCCGGACGTCGAGCGTCTCGGACACCTCACCCGTCTGCAGCCACCGGCTCGGGTCGCGCTCGAGCACAATGAGCAGCACGGTGTCGCCCTCGGCCAGCGCTGAGTGGATGTAGTAGCCGCCGGCGCGAAAGAACACGACGGGCACGGCGTGGATCGAGGGCAGCGCCTCGCTCACCGTGTCGCCATCCTCGGTCGGCAGCGTGCGCTTGAGCATGGGCGTGACCGTCGCCGTCTGCGTCGCAACGTCGTAGCTGTCGACACGCGCGGGCGTCGCCGTGTGCAGCTCGTTGGCATGCGCGTCGCGCATGTGCTCGAAGAGCTCCTCGAGCGTCCAGTCGTCGCGGTGGAGATCGCTCATGAGGTCTCCTCGCGTCGGAGCTGCAGGTGCGCGTACCAGGCGTCGCCGTGGCTGTCGCCGTCGTACTTGATGGAGTCGACGAGGAACTGCCCTTCCACGAGCTGGGAATCGAGCACCACGCGCCGACCCGGCCAGAGGTCCGGCGTCAGGAGCGCCGTGGCCTTCACGCGGCCCTGGGTGCCGACCTCGGGGGACCCGACCAACCCGGTCGCGCTCGACAGGCGCACGGCCTGCGACTGCAACGGCTCGCCGCGTCGCTGCACCTGCAGCGCTCCGTGCTGAACGCTCCACCGCAGCCCGTAGCTCGCCAGGATGCGCGTGAGCTCGCGGGACGTCTGCCCGCTGAGCACGGTTCCAGCCGTGTAGGTCGTCTCGCCACCCGAGAGCGCGGCAAGCGCCTCGACCTCGCGCACGTTGCCGGCGCCGACGCCGAGCGCCGAGGCGCAGTCGCGCAGCACGCGAGTGATGCTCACACCCGGCTCGTAAGACCGCGAGACACGGGCCTCGCGGTATTCCTGCCCCGAGTCCGCCGCCTCGACGATCGACACGATGTCGAGGGCGTCTCGCTCAACCCTCGAAGGGCGGGTCTGGTTTGCTCGAGCGCGAACCACCTGGCCTTGGAAGATCTGGGAGGTGTCGCCATCGAAGCCCGCCTCGAGGCTGACCGTCGCGCGCTCTTCCTGCTGCAGCCGGTTTCGAGTCGAGCGAGCGAGGTTGTAGATACGGATCGTTGCCGTGTTCGGCTGAGGTCGGGTCGTGCGCTCGACCTCAAACGCCACGCGGAGCGGCTTCTCGACGAGCACTTCGCCGACCTGCACGCGCCAATCCCGGTTGAAGAGGAGGGTCACGCCGCCGCCTCTTGGTAGAAGATCGGGAAGAGGTCGCCGCCGAGATCTGACAGACCGGGAGACAGGCGCTCGGTGGAGCGCGCGTCGTAGACGATGAGCTCGCCGGGCGGGAACGTGTCGGCCGTTCGAGCGGCACGCTCCGAGGCGAGCAGCGGAGCATTCGAGACCACGCGGATCCCGCCCGCGAGCAGTGAACCGCCGGTCGATCTGACATCCAGAGCCCAGCGCGAGGCGCGAGCAATCCAGCGCCAGCGCAGCAAGTACTCCACACCGTCGAGTCGCACTCGCTGCGTGGCATCGGGGCCGTTCGGTCCGCGGAGGCGTCTCATCCGAATGCCTGAATGAGAAGGGAGGCGCGCTCGGCGTCGTCGTCACCGGTCGCATCGTCGTCGGGTTGAGCACCTTGGTTCGTCGGCGCTTGGTTGCGCGGTCGCAGAGGCGCTCGCGCGTCGACCAGCTGCGTCTCGACCTGGCGGAGCTTCTTGAAGATCAGCGGGACGATGATCCAGCTGCCGTCTTTCGCCGTGCGCATGGTCTCGGCGCTGATGAGGACCATGTCCCGGTACGTGTCGAGCTGCGTCACGATGACCGCGAGCCACGCTCCGGACTTCGCGGCCTTGAGCATCGACCAGCTGTCTTGCACCCGCGTGATCTCTTCGCCGTCCACCTGGAACGCCTGCACGTTCGGCACGGAGAACTGCGCCTCGCCTAGCTCGATGCCCCGCGCAGGCGGGCCCACTTCGGCCAGCCGCTCGAGCGTCGGCCCGCGAGTCCCATCGAGCGAGAGCTCGCGCACCGACCCTTCAACGCCAAGCCAGAACTGCCCGTCTTCGCCCTGGATCGTGCGGATTGGCGAGTTCGAGAAGACGGCCTCAAGCGTCACCTCGTCGGCGCGCTCGCGTACGTGGTCGGTGACCGCGACGCCCTCCTCGACTTCGTGCTCGGTGGCGTCCGCGCCGATGCGCGGGTTCTCCGAGATCACCGCATCGGGCAGCAGCGCGAGCAGGTCGCCGTCCGGGGTCGTGAATACGATCTCCGCGTCAGCCACCGGACCGACTCCCGTGCGGGATCGTCGCCGCCGTTTGTGCAAGGCGCCTCGCGAACTCGCTGTCCATGATGCCAGCCATCCGCTCGTTCACGACCCGGCCCGCCCCTTCGGGGTCGGGCGTTGTGATGTTGAAGGTCGGGCGGATGTCGCCGACCTGCATGTTCGTGTCCCCTCCTCGGCCACCGCCAGGAAGAGCACCCGGCGCGAACCCAGCGGCGAGGTCCTCGCGACTCATCCCGAAGAGCTGGGCCGATCGGCCCGATTCCTCGAGCGCACGAGCCGTTGCGTCACGGTCTCGCTGTGCGCGTGCTCGCGCTGAGCGTCGACCACCACCGCGCCCCTCGGCCCCGTCCGCTTCGCTCTCGGCTTTGGACGCGTCGCGCATGCGTGCTGTCGCCTCGGCCGAGCGGCCGGCGGGCGCCGAGGGGGTGATCCCCAGCAGCCGCGCACCCCGCTCGAGGATGTCGACGAAGCCTTCCCACGCATCCGTGAGGCCCTCGACGATGGACTGCGTCGAACCGACCCCGAATAGCCCGTCGATGAACCGCCGGATGACCGAGTCACCGCCGCGGAACGTCGTAACAAGGTCCTCGATGAACAGGCCGAGCAGGATGAACGGCGCCATGAGGAGCACGACCTGCGCGAGGATGAACGCGAGCGTGAGCGCCAGGAGACCGCCCACGACAGCCAGCGCGCCGAGCGCAACCTGCATGATGCTCGAGCGCCGGACGACACGGCCGATCGCGGCCGACCACTCGGCCACCGTCGAGATCACTCGCGTGAGGATCGGGAGGAACCCGGCCGCGAGCTGAGCCTTGATCCCAGTCGTCGCGGCGTTCCAATCCGTGATCGCGTCTTGCGCCGCCTCGGTGCTCTCGAAGAAGTCGGTACCGAGCGTCCCGTTGAGTTCGTTGAACCGCTCGGTGAGCTGCCGAATGCCGTCGCTACCTTGGTCGAGCAGCGGGAGGAGCTCGGCGCCCGATCGGCCGAAGATCTGTTGAAGGCGCGCGGCCTTCTCGGTGTCGCTGGACATCCCCCGGATCGAGTCGGCGATCTCGGGGATCACGTCCTCGATCTCACGAGCGCGGCCCGCCGTGTCGTTCCAGGAGATGCCGAGCGCGTTGAAGGCACGCACCGCGGTCGAGGAGCCCTCACCCGCCTCGACGAGGTTCCTTTGCAGTCGACGTAGACCGTTCGTCAGGCTGCGAGCCGGGATGCCCGAACGCTCCGCGGCGAACCGCCAGCGCATGAGGTCGTCGGCGCCGATGCCGAGCGTCCGCGCCGTCTTCGCGGTCTCGTCACCAAGGTCGATCATCTCGGTCGTGAACTCGACGACCCCGGTCAGCGCTGCTCGAGCGCTCTGAACGATGGCGGCGCCTGCTAGCGCCGCGCCGGCCGTGCGCAGGCCGCCCACCATCTGAGCGACCCCGGAGTTCGCCTGGCGAAGCTGACCGAGACCGCCGACACGGACCCGAAGATCGGCGAGTACTTCACGCAGCGCCACGGGTCACCTCCGCGGCTGCGCCTGCGCGTGTTCGATCGCGTCGAGCACGGCGTGGGCCTCGAAGACCTGGTCGAGCGTCCACCGCTCCATGACGTCCGCAAGGCCGTCGGAGTAGTGCGAGCTCGTCGCGATGCGGTGTGCCCACCAGTCGACCCAGTCCGGGGGCCCTACTTGGGGGCCGTCGCTCCCGCCCCGTCCGGGCCGCCGAACGCGACTGCGAGCGAGGCGAAGGAAGGGCCGAAACGGGCCTTCACGTGGTTGACCATCACTCGAAGCGTGATGTCGTACTGGTCTTTCATGGAGGCCGTCAGGCCCGACAACCTGACCGCTTCGCCGCCGTCGCCATCGGTCCGCGTTGCCCACGTGTTGTGACAGCACGTGTCGGCGAGCTTGAGGAGCGTCGCCTCGTCGAGCGCCTTCAGCACCTCCGCGACAACGTCGTCACCGCCGCCGGTTGCCGCCGGGCCGATCATGCACGTCATGCGCGCGAGCCACGCCAGGCCGTCCTTGTACGGCCACGGGTTGAGTGTGAGTCGGTAGGGCTTCCCATCGATCTCAACGTCGAACTCTGTCTCGAACTCCACTGTTGCCCCCTGTCCTCCGGCTACGAGAGCCGGACGTTGCCGCCGTCAGTGCGGCGCAGATGCGCGATGAAGAAGGCCCACTCACGCGCGCCCATCTTTCGGTCGAAGGCAACGACCGGCGGCTTCAGGAGCACCGCAACCGGCGCCTCCCAGATGCCTCGGCCAAGCCGGTCGGCCACGAAGAACGGCACGGCCGCGATGCCGGAGGGCGTCGCACGCCCGGCGGTTCGAAGTGCGCTGAGCACATCGTTGGAATCGGCGCCCGCGAGCAGCTTGATCGTAGCGATCGCGGAGTCGTCGTTGATGACAGAGATCGCGACGTCGCCGGACGTGCCGACCACCTTGGAGATGTCGTCGGCCTCTTGCTCGATGCGCAGGAACTCGCCGTCGTCGAAGCCGCCCTCGATGAGGTGGCTCCCGATCTTCAGCGTGATCTGGCGCGAGTTGTAGTTGTACGTAGCTCCCATCGGACCTGCTCCTTAGACGTGAACGTTTCCGCGGATTCGAGCTGCGTGGATGGCGCCGGCGACGCCCCAGTCGAAGGTGATGTCGCCGAGGATCCGGGTCGCCTTGTCGGCGGGGTCGATGTCGGCGAGCGCAGGCACGACGACCACGAGCGGATCGTCGGGGTCGATGACGCCCTTGCCCTGCGCACGAACGCCCACGTTGCGAACGGTGCCGCCGAGGGCGGACAGGCCGGCCCGGGTGAAGGGCAGCTTCGGGACCGTCGCGATGTCCCCGTAGACGTCGGTCGCGATGTTGTCGGTCGTCCAGTCGATCGACCGGATGATGTCCATCCACTCGCCGGCGGCCGTCTTGCTGTGCCGCGTGCCGTTGAAGCCCTTGATCCGGTCGTACCAGCTGGCGTTCTTCGCCTTGAGCTGCGTGCGGTGCGTGCCCGTGAGCGTGTCGTCCTTGCTGACGCCGGAGATCTCTTTGTGCTCCCAGGTCGCCGCGCCTGGGTCGTAGGCGCCGAACATGACCCCCATCCACCCAGCGGCCGGGAACTGTCCGTGAGCCCGCCGGTTGTAGAAGACCTTGCTGCGGAAGATGGCCGCGTCCTGCAGGACCGAGGCGATGTCGCCGGTACCGGTCTTGACGATGGCGCTGTCGAGCGAGTGCGCGAGGTAGAACTTCTTCTCAGTCTCGGCAACGGTCGCGATCGCTGAGATCTGCGCGCTGCTCTGAGCGTCGGCGCCGAGGACGCCATACCAGGCGTTGCTCTCGACCTTGATGGCGGCGAGGTCGGTCGCCAGCGTCGTGCCCGGCTCGGCCGTGCGGTCCTCGAACTCGAGGCGGGCGTCGAGGCCGCTGTAGGCGAACCACTCGCCCACGACGTCGGCCGCGATGTCGAGATGGGTCGTGCCGTCGGTCGCGCTGATGTCCAGATTCGCGTTCGCGAAGATGTCGCCAACGCCCGCCGTCAGTACGCCACCGGCGCCACCTTGGATGGGGATGTCGATCTGCGTCACCTGCGAGAAGACCTCAGCGCCCGTGACCGTTGCACCGCCGCCAACGGGAATCGTGAAGCTCTCGGTGATCGTGCGGCCCGCGGCGTCGAGGCCGGTGACCGTCGCGACCGACGCGAGCCAGTCCGCGTGAGCGTCGAAGGTCAGCGTGACGTTGCGCGGCGGAGTGAGCGTGTTGCCGCCGAGTACTCCGTTGAACGTGGTGAGTTCCTGTGCGCTCGCCGAGCTCGCGCCGCCCGAGAGGATGGCGTCGGGGTCGGGGTTGATGAGCCGGGTGAGCGCCGCAGTCACGTCGGCCACGGCCTCGGCCGCCTGCGTTGTGTACGAGAACGTGACCCCGCCGACCGTCACGGTGAAGATCCAATCCTCTTCGACGCCGGTCGGCGTCAGACGGATCGACTGCGACGGCGCGCCCGCGCGACGACCGAGCAGCACCTCCTTGGGGCGGATCTTCTGCGCGAAGATGCGCTGAATCGCCATGTAGCCCGCGTTCCAGCTGGGCACGCCGAGCGCGTCGAGGTCGGCAACCTCGGTGATCGTCTGCACGCGCTCGAGGAACGCGGTCGTGTAGGCGAGCACGAGGATCGTGCCGAACGTGGCGCGCGTCGGGAAGCGCGTCTCGGCGGAGATCTGGACGTCTGCGATGTCGGAAAGCGGCATGGGTCAGGCTCCGGTGATGACCAGCTCGGGCAGCAGGGCTGAGGGGACGGGGTCGCCGTCGACGTCTCGGATCACGTGGCCGTTGAAGTGGACCTCGTTGATGTAATCGAGCGCGTTGCCGGGGGTGTCGTCGGTCTCCACCCACGCGTAGCTGAGGAAGAGATCGATCGACGTCGAGGTCTCCTCGCGACCGCCGCGGGTCTGCGTCAGATCGGCCGGTTGCTCGGCGCGCTGGAAGCCGAGGTCGAGCGCGAGCAGCGCCTCGGTGGTGCTCGTGAAGCTGAGCCGTGTGCGCAGCCGCTCGATGAGCGCGCGCGAAGAGTTCTGCAGCGATTGCCGCGGCGACCACACCCGCGCCTGCAGCACGAGCGTGCGATGCCCGATCACCTGCTCGACCAGCTGCCCATCGACCAGCGTTCGGCGGATGTCGTCGACACCGTGGTGCTGAATCGCGATCGGCGTGATCTGGGCGGTCGCGCCCTCGACCATCCCGCGCGGCTGGGTCCCGAAGCTGACGGCCGGGGCCGTGAGCCCGAGCAGCGTCGCGAAGATGCCGGTCAGGCTGGTTTGCCACGTCGACCAGTCGTTGGCGGTGACGAGCAACGTCACACCGCACCCCCGTTGACCTTCGCTTCGATCGAGTCGTGCAGGGTCCCGGTCTCACCGGAACCGACGCGCCGCTTCATGTCGTCGCGGAGTTTGGTGGCCACGCCGCTGAAGGCGTTGGGGATCGGCGTGCCTTGGCGCGCTACGCGCTCGGTCGCCTGCGCGAGGTCGCGCTCGAGCGTGGTCTCTGCGTCGTCGACGGCTCCGCGCACGAACGGCCGGGGCGGCACCTTGTCCGTGCCGAACTCGACGATGCCGGCGAGCTCCGCGACGGGCAGGCCGCTCGGGTGCGTGCCCGCGTCTTCGTGCACGCCGGCGGTGACGTGCACCTCCGTGCGGGCGAGGCGCTCGAGACGACCGGTGAGGGCACGCGCTCCGCGATCTGTGTCGCGGACGGTCATCCCGCTGCGAGCTCCTCGATGCGAGCCTCGATGCGGTCGAGCAGCGTCGAGCGGTTCTTGCCCGCGATCTCCGCCGTGTTCCACGCGCCCAGCTGCGTGAGATCGTCGCTCGACCGGACGAACACCAGCGCGTCCTCGACGGTCAGCCCGTCCAAGGTGTCGGGCATGTCCGGCGGAGGCAGCGTCGGCGCCTGCCCCGGGTTCACCTCGAGGAGACCTGCGCGCACGAGGCGGCGGCCACGTCCCCCGTACGCCTGCAGCAGGCCGGCGAGCTTCGCATCCGGCACATCGATCAGCTCGCCCGCGGGCAGCTTCAAGAGGCCGAGCCGTTCGTCTCTCTTGCATCGCAGCTTCGCCATCAGGTCACCCTCGGAGTCACGGCCGGGCCGAGTTCATCTTCCATTCGCCGCCGCTCCATGCCCCAGGTCGTCTCGCCGTCGTCGCTCTTGAGGCGGGCGTCACGACCGAGGGGGGAGATGGCGATCAGGTGAGCCGTGAGCAGGCCGTGCCCGTCCTCGGCTCGATCACCCCACACACCCTCAGGCGTGCGGCGCGCGGCGGCATCGAGGTGCGGCTGCACCTGCGTGTCGTCGAGGTCCGCGAAGACGACATAGGCCGCCTTGAACGCCGTGGCTGTGAGGGGATAGGGCATGTTCAGTTCCCGTCGTCGAGTCCCTCGAGACGAGCGTCGAGCAGGTCCTTGATGCCCTTGCGCTTGGCGCTCTCACGCCAACCCTCGAGCACCGCGCGGTCGGTGGTCTTCGCCACGATCGGCCCGGCGTCGGCGACCTTGATGCCGCTGAGCGACGCCAGCGGGCCACCGTCGTCGTCGTCGTCGACCACGAGCGTGCCCCGGGAGAGGCGCGCGGCCGGGCCAGGCTCCTCGAGCAGTTCCTCGACGTACCAGTTCGGTACGTTGCGGGACTCCCCAGGTTCGAGGCAGAAGGCGGGCTGCTTGTCGTCGCCGACGGCCCGAGTTGGGAGGTGGAGTGAGCACGCTCCGTTGTTGGTGAGTCGCGGCATCAGTCGTGGTTCTCCGTGTAGAGGCAGTGGGTCGGACGCCGGAACTCGACACCGCCGATGCGGGCGCGGGCGTTGACCGACCACTCCCAGTTCTGAAGCTGGGGCGTCTGCTCCTCGTACGCGATGGCCTGGGGCCAGAAGAGCACCTGCGAGTTCAGCGGGTAGCAGATGCCCTGGGGCGGGTCCGCCGCGGAGACCTGCGAGCCGGTGGCGCCGGTGAGCGCTTCGTAGCGCTCGATGCTCGTGATCAGGCCGCGGTTGTTCTTGAGGAACCACTCCTTGATCGAGATGTCGGAGGGGCCCGCCAGCGAGCGAGGCGTCGTCGACAGAATCCCCTCGTAGAGCGTCGGCAACACGAGCTTGTGCCCGCCGAACATCGCCGCCGTGTCGCCCGACTGGGTGATGAGCGTCGTCTCGATCGAGTTGAGGTCGGCGATGATCGCGTCGACCAGGGTCTGGTTCATGGTGCCGTTCCACTCGCCGTTTCCGAGAGTGAGCACGGGCACGTTCGGGTTGTTGAAGAACCCGGTGAGGCCCGCCTTCACGTCGCCCTCACGACCGATCTTGTCGACGCCGCGGCCGATGACATCGGCACACGCGTCGCCCTTCCAACGCGGGAGCGGAACTCCCGCCATCGCCGACTGCTCGAGGTCCTGCACCGTGTAGGCGTAGGCGGCTCGGACGTTGACGTACGGATTGAACTCCTCGTCCAGGTCGACGTCGACCCGAGGCGAATCGCCCGCGAGGTCCTTGCTGATCTTCGCCTCGCCGACGTGGTTCATCAGCTGCGTCGCGTACGACTTGGCGCCGCGGGGGTGCCCCCCTTCGACCGGGACGAACTCGGCCGCGCGAACGCGCTCGAAGATCGTGTGCTCGATCTGCCCTCGCACATGCACGAGCTGCCGGGCGAGGAAGGCCGTGAGGTTGGAGTCGCGCCGGATACGGGCGGGCAAACCGTCCATGTGGGCGACGAGGCGCTGGTTGCGAGCGACGAGCTCCGGCTGCGACTCGATGAACGCATCGCCATCGAAGCGAGCCACGGTGATTTCTTCGGGCATGTTTGATGTCGTCCTTGGGCTGCTGTCTTGACTGACGGTTCGGGTGGTCGAGCTCGCGCTCAGATGTTGATGTCGATGAGGCCGAGTTCGCCGGCGCTACCGCTGGTGAGGATCTTTGCGCCGGTCCAGGCCACCGCGTTCGCGGTGTCCGCGTCGGTGCGGAAGGCGCCGATCTGGTCGAGCCCACCGTTCACGACGGTGCGGACGAAGACCGCGTCGGTCGGGTCGAAGGCGTCCTCGAACTCGACCCACATGCGGCGGCGGCGAGCCACCGGCATGGCCGAGTTGTCTTCGAACACCTCGTTGTCGCTGCTCGAGGGCGTCACGAGCGTCTTGTGCTCGAACACGCTCACGCCGAGCACGTTGATGCCGAGCGAACCAGCCGCGGCGGGCAGCTCCGCAGAGAAGTCGCCCTCGCTCGAGCGAATCACGCACCGACCGGGCTTGATGCCCAAGGCCTGGTCGACGTAGCAGGTGATGATCGCGTCGGGTGCGCCCTGCGCGTCGTAGAGAAGCCCCTCTTTCGCCTTCGCGGGGGAGCCAACGGTGGTCTGAGGCATGTCAGGTGGTCTTTCTGCTGCTCAGCGACGCAGCTTGTCGGCGAGGGAGGGCATCTTGTAGGGCTTGGGCTTGGGGTCGCCCGCGTCGTCGCGAACGCGCGTAACGGGAATCCCGTCGTGCTCGGTGTGGGTGTCGCCGGCGTCGGCGCGCTTGGTCGAAACAACGCCCTCGAACCGGCCGACGAGCCAGCCCTCGGAGGCGTCTTCGGCGACGGTGACGCCGGCCTTCTCGAGCGCGTCGGTCATGATCTGACGGTCGCCCTTGCCGGCGGCGTCGTAGTCGGCGCCGAGCACCGCGCGAGCACCGTCGAGCAGCGCGACTCGCTTGGTCACCCGCGCGTCGAGCTCTTCGGGAGAGGTCGCGCTGTCGGCGCGTTCCTTCAGCTCCGCGTGCTCCTTCGTGAGCTCGGCGAGTTCCTTCTCGGCCTTGTCGGCGCGAGCCTTCTCGCCCTCGACGGCGGACTCGAGCCGACCGAGCTTCTGCTCAGTCGCGGCGATATGCCCCTCGGAGCCGGCCTCGAAGGGGATGCCGTCGATCTTGACCGTTCGTTTTTCGTTCACGCCATCGCTCCTTGGTTCTCGCTTGACCGGCGAGTCGGTGATCTGGTGCGCCGCGTCGATCCGAAGCCGCACCGAAGGTCCCGCGCGGCCCCATCCATCAGGGCCGAGCGCGATGTGGTTGCCGCGAATCGCTTGCTGCGTCGCGTCGTACTGCTCGCCGTCCTGGATGCCGCCGATCGGCGCCACCGTCGCCATGTAGCCAGCGGAGGTCTCGGCG
>JAJFFE010000420.1 GCA_021776775.1 Planctomycetota bacterium | reverse complement strand
AGCCCTTGAGCGATGTAGGGCAGTAATCGCCGTTGTCCCTCTTGTTCGGCTGAGCCCAAGAGCGATTGATAGACAGCGGCCGACTCTTCGACTTGCCCGTCTTCGTAGAGCACGCCAGCCAAGTTGAGCTCGAGATGGCGTACGCGCGATTCGACGCCGACCATTCGCGCGTATCGAACTCCGAGGCGAAGCAGTCGAAGGGCTTCGGTGCGGCGACCAAACTTTCTTTCGTACCCCGATAGACCGGACAACGCGTGGACCACTATTTCGGGTTCGGATCTCTCGCGCCCCTTGCTGAGGGCGCGATCGAAGACTTCGCGTGCTTGCTCTTCCTGACCGAGTTGAAAGAAGAGGGCGCCTAGCTTGACCCAGCTCTCAACCGACGGTTGGTCGAGGACGCCCGGTTGACCAAGTACGGCGACGTCGAAGCGTTGTAGCAGCATCGTGGCCTGTTCGCGGGTTCCCAGCGAGACTGCAACTCGGACCGCAGCCAAGGTTGCATCGAGTACCTCTTGGTGCGTGTGCGCGGAGTCCAATGCCAGTGCGTACCACTGACGGGCAGTTCTCGGATCTCCGACGTTCTCCGCGAGGCGTCCGGCAAACAGCGATCGTTCGTACGTAGCCCCGCTCTGCGAACGAGCTGGAGGCACCAGGTCGCGCGCCTCGACGATTCGCCCGAGCTCGTACGCAGCTCGCGCGCGAAGCCAATCTGTGGCGAACGGTTCTACTGCGTGCGTCGGGATGCGGGCACTCAAGGCTCGGACACTGGACCATTCTTTGGCTCGTTGCAGTTCGACCGCGCGGTTGAGGACGCACGACCATTTACTGTCAGCCATCCACTCCAGTACTTCGACGGCCCAGATAGGGCAGTGCTTGCCAACCGCTAGCGCGTTCGATAAGTCGCGGGCAGTGTGCCGGTGTTCGAGACTCTCGATCGGGCCGCGCAACTCTTCGGTCGCGGAGAGGTGAAGTACCCTGTTCTTTTCGATCAACCGCACGGCCAGGCTTCGTTCGCCACGCACCGTCTTCCAGAGTTCCGCTCGGTCACAGTTCAATGCGTCTGCGAGCACTGATAGCGGCAGGGAGACCGGAGAGAGATCAAGGCAGCGCCATACACCGGTGGTCAGCGGACCTTCGATCACGGGCGGCCCTGGATCTTCATCGGGGCCGTGCTCCGCGCGAACGGCGTGGATGACTTCGCGCGGAATGCCGTGCGTGGAGCGACGGAGCGCTGCTAGGTCCGACAGGGCGAGGGCGTCTGGTCGCATCTCACGAACCAGCTCCCCTAGTTCGTCGACGGACAGAGGTGACAGCGGCCAGACCTCGAATGTCGAGCGTTCGGTATGTTCGAACAATCCTTCGCAGTCACTGGAGAGGCGATCGAGGTCGGCCACGACTAGCTGGCGAACGGTCGTCGTCGGACTCTTCAGAATACGTGTCACGTCGCCGTCGGCAAGCACGATGGAGACCCCGGTCGCCGGCGAAGTCGAGTCACTAGCCATGGATTCGCTGACCGGGATGGAGTCGGCGCGAAGGGAGTGAGCGAGGACCGAGGCGAGCCGTCGCTTTCCGAGTCCAGCGGCTCCGATCAAAACCAACCGAGGCGGGCCGTCGCCGGCGGTCCATCGAAGGAGGCGACGTAGCCACGACTCTCGCCCGATGAACGCCGGCGGAGCCGTCGGTGACGACTCGAACGTAGTCGAGGCTCGAAGGTAGCGCTGTAGGTCTGCGGCATCTCGCGGCCGATCCGCAGGATCGGGCGCAAGGCAGTGCCGGATCAGGTCGATCAGCCGCTGCGGGACGGTCCCGATGACACGCTCCAACGCAGCATCGCGATCGCCGCGTAGGTGCCACTCACGCCACGAGGGGATGGTCGGTTGATCGACCGGGAATCGACCGGTCAAGCATTCGAGGGCAACCATCCCCAGCGAGTATAGATCTGAGTTGCGTCGGGGCCGGTCACTCGACAGCCAGAGTTCCGGGGGCGCGTAGGCCAAGGTGGAGCGGGTTCGAGAGCCGTCGAGCTTCGCCACTTGCCCCAAGTCGATGACGCGCATCTGCGGGCGGTCGGCGTCAGAGTAGAGGATGTGGGCTGGTTTGAGATCACCGTGGCGGTACCCCCGAGAGTTCAGGTAGCGAAGGACCTCGCAGGTCTCAGCGAGTAGGGATTCGAACAGCTCGATCGAAAGCGGGGTGGGGAGCTGCGAAATTGGGATTCCCGAGAAGTACTCGCTCGTGAAATACCACGCGTCGCGATCGAAGTCGGTGGGGCCACCGATGTTGTTCGAAACGACGTGCCTACCGGCGTCGAACACGCGCGCGAGGGAGCGGTGCCGCAGCGTGGTCATGTGTCGGTACTCGACAGGTGTCCCTCGGGCGTCTCGAATCAGTTTGTACGCGACGCGAGTCGCGTCCCGACGGAGATCCTCGACGAGATGGATCTCGCCTTCGCCGCCGGCGCCGATCGCTTCGATGAACCTGTATCGAGCGGGTCGGAGTCCGTCACCGCCGCTGGACTGGGGATCGCGATCAAAGGGGGCCGCCGTTGAACCCGACCGTGGTACCGACAAGCCGTAACCCCCTTCCTTTGACACTCGGTTAGGCCATCGACGTCGCGCCGAGGGCTCCGTGACGATCGGATCTGCAATCGCCGAACACCGATCGTCCCACACGCTCGCGCAACCATCAACCTGCGCAGGGAATGAGAGTTATGTTCCCGGAACCCAAGTGCCGCTTGCCGGGAACACGGATTGCGCGGTAGGTTTTCCTGGGAGAATGGTCCCGACACGGGCTGGGTGTCGAAGGGCCGGAGGTTAGCCGTGAGATCCGACATCCACGACGTCTTACGCGTAGACATTGCCTCCGATGGGATGACAGCGTCGATCTACCCCAACGGCCCGTGCCCTGATCGAAAGCCCGTCGCGTCCGACATCGCCGAAGTGCTTCGTGCGCGCGGCGTCGTGGACGGGGTCGATCAGGATTCACTCCAGTTGTTCATCGAGGATTGGAGCACGGGTACCATCGCGGGGCCGAGGGTCGTTGCGTCGGGAACGACGCCCAAGGCGGCGGCAGCTCCTTCGCTGAAGCGCGTCTCACCTCCCGCCCGTTCCGGAGCGGATCCCGTGGAGTTGCTGCCGCTCTTCGTGAAATCGGGTGAGATCATCTTCTCACTTCGATCGACGGCGGCCCCGCGCATCGGTCGCAGCGTGCGTGGTGAAGAGATTCCCCCCGGTACGGGCAGCGACGGTTGTCCAATTCCCGGGACCGGGATCGAAACACACGACGGACGTTGGCGCGCGACTCGCAGTGGTTTCCTCGTCATCTCGGGACATCGGATCGACGTGTCGGAAACGCTGACTCACAACCGTGACCTGCCGCCGGGTGACTACCGGTGGGGTGGCGATGTCAAAATCGTCGGTGACGTTCTGACCGGCACGACCCTCCGCGCGCAAGGGGCTATTCAAATAGATGGGACTGTTCACGACGGCGTGTCGATTGTCGGTGGGGCCGATGTTCGGGTGACGAAGGTTGTCGAAGGCAACGACACGAAAATCATTGCCAGCGGCGCTTTTCGCGCCAGTGCGATACGTGGTGCCACGGTGTACGCCGACGGTGACGTGACCGTAACCCACGAGTTGCACAACGCGACGCTTCGGACCCAGGGCGCGCTCGACGCCGCTACCTCGCCGTGCATCGTCACGGGAAGCCGCATCGACGCTGTACGAGGAGCGTCGATTTACGAAATCGAAGCGACGCGACATCAGCGGACTATGGTCTCTGTCGGGAGTGCGGACTGGATCAACGACGAGTCCAAGTCGATCGAAGACGAGGTCGAGCGTTGGGAGGCGTACCACTCCCGGCTGTTCGAATCGTTCCAGTCGGAGTTTCGTGGACTCATCGGCGATCCCGCCAAGATCAAGAAGCTGCCGGGCAAGGCGCAAAAGAAGTTCGGAGAGGCCCAGCGAGAGATCTCGGCCGAGCAGACTCGAGTCGATATCAAGATCCGCGAACTTCGTCAGCGTCAGACCGATCTCGATAGTCACCGTTCGCGTGATGAGTCGGCGACCATCACGGTTCGAAATGGGGCGGCGCCAGATACTCGCTTCTCGATTCGCGGACGCGCCTACAAGGAGGCGTCACCGCTGGCCAAGGGACGCACGATTTGCGTCAATCCTGAGACGGGTCGGGTCCACGCCGTACCGACTGGACTCATCGCCAGCTCGGACGTCTTTGGATAGAACGTCCGCGCCTCGTTGGCCTGGCCCCGGAAACTCTCTCATATTTATCCGCGGGTGTGCCGCCACGGTGATCCGCGGGGCGGGTTCGGCGCAATCGTGCGTCCTCGCTCACCGCTAGCCGCTCCTGACTTCGTGCCCGACATGTGATAGCGTTCCGGCCCGCAGAGGTGACTCGAGTTCGGAACCGATCTGCGGTCCGAGTTCGACTCGCGATCCGTCGCCGGCGAGCCCCGTCCCCGGCCGGTCTAGTGTCGATCAGAAGTCTTACCGGGAGTTCATCTTGAATCCGAATCTGCGGGGTCCGATCGATCTCGATACGCTGGCCAGCACCGTCAGAGAACGGCGTGATCGGGGTGAACGCGCGATTCTCAGCAACGGGTGTTTCGACCTCTTGCATGTCGGACACGTACGCTCACTGGAGGACGCGCGCGGAAGAGCCGATTATCTCATCGTGTGCATCAACGATGACGCGTCGGTTCGGCGCCACAAAGGAGACGATCGACCGATTTATCCGGAACACGAGCGCGCGGAGCTACTTCTCGCGTTGAGTGCCGTGGACTACGTCCACATCTTTGCGGACGATACGGTAGATCCGATCCTCGAACGACTGCGCCCGGAGTACTACGCAAAAGGAACCGATTACGTCCCCGAGACAATACCCGAAGCGCCGACGGTTCGAAGCTACGGGGGTGAGATCGTGATCGTCGGTGATCCGAAGCGTCATTCGACGCGGGACACGCTGGCTCGAATTCAAGTTCGTCCCCGACCATCTGGTCCCGGCGGCGACGATCGTAGAGAAGGTTGAACATGTCGGACAAGAGAGCACTGATTACCGGGATTACCGGGCAAGACGGATCCTATCTCGCGGAGTTTCTCCTCGAGAAGGGGTACGAAGTCGCCGGTATGGTGCGGCGGTCGTCCGTCGAGAAGTTCGAACGCATCGAACACCTGCGGAACAAGATCCAGATTGTGCAGGGCGACCTCCTGGACCAGTACTCGCTGAGTAGCATCATCAAGCGGTTTGCACCGACCGAGGTCTACAACCTAGCAGCCCAGTCGTTCGTCCCAACCTCGTGGGATCAGCCCGTGTTGACGACCGAATTCACCGCCGTCGGCGTGACTCGGCTCCTCGAAGCCATTCGCGACATCGACCCGTCGATACGTTTCTACCAAGCGTCTTCGAGTGAAATGTTCGGAAAGGTTCTCGAAGTACCGCAACGGGAGTCGACGCCGTTCTACCCGCGGAGCCCATACGGTGTAGCCAAGGTGTACGGCCACTGGATCACCGTGAACTATCGCGAGTCGTACAACCTGTTTGCATGCTCCGGAATCCTGTTCAACCACGAGTCTCCTCGGCGCGGCCTCGAGTTCGTCACCCGCAAGGTCACGGACGGAGTGGCTCGTATCAAACTCGGGCTGACCGACAGTCTGCAACTCGGCAACCTCGACGCGAAGCGAGACTGGGGTTTCGCCGGCGACTACGTCGAAGCGATGTGGCTCATGCTTCAGCAAGAGACGCCCGACGACTACGTGATTGCGACCGGGGCAACGCACTCGGTCCGCGAGATGGTCGACACCGCGTTCAGCCGAGCGGGTTTGAACTACCAAGACCATGTTCACGTCGACCAGTCGTTGGTTCGTCCGGCCGAAGTTGACCTCCTCGTCGGAGACAGCAGCAAGGCCAAAGAGAATCTTGGCTGGAACCCGGAGACGTCGTTCGCGGAGCTCATCCACATGATGGTTGACGCCGACATCGAACGAGTCGACGACAAGCTTCGCTACTCCCAGTATGCGAAAGACAATGCCGAGTAGACCCGGAATCAAACGTTGGGTAACAAGCGAGGGGGTGTGTCGTGAAGATTCTCGTGACCGGTGCCGACGGGTTTGTCGGCCAGTACATGTGCGGAGCGCTCCTCGCACGCGGTCATGAAGTCGTCCCGTTGGTGCGAACTGCACGGGCCGACTTACCGGTACGCCACGCGAAGAACCCAGGCGTTTCGGTCGACTCCGGTACGGCCCCCATAGCCATCGACCTTCCGAACGACGACGACATGATTCGCGTCGTCGATCAGTCATGCCCGGACGCTGTCGTTCACCTTGCTGCGCTCTCGACGATCCCCGACTCCGATCAGTTGCCGCAAATCGCGCAAAAC
The DNA here is from genome assembly GCA_021776775.1 of Planctomycetota bacterium. GTDB lineage: Bacteria > Planctomycetota > UBA8108 > UBA1146 > JAJFFE01 > JAJFFE01. The sequence continues at coordinate 4,101 of JAJFFE010000420.1, read as the reverse complement.
GTCAACGTCGGCGGCACGCGCTCGGTCGTGAACGCATTGGTTGAAACTCAGATCCCGGCCCGCCTGCTGTTTGCGTCGAGTTGTATCGTCTACGGTCCAACTCCGGTCGAAGAGCAACCGGTCACCGAGTCGACGACACCACGACCCAACAACGTGTACGGGGAGACCAAGCTGCAAGCTGAAGAGCAAGTTCGTGCGGCGCTCGATGGTTTGGTCGCGCCTGCGATCATCGCTCGACCGTTCAACCATTTCGGCCCTGGTCAAGAACCCAACTTCGTGCTTTCCAGTTTCGCGCGACAGATTTCACGGATTCGCGCCGGATTGGATGCGCCGGTCCTCAACGTCGGCAATCTTTCCGTTCGACGCGAGTTTCTCGATGTTCGCGATGTCATCGAAGCGTACCTTCGGTTGATCGAAACACCTCCGGCTGGGGACCTGTACACGATCGCGACGGGGCAGCCACACGTTCTCGAGGATCTCGTCCGGTCGATGGGGGAGATTGCCGACGTTCAATTCGAGATCGAGCCGGACCCGGCCCGCATGCGACCCAACGATCTCGAAGTACTCTACGGCGACGCGTCGCTTATCAAGCGGGACACCGGTTGGGCTCCGGAATACTCTATCGATCAGAGCCTTCGAGATTTGCTCTCGTATTGGCACGCTCAAGTCGGAGCCGAGGTCGGTCCCCGCTCATGATTCCTTACGGAGAAGAGTTGTTGCTCGGTGCGATCCAGGGTTTGACAGAGTTCTTGCCCGTCTCGTCCAGCGGTCACTTGCACGCGTTGGAGCATTGGCTCGACTCGCCGTTGGCGCAAGATCTCAGCTTCGACATCTTGGTCCACTTCGCGACACTGATCGCGGTGGTCTGGGTATTCCGTCGCGACTTTCGTCGTTTGATCGCCAGCGTCTTCAACGGTGATCCCGATCAGAGGCGTCTTTTGATCGCTGTCGTAGTTGGTGCGGTTCCGGCGGGAGTCGTCGGCTTGCTGCTCAAGGACTCGATCGAAGAGTGGCCGCTACAGTGGCCGTATCTGGTTTCGGTCTGCTGGCTGGTCACAGCGGGTGCTCTGTTCACGCTGCGTCGGCCGCCCGAGGAGACGAAACCGAATGTCACGATTACGATCGCGCTCTGGATTGGCGCGTTCCAAGCGATCGCGCTACTCCCGGGGATCTCTCGATCCGGAATCACGATCTGTGCCGCGCTCTGGATGGGTTGCAAGAGAGAAGAGGCGGCTCGCTTCTCGTTTCTGTGTGCGACTCCATTGATCGCCGGCGCGACGGTCTTGCAGGTGTACGAGGTCATTCAAGACGGTGGTCTACCGGACGGATCGACCTGGACCGGGTATCTCGTCGGTGGCGTGACGGCGCTCGTGACGGGCTACTTCGCGCTGACCCTGCTCTTGAAGATGCTGAAATCGGGGTCGCTCCACGTCTGGGCGTATTACCTCGTTCCAGCGTCGGCGCTCTACGCCGCCTGGTTGTGGAACCAGGGCTAGTCAGCGGACCGAGGTTCCGTCTGTCAGCCCATCGGGTGTCATGATGCGTACAGGCCTCATTCCGATTCCGAGCACAATCCCGATCGAGGCGAGCGAAACGAACAGGGCCGACCCGCCGAAGCTGACGAACGGCAGCGGTAGTCCTGTCACTGGAGCGATTCCAGTTGTCATGGCCAGGTTCACCAGAGTCTGAAACGCGAGCTGAGTCGTGATCCCGACGACCACGAGGCGGCCGAACGGCTCACGCGTCCGGTACGCGATTCCATAACATGACAGGAACAGCAGCACGAAGATAAGGAGCACGCCGAGGGTTCCGATGAGGCCCCACTCCTCTCCGATCACCGCGAAGATGAAGTCGTTGTGATCTTCCGGTAGGTACTCGAGCGTGTTCTGCGTGCCTCGATACAACCCCGCTCCTTCGAGACCTCCCGATCCGATCGCCGTCATGGAGTGACGAATCTGGTAGCTCGCCTCGCGAACTTCCGAGCCGTACGGATCGAGAAACACGAGTACGCGACGGACTTGATATTCGGCCAAGAAGAACCAACCGAGTGGAGCAATCACTAGCCCGGTGAGCGCCAATCGAGCCAGCCGCCCGAGCGAGGCACCCGAAGTCCACAGCATGGCGAAGAGGATCGGTACGAGGACCAGTGCTGTTCCCAGATCGGGCTGGACCGCGACCATGGCGAAGGGGACGCCGACGAGCACCAAGGGTAGAGCTCTGTCCACTGCGCCTGGATTTCGTCCGACCGGCTTCAACACCTTCGCGAGCATCAACACGGTGCACAGCTTGATGACTTCGCCGGGCTGCAGGTTTACGAACCCGAACCGCAACCACCGCTCTATCCCCACTCCTAGGAAGAACTTCTTGAAGAGCAAGTATCCCAAGAGGCCGAGGCCGAACAGATACAGCGGTGTACAGAGATCCTCGAGTATTCGGTAGTGGACGAGGACGAACACCAGAAGGAATCCGCAGCCGAAGACGACGCGAAAGAGATGCAATCGAGTCAACGGACCGGGGAAGGGGACTTCACCTCCGGTCGACGCCGAGTGAACGAAGATGGAACCGATCGCGAGAAGCGCTATGAGAAACGTCAACATCGTGATCGACGGCAGGCGCGTTCCACCCCAACCCCTGGGAAGCGCGAGTCGCGGGAAGTTCGAACTCATCGCGGTTTCTCCGTCGGCAATCCACGGCGAACCGAATACCAGTCGAGAACGGCCGCGGCGATGTGTCCGCACGCTTCGCCACCGTGAACCTTGTCCGGCGCGCGTTCGACGTTGACGACGAATGCGACCTGAGGGTTCTGGACGGGAGCGAACCCGATCAACCACGCGGTGTTGCCGACGACGGTTTCGTCGAGCTCTGCATCGAACCACTTCGTCTCGGCCGTGCCGGTCTTGACGGCGCAATCGAATCGAGAGAGCCCGGTTTTCTCCGAGCTTGCAGTTCCGTACCGAACGGCTCCGGCCATCCCTTCGATGACTGCGTCCCAGACCCAGGGCTCGACGTCGACTTGCTCGGGTGACGGCGCCGGGGCGCCGACCACCAAACGTGCCGGTACGAATAGACCACGGTTGGCGATGCCGCAGGTCAGTCGATAGATACCGATCGGACAGACGGTAAACCCGCGGCCGATGCCGAGGAGCGGACGCTTGCCGCGCTCGGTGGGTGGGTCGCCCCAGGTTCGACCGACCGAGAGCCCGTTACCTTCGCGATCCCACAAATGAAGCCGTCTTCCCCAGGCGCGGATCTTCTCGGCTCCCAAGCGGTCGCCGCCGACGTGGTAGAAGTAGCAGTTGCACGAACGGGCCAACGCTTGGCGAACGTCGAGTGTCATCGGGTGAGAGTGGTTGCGGCAGCGGAGTTCGTTTGGCTTGGCGGGATTGTAGTACCCATTGCACTCGAGGCCGTCGTCGGGACCTATGACACCCTCGGCAAGTCCTGCGATGGCGACTAGGGTCTTGAAGGTGGAACCCGGTTCGACCAACGCTCCGACCGGACGGTTCATGAGAATTCCGGGGTTCGCCTTGTAGAACGACTCCAGCTCTTTGGCGCTTTCGAATCTCTGGTCGGGATCTAGGGACGGGTAGGACACCCACCCGTGGATTTCACCGGTCCGTGGATCGCCCACCAACACGCTCGCCCCGAACGTCTTCTCCGGTGTTGTGTCGACCAAGTTGTAGATGGTCTCACACAGCTCGAAGTCGAGGGTCAGCCGCGCGTCTTTTCCCGGCGTCGGAGGTTCCGCCCACAGCGGGCCCCCACGCGGACGACCGCGAACGTCCACTTCGAAGTTTCGGGCACCGGGCGTACCACGGAGTTGATCTTCGAGCATCCGCTCCAGTCCGACCACGCCGACCCTATCATCCGAGTGGTGTGCGGAGTCGCGAACCGCGCGGAACAATCGAACGTCTGACAGACGCTTGAGCCGGCCGTGGTGCGCATACCAAGAGTCCAGGACGGGTTCTCCGTCGTCGCGCCACGTTTGGTCCAGTTCGGCGGTCCTCGGAGCGACCCTGCCCAGCAGGGTGGCGAGAGCGACGCGACCGGACAGCTTGCGACGCCGAATCTCTTGCAACGTCAGCCCCGGGAAACGCTCTG